>CAZSVH010000085.1:0-8129 GCA_964610235.1 uncultured Methanospirillum sp. | reverse complement strand
ATCAAACGCATAGACGTTGTTTATCGCGTTCCCGTATGCTCCATCCTGCTCATAAACGACCAGGCTCCCGGATACATCAGGATTGGTCTGCTGCTTCCCGGTCGGGTACAGGGACCCGGTGTTCCCGGCGGTGGTATCATAGATACCGATACCGGACATCCCGGCATTCCATTCCTCATATACCACGTATTTCTCAGATATCCGGGGATTTACATGGTTCAGCTTCCCCGAGGTGATCTGTTTCTCTGATCCTCCGCTCGACTCGGTGGTCAGCCCGAAGGCTGACGGGTCGGGGATCAGGGTGTTCATCAGTGAGTACCCATCAGGATCTGACGATACAGCCATGACCGACAGGCCGCTTTCGCCGGCCTGCTGTGCTGTAAAGGTGATGTTTCCAGCACTGGATTGCGGTACCGTTCCTTCAGGGGTTAGAGTAAACTCCGCTGCAACGGTGCTGACACACAGCCCGAGCAGAACCACCAGAATATATGGCAGAAATCTCCATATTGTCATCATTGCGCCTCCCATCCGCATTGTCCATACCTGGCAGTGCCAGATATATCGAACCCAAGATATATGTGCTAATCTTTACACGAACCCCTATTAAATACTATCATTCCTGAACAGGGGTCAGATTTGGCCCCGAATCGCATTTTAAGGCTCATAAAATTTAATTCGGTTTAATGAGAATAAAATTGAGGAGATAAATCTAAGAAGAGGAGGAATTCTCTTTTAGCCCTTGTGCGCGGAATATATCCTTTTAAAAATAATAATCAGGCGAAATAAATCCCCTGCGGTCTGCATGCCCGGGTGACCCTGACGCGGGAAGCAGGAGACTGAGAGGGGGTGCCGGGGCGGGCGGCATCAGGTGTATATTTCTTTCAGCGGTGCCCATCTCTGTACATGCACAATCCATGGATCCGTGCTGTTTTCTGCGGGTGAGATCATGAGCATGAGACTGGTGGTAGGGATATCAGGGGCAAGCGGGATGGTATATGCTGACCGGCTGGTCAGAACACTTGCGGGCATGGCTGAGGTGCATCTCATCGTCAGCCCGGTTGCTGCCGGGATTGCGGCCCATGAAGGGGTGGACCTGGATACGCTGCCCGGGATCCGGTACCGCCATGATGAACTCGCAGCACCCGTCGCCAGCGGATCGTTCAGGCATGACGGGATGGTCATTCTTCCCTGCAGCATGAAGACACTGGCATCGATCGCAACCGGGATCACCCCGAACCTGATCACCCGGGCAGCTGATGTCTCCCTCAAGGAGCGCCGGCCCTGTATTCTCCTGCTGCGGGAGAATCCCCTCTCACGGATTCATATTTCAAATATGCTCACGGCCCATGATGCCGGGGCCACAATCATGACCGCCAGCCCGCCGTTTTACCACCGGCCCAGAACCATCGATGATCTCGTCGATGCGGTCATCGCACGGATCCTGGATCACCTGGGAGTGGAGCATGATATCAGCAGCAGATGGAGTGGTTACTAATGCGTTCCTGTATTGAACTGATGCGCAGACACGGGATGGTCACGGATATTGAGCGGCCGGTCTCGTCTGTATATGAAGCCCCGAAGATCTCGGCAGAGACTGACCGGTTACTCTTCTTCCATGACCTCGACGGAAAGCGGGGGGTTATGAACCTGGTATCCTCCCGCGACCTCCTGGCCCTGGTGCTGGGAGTCAGTCCGGGTGAGGTGGTTTCCCGCCTGGCTGCCTGCCGATATGACGGCAGGGTGGTTGAGGACGGGACGATCAGCTGCACCCGGGCGGACCTTGATGCAATCCCGATCATGAAGCATTACCCCCGGGATGCCGGGCGGTACGTCTGTGCCGGGGTGGTCTTCTCCCGGTACAACGGGGTCGAGAACGCATCGGTCCACCGGATGCTCCAGCAGGGGAAGGACCGGCTGGTCGCCCGTCTTGTGGAGGGACGTCATACCCATACCATGCTGAACCAGGCTCTCGCTGAGGGGAAGGAACTCCCGGTCGCGATCGCAATCGGACTCCACCCGCTCGTGATCTTCGCCTGTTGCAGCCGGGTGCCGGTCGGGATGGAACTCCCCTTCGCAGCCGAACTCCTGGGAGGGGAGATCAGGGTGAAGACCCTGAGTAACGGGGTCAGGGTGCCGGATGCCGAGATCATCCTGGAAGGATTCATCGGGGCGGAGACGGCACGGGAGGGGCCGTTCGTGGATATTACCGGCACCTACGATCCTGAGAGGATACAGCCGGTCATCAGGATCACCGGGATGCATCTCAAACCAGACGCGGTGTACCACGGGATTCTCCCGGGAGGGGATGAACACAAGCTCCTGATGGGTGCCCCGTACGAACCCCTCATCTACAAGGCGGTCGCCGGGGTGACCGGGGTGACGGACGTCGTCCTGACCCGGGGGGGATGCGGGTACCTGCATGCAGTGGTGCAGATAAGAAAGCGGACACAGGGCGATGCAAAAAACGCGATTCTCGCCGCTTTTGCCGCCCATACCTCCCTGAAACACGTCGTCATCGTGGACGGGGATATCAATCCCTCAGATCCTCTGGATGTCGAGTACGCGATTGCGACCCGGGTCAGGGCCGATACCGGGACATTGATCATCTCCGGGATCCGGGGGTCGTCCCTTGATCCGACGCGAATCGGCGATGGTATGAACGTGAAGATGGGGATTGACGCCACGATGGAGATGGGACGGGAAGACGAGTTTATCAGGGCGACCTGGGAGGACTGATGTACCTCAGTCCTGAGGAAGAGCTGATCCTGGACGGGGAAGGGGGGGCCACCCGCCAGCAGATGATGGAGATCCTCGTTGCCCTCGGCAAGGTATTCGGGGCTGAGAAGATGATCCCGATTCGCAGTGCCCAGGTCTCGGGTGCCTCGTACAAGACGATCGGGAGATGGGGTCTGCAGTGGCTCTCCAGCCTTGATGCCCGGGCAGCAGTCCCGGCGGTCCTCAACCCGGTGGGGATGGACCGGGTCAGGTGGCGTGAGATGGGGATCGATCCGGCCTTCGCCGAGCGGCAGCTCGCGGTGATCGCCGCGTATGAGCGGCTCGGAATCAGCCTGGAATGTACCTGCACCCCGTACTACCTGACGATCACCGAGTACGGGGACCATCTCGCCTGGTCAGAGTCATCAGCGGTCGCGTACGCGAACTCGGTGATCGGTGCCCGGACCAACCGGGAAGGGGGACCCTCAGCCCTGGCGGCGGCGATCCTGGGACGGACGCCCTGTTACGGGCTCCATCTGGTGGAGAACCGGGCACCCGGGCTGGTGATCGCGGTGGAGGATGCACCTGCCGATGCGGACGAGTCCTGGTTCGGTGCCCTGGGGTTTATCGCCGGAAAGATCGCCGGGAACCGGATCCCGATCTTCACCGGGATCCGGCCCGGACGTGACCAGCTGAAGAACCTTGGTGCAGCGATGGCTGCCACGGGGGCGGTCGCCCTCTTCCATGTCGAGGGGATCACCCCGGAGGCCAGGGTCTTCTCGTATGATACGACAGGACTGGAGAGGGTGACGATCACCGCTGCCGAGGTGCGGGAGCGGTACCTCTCCCGGGAGCCTGAGGCGGTGGCAATCGGGTGTCCCCACTGTTCGGCAGAGGAGCTCGCCAGGATCGGGGAGTACCTGCGGGGATGCACGGTCAGACGCCCGCTCTATATCTTTGCTGCCCGGGGGGTTATCGAACGGGAGGCTGATCTCGTCCGGTCTATCGAGAAGAGCGGAGCCCGGGTCTATGGAGACACCTGCATGGTCGTCTCCCCGGCCCTGGAGCAGTACCGGGTTATCATGGTATCCAGCGGCAAGGCCCTCTCCTATGTTCCCACCATGTGCGGGGCGAACGCCCTGATCGGAACCCTGAAAGACTGTATTTCTGCGGCATGCCGATGAAAACCCGGTCCGGCCCCCTTGTTTTCCGGCTGAAGTATTTATTTTCTCCCGCCTGATACGGTATAGAAGAAGACCGGTACCATGACCAGGCAGGAGGAGACGTATTATGAGATCCTGGGAGTTCCCCGTGATGCATCAGCCAGGGATATCACTGCCTCGTACCGGCGACTGGCAAAGGTCCTCCATCCGGACGTCTGTCCCAGTCCGGATGCAGAGGAACTCTTTAAATCCATCAATGAGGCATACCAGACCCTCAATGACGTGAAGAGACGGGAGGAGTATGATGCCTCCCTCGCCGAGGCCGGGGATTCGCCATACCGGGAGTACTACCAGGGAAGGAGACGGTACCGGGACCCGCGGACCTGGTATTACACCCACCAGACCGGTTCAGGGAGGCGGAAGACCCGGCCTGAGGAGAGCAGACCGCAGCAGCCGGTGAGTGCCATCCCCCGGTACATCCAGGTGATCCTCTTCTACCTCACCCTCCTCATGGGGGTGCTGATCATCGCCCAGCTCTTCCTCATCCCCTGGATCGGGGGGATGAACGCAGCCGGGGCCAGGGAGGCCCTGAGCGAGGGAAACCGGTGGATGGAGGAGCGGGAGTTCCAGAAGGCGATCGAGAGCTATGAGACCGCGACGGCCAGGCTCCCTTCGTTCTCAGAGGCATGGCGGGCAAAAGGGCTTGCGGAGGTTCAGAAGGCAGATGAACTCACCTCCCTCGGCCAGTCCGGGGCAGAGGCATACTACCGGGAGGCGATCCGATCCCTGGGCCGGGTCAGTGACGGGGAGGATCTCCTGGCGAAGAAAGGGATGGCACGATCCCTGATGATGACCGGTGAACTCAGGCGGGCGCTCTCGGTGCTCACCTCCATCCCGCGGGAGTCGGCAGACGCCGAGGTGACCGGGATGATCATGGAGGTGAACAGCCGGATACACCCGGGAACTCATCCCCGTCCCTCCCCCTGAGTACGGGTCCCTCTCACCGGTACCGGGCACTTTTTCTGCGGCAGGGGAGATGTACTGGTACTGGTATGGCTGATATCTCTCCCCGGATGCAGGCCTATTATGACCGCCTGAACAGCGGGCTTGCTGATGCGATGGCGGTCGCCAATGCTGCCCGGAAGAAGGGACTGGACCCTGAGACGGTCGTTGAGATCCCGATAGCGAACGATCTCGCGGACCGGGTCGAGACCCAGGTCGGGATCAGGGGGGTGGCAGCCCGGATCCGTGAACTCGAGGCACAGATGTCCCGGGAGGAGGCATCACTGAAGATCGGGGACGATTTTGCCGCACGGATGTTCGGGGAGACGGAGAAGGAGGAGATCCTGGACCATACCATCCGGACGTCGATGGCACTCGTGACCGAGGGGGTGGTCTCGGCACCTATTGAGGGGATCGCGAAGGTCGCCATCCGGAAGAATGATGATGGTTCTGAGTACCTCTCCATCTATTATGCCGGTCCGATCCGGAGTGCCGGGGGGACGGCCCAGGCACTCTCGGTCCTGGTCGGGGATTATGTGCGGAGGCTGCTCGGGATCAACCGGTACATCCCCCGTCCTGAGGAGATCGAGCGGTACATTGAGGAGATCAGGCAGTACAACAGCATCATGAGCCTCCAGTACCTCCCGTCGCCCGAGGAGATCCGGCTGATCATCCAGAACTGCCCGGTCTGTATCGACGGGGAGCCGACCGAGAAGGAGGAGGTCTCAGGATTCCGGAACCTTGAGCGGGTTGAGACGAATGCTGTCCGGGGAGGGATGGCACTGGTCATCGCCGAGGGGCTCATCCTCAAGGCACCCAAGGTCCTGCGGAATGTCCGGAAGATGAAGATGGACGGGTGGGACTGGCTTGAGGAGCTGATGCACGCGACCGGGGGCGGGCAATCAGAGGAGAAGGAGGTCGGGATCCATCCCAAGGACAAGTACCTCAGGGATCTCATCGGGGGCAGGCCGGTCTTTGCCTACCCGATGCGCAAGGGGGGGTTTCGGCTGGTATACGGCAGGTCACGCAATACCGGACTTGCTGCTGCGGGTCTTCACCCGGCGACTCTCCATATCCTGGGGGATTTTCTCGCGGTCGGGACCCAGATGAAGACCGAACGGCCGGGGAAGGCTGCCGGGATATCACCGGTTGACTCTATCCAGGGGCCGACGGTGAGGCTGATCAACGGGGACGTGCTCAGGATCGATGATGCGAAGCTGGCACGGGAACTGAGTCCGCAGGTCCAGTCGATCCTGGATGTGGGGGAGATCCTGATCAGTTACGGGGAGTTCATGGAGAATAACCATGTCCTCGCCCCGTGTGCCTACTGTCCGGAATGGTGGCACCTGGAGGGAGGAGAGGGGAGTCCGGGTACCGAAGAGGAGGCCCTGGCCTGCTGCGAAGCGGGGGCATTTCTCCATCCTGATTACACCCTGCTCTGGGATGATATCTCACCCGGTCAGGTGAGAACCCTGGCGGGGTATATCACCGGACGGGGTCGGAGGGAGGGGGATACCCTCCATATCCCGCAGGACCCACAGATCAAGCAGATCCTCGAGGACATCCTCTGCCCGCATACAGTCCGGGGTGAGGAGATCCTGGTCAGCCCGTCCCTCCTCTTCTGCCGGTGCCTGGGGCTTGATCCGGACCTGCAGCCGGTTCAGGCATGGAATGATACCCTTCCGGCAGAGTCGCTCCCGCTGATCATGCACCTCTCCGGGCTCAGGCTGCGGTCAAAGGCAGGGACCCGGATCGGCGGGCGGATGGGGAGACCCGGGAAGTCGAAGCCACGGGAGATGAAGCCGGCCCCCCATGTCCTCTTCCCGGTCGGTGAAGGGGGAGGAGCACGGCGGTCCCTCCAGGAGGCCGGAAAACACACCTACAAGGCGAACACGGAAGGGGGTATCCTCAAGCTCGAGATGGGTGTCCGCCGGTGTCCGGCCTGCCGGACCGAGACCTACCAGAACCGGTGTACCTGCGGGGCACATACCGAGCCGGTCATCTCCTGCCCGCGATGCGGCCTGGAGACGGGTGATGCTCCCTGCCCCCAGTGCGGGATGCCGGGGAGCTGTTCGCGGGAGTACACGGTCAATGTGAGACAACTCTACCTGGCCGCCCTTGAGAATCTCGGGGTGAGGGGAAAGGAAGGGGATCTCGTGAAAGGGGTGAAGGGTCTGGTCTCCCGGTTCAGGCCGGTGGAGCCCCTGGAGAAGGGGGTGCTCCGTTCCCTGAACGAGCTCTTCGTCTTCAAGGACGGAACGGTGAGGTTCGATATCATCGATATGCCGATCACCCATTTCCGGCCGCGTGAGGTGGGGGTGTCACCGGAACGGCTGGCTGAACTCGGGTATGACCGGGATATCACCGGGGCACCCCTCACCTCACCGGACCAGATCCTGGAGCTGCCTCCCCAGGATATCCTGGTTCCGGAGGGGTGCGGGGATTACCTGCTTGCCTGCACCCGGTTCATCGATCAGCTCCTCGAGAAGTTCTACGGGCTGGAGCCCTTTTACCGGTGCAATGACCGGAGTGACCTGATTGGCCACCTGATCATCGCCCTTGCACCCCACACGAGCGCCGGGGTGCTCTCCCGGATCATCGGGTTCTCCCGGGCGAATGTCGGGTACGGGCACCCGTTCTTTCATGCAGCCAAGCGGCGGAACTGCTTCCACGGGGATACCCGGATCGAGTTCGCTGACGGGACCGGGGTCCACGAGATGCCTATCCGCCAGTTCGTCCTTGAGCGGCTCGACCTCTCAGAGGCAGGGGTGGACGGGAACGGGACCTGGTATGCGGACCCGGTGCGGCCTGCCCATATCAGGAGCGTGGATACGGCCGGTATCCCCCACCTGCGCAGACTGACCGCGGTCTCGGTCCACCCGGCCCCCCGGAACCTGATCCGGTTCATCACCTCACGCGGAAAGGAGCTCAGGGTCACCCCGGATCACGCGATGCTGGTCTGGGATGTGACCTATCTCCGGAAGATCCGGGCGATGGAGGTGCAGATCGGTGATGCGGTTCCGGTCTGGGAGGGCGGGGTGGTCATCGCGGACCGGGTGTCTGCGATCGATTATCTTCCGAGTGAGGAGGAGCGGGTGTACTGTCTGACCGTGGACCAGGACCATACGATGGTCGCGAACGGGATCTTCACCGGGCAGTGTGACGGGGACGAGGACTGCGTGATGATGCTCCTTGACGGGCTGATCAACTTCTCCCGGTCGTTCCTGCCCGAGACGAGGGGGGGGACGA
>CAZSVH010000084.1:0-8273 GCA_964610235.1 uncultured Methanospirillum sp. | reverse complement strand
GTGTCTCTCACATCCTGATCGATCATCAGGATGCCCTCTCTGAGGCGATGAGACCGGTCAGCCCGGAGGTGGTGATCAGCCAGGTACGGGAGCATGCCTGTGAAGGTGTGATCTTCTGCCTGAACGAACCTTCCGTATCTCCCCGGACGGTGGTGAGGACGGCACGCCTCATCAGAGAGGCCGGTCTGAAGGCCGGGTGTGCGACGAACGGGTGCATGAGCAGTGATATCCGTGACCAGTTCATCACCTGCATGGATTTCATGAACATCGGGATCAAGGGGATTTCTGACGAGGCGTATTCCTCCTGCAAGGCACCCTGCGGAATTTCAGAGGTTTTCCACAATATCCGGGAGATTTATGCCGCCAATATCCATCTTGAGATATCCGCGGTATACCAGCACGGATTTGACGATGACCTCATCAGGCTTGCAGAGGAGATTTCGGGGATCTCGGATGAGATTCCGCTGCATATCATGAGGTTTATCCCGTTCGCCGGCGCTGATAAGGCCCGGGAACCAACTCCTGATGAAGCCGCATCACTCCTGCTCAGGTGTCGTGACCATCTTCCCTGGGTGTACCTCTTCAACACACCGTCTGTGGATCATCTGAGTACCGTCTGCCCGTCATGCGAAAAGGTGCTCATCAGACGGTCATTCTACGGTCCCATGGGTGCCCGTCTCAGGGGGAGCGGGACGACAACCTGTGACTGCGGTCGTATGGTGCCGGTGGTGGGATCATTTCATACCTGGCAGGGATGCGAACCCCGGTTCAGAGGGGGATACCGGACATCTGTGGCACTCGACACGGTCGCCGGTACCCTGCAGCACCTGGGGATTCGTGATGAGCAGGTGATCGGCAGGGTTCTGGTCAGGATCCTCTCAGGTACCCTCCTCGAGGACCTGCAGCAGTATTTCGCCACGCCGGAGGGATACATCGGATATATCAGGCTCCTCGCATCGTATGCGGGTATTGAGGGTCCGGTGATGCCACTCATCCGGTTTTATGAGCAACGGCTGGATGAGATCAGGAGACGGGTGGCAGGTCTTCCCCGCCCGCGGGTATTCTGTGCCCTCTCCCACCCGCTCCTCCCTTCCTATCCGGACAAGATGGAAGTGGCTCTGGCAGACCGGGCTGGAGGTGAGGTGCTGAACCGGAGGATAGCACACCAGGAAGACAGGGAATCATCCTTCTCGAGGGAGGATTTCATCGCTCTCAATCCTGACGTGATCATCTGTACCGGGATGGGAACCTGTCAGCCGGATGAATTCAGGGAGATCTGCAGGGGTCTGCAGATCACTGCCCCGGCCCTTGAGACCGGACGGGTGTACGGGCTTTCTCCCGGACACCAACCCACCGGACCGGGATGGATCATCTCCCTTGAGTATCTGGCAGGGACCCTCCATCCCGGAGCTGTTCCGGTTGATCTGGACGAAGAGGAGAGGACCCTGGAGGGAATCATCGAAAGACTCAGGCAGGACATTGCTCTTCTGTCATCGGGGATGAGCCGGGAAGCGGCCTGACCGGTGCAGGTCCCCTCACCGGCCGGGATCATCCCCCAGCCCGGCATCCATGGACCACGGATATCACCTGCCCCCGGGGTGATATCAACTCCCTTGCTAATATGCCGGGTCAGATCCGGGCAGCGGCTGCCGGGAACTCAGTGCAGGAGAGATATCTCCCTGAACCTGCGACGTACTCAGCCCCGTCACTGCCGGTCACCAGTTTCACATAACTCTCCTTTTGGTAGAGGCCGAGTGAGTCAGGGTTCGAGTACACGTACGAGACCCATCCTGACCCGTTTTCACGGGCCAGGGTGATCATCTCATCACGGAAGGGTTTCCCGTATGCATCGGTGGTACCGGAGAGGTTCCTGCCGACGTGCTGCTGGTTCACCGCGTTTGCGACCAGGTGTACACCGGTGTCAAAGACGAAGGCATAGAGATCTGAGTCTGACTCGTCCCTGAACGGGGGATTCCCGGCATTGATCGCGGCTATCGCCTCATCCGCACCGGTCTGCAGTGCGGATGCGGTCGTATCGGTCAGGGAGATGATACTCTCCCGGGAGATCGGGGCAGGGTCGCACCGGGCCGGGAGGTACCGGGAAAGAATCGCCTCGTAGGTGGTTATCCCGGTCTCTGCCCGATCCCGCTTCAGCTCCTGGATCCCGGTATCCACGGCAGTGACGAAGGCTGGATCCGTACCCGGATGGAAGGCGATATACTCACTGGCCTCCCCAATCGCTGCACCCTCCACGAACCCGGACGGGTCCTCTGCATACCGATCGATCGCCTCTCTCCCGGCGTATTCCCCGTATGCAAAAGCGTCAGCGGTCCCGTTCTCAACCATCAGGACCGCGGATGAGATGGTGGGAACGGTGATGATCGCCTCAGGATCTGCCCCGGCACTGATGAGATACTCCAGGGCACTGTTCCCTGATACCACCGCGATCGTCAGGGATGCAGGATCCGCCCGGGCTGATGAATCCGGATCTGCCCGCATGAAGAGGAGTTTGCGGTCAGATGCCAGGGGGCCGGCCCAGAGGAACTGATCCTCGCGTCCGGGAGTCCGGGCGGTGGAGAAGAGGATCGTATTCGTCCGGTTCCGGGCAATGGCATATCCCTCCTCCCAGGGGAGGATCTCAAATGAATCCCGGTCAATCCCGGTCCCGAGCCGGTCGAGGACCTCTTCCACCAGGTCCATGGCAATGCCCTTCAGGGTGCCGTTCTCTTCATAATTGTAGGGAGGATACACCTCGGTGATGATCCTGAGGTCTTCAGGGATGATTCCTGCCCCGGAGACGGATACGGAGAGGAGAAGGAGTGCGAAGACTCCGGTGAAGAGCCACCTGTTCATGGGAGAAGATCATGCTGCAGAGGCTTAAGCGTTTTCATCACTACCGGTGTCTCCGGGCAGAAAGGGGAACGCCTGCCCGGAGGGGACCGGGGAGAGGAGAGGAAAGCCGGATCTCACTTCCTGAATCTGGCCTCCACGTGCTCCTCGTACGCGATCTCCGGGGTCTCCCTGAAGAACTGCCGCCGTTCTGCCTCGAACTTCTTCAGGGCGGCATGGAAATATGCCTCATCCTTCGCCTGTTCAGCCATATCTGCATAATGCTTCGGAAAGATGATGCTCAGGTCCTTCCTCTCCACTCCCTCGAGGATCGCCCTGACCGCCTCTTCAACGGTGACCGAGTCAGGCGGAACCTGCCCTTTGAATATCGGGGTTGCCACGTTTCCCGGGTACACCACGGTGAAGAAGATATTCCGGGGAGCATACTCGTAGGAGAGGGACCGGGTCAGTCCGGCAACCGCCGCCTTGGTGGCGACATAGACCGGCTGGTAGGGAGAGGTGAAGATCGCTGCCACTGACGAGGTATTGATGATATGGCCGCTCCCCTGCTTTCTCATCACCCCGAGTGCCGCATCCACCCCGTAGACGACGCCCCAGAGGTTGATGTCAACCATCTCCTTCCATAACTCAGGGGTGACGAGTTCATACGGGTAATTATGGCTGATTCCTGCGTTGTTGAAGAGGTAGTCGAGGCGGCCGGTGGCGGCCACGCAGTCACTCACCATCTTCTCAACCGCTGCCTGATTCCGGACATCAACGGCCGCAAACCGGGCATGGGGATACTTCCCGAGCTCCTCCTTCGCCTTCACGATACTGGACTCCCGGCTCCCGATGACCGAGACCCTGGCTCCGCGTCTGAGCAGTTCCTCGCAGAGGCCGTACCCGATCCCTGAGGTCCCACCGGTCACAATGACGCTCTTTCCATCGTATATGCTGGTCATCATCATCACCTACGGGAGAGAACGGGCGAGGTCCATCCGCATCCAGGACCTTCCCCGTCTGAATGAACCCGGGAGATACTCAATGACCGGGAGGTCTGCCAGGGTCGCGATGATCGGTGCCTGCATCGGATGCTGCCGGGGGGTCAGCCGTGTCCATGCCACGGTGCCGGTGCATTCGCATCCTGAGGAGAACTCGTTATCCACCGGGTAGTAGGTCGCCTCAGAGAGGGATGCACCCGGAAACGGCCCGACCTTCGGGATGTACCGCCAGCCGAACTGGACGATCCGTCCGTGGTTCGCGTTGAGGGCGGTGATCTCCTCAGCAGAGAGGGTCCGTCCGCAGACGAGTTCCATCTCAAGGAAGGATCGCCCCTCATGACTGACATTGACCGAGAGATCCTGGTCCATCCTCCGGTCCTCAGGGATATCCGCAAAGACCTTCGGCATTCCGGCCTCCTCACGTCCGCCGATGATCGGGGCGGTCTTGTCCTCCCAGAGAACATGGTGGAAGATCCCGTCGATAGGATCCGGACCACCGGTGTACCGGACCGGGGTGGAGACGGTCACGAGTGAGTACTCCGAGCCTCCTATCCACTGGACCGCGTTGCATTTCTGGTAACTGATCAGGATGACGGGTGCAGGGATCGCAAATTCCTCAGGGATCAGATCCCGAAGTGGTGCCATCTCTGTCCGGTATGTGATCATGATCGTGGTGACATCATCGTAGGGTGATAACCCTCCCCCGGTCGGTTCCCATCGCATGATATGGGCCGGCATCCGGTGGGTCAGCCCGTCTTCCTTATCTCGTATCCACATCGTATTTCCTCCTGACGTTTCAGGTGAGTCATGGTATCCGCACTGACTTCCTTATGTCTTCCCATTTGATCCGATCATCATGCACGACCCGAATCCGCATTCATCAGGGGGGAGGAATGAGTACCGGACAAGATGACAGGGACCAAAGGATTATCAGCTCATGGAAGTGATACTCCGGTTCAGACGAGACGTAAAGCAGAGAAGAACCGATCAGTCCGGGAACCCGGGCTGGTCAACAGGAGGAGAGAGATGGAGATGATGCAGCAGTCCGCATCGCGGGGGATGATGATGAAATCGACGGTCGGAGAGCGAAGGGCAGATGCGGAGGGGTCGCCGGTAGCAGGCTGCAGGATGGACCCTTCAGGGGGATACGGCCCCATACCGGGTCTGCTTGAGAAGGTGATCAATACTGGTGATGAGGAGGCCTGGAACCGGATTATCGGGATCACGGACGGGATCTATGTAACCGTCGGGACGGCATTATCTGCCCTTGAGAAGGAGACCGGTTTTGCCGGACGGGTGAAGACGGAGATCGACTCAGGGAAGAGACTTCTCATCAAGCCCAACCTTGTCGGGCCGGTGGTCATCCATCCCGGGACCCATGGAGAAGATCTCGGTGCCCCGATATGCACCGACTGGTCGGTTATCGCGGCCCTGATGCGATGGTTCCATGACACCCTCGGGATATCATATCACCAGATGGCCCTGGGGGAGGCATCAACATCAGCCGCCCTCTACTCCGGGATATACGGGAAACAAACCGGCAGGACCCTTCCGGTTCCGGCGATCTTTGAAGGACGATCAGGAGAATTTTACGGTGGATGGCCCTTCTATTTTGTGCGGAGATACCTTGCGGCCCATCACCCGGCCTCACACCCGGATGATCCGATGACCGGGTATGAGGAGAGTATCAGCGGAACCTATCTCCCGCCGGGAAGGGCAGAAGGACGGCTGATGGTCTATGATCTCAACGATCTTACTGATCCCTCCCGGGGAAGGCGGGTACCGGTACCTGATGGTGCGAACTACCGGGAGATAACCCTGCACAAGGTGATCATCGGGGGAGACCCGGGGGATCCGGCCGATATGCGTGAGTATCCCGGGGCAGTGCTCGTGAATGTCCCCAAACTAAAACTCCATGCACAGGACCTCATCACCAATGCACTCAAAAACCTGGGGATAGGCCTGTATCCGACCCAGTGCCCTGCAACGACCGGAACGTCTGCAGATGAATGGGAGTATGCCATGCCGGCGGCCGATGTCCCGTCCTTTAAGGGGAAGCTCCCTCACATGCCATGGGTGGCCGAGGTGGATCCGGTCACAGATCTCCCGCTCAGAAACGGTGACGGAACCCTGAAGGCGACCCGGACAGCCGGGATGCCAGGGACACAGGCAGACGTCATCCGGGCGGTCCAGACCCAGGGGGTCTTCCTGATCCATCTCTCTGACGCGATCGATATTATCAACCTGAACCATAATCCGGAAGGGATCGCGGTACGGGTTCCTGAAGGGTACATCTGGGCATCACTCGACGCGGTCGCACTGGACCTGCTCACGGCCCGGTACTGTTTCAAGACCCTCCCCATGGCCGAAGCGATCCCCCTGCAGGAGAAGAACCACTGGAACTGCCCATTTGTCCATCTTGTGCCGGTTGCACGGGTGGAGGGGGACGCGATCATCACCACGCAGGGCCCTGACTCCCCGCTCTTCCGGTACCATCTCTATGAGTATGCAGAGGGGCGGGGAATCGGGAAGCAACGATACTATGTCACCGGATGGGACCAGATCACCAATACTCCCCTCGTCTCCCTGGACGGTCATCTGGGACGGGTGGACGGCCCGGAGTTTGCTGAACTGATGACCGGGACGATGTACTATAATCCCTCCTGCATGCTCTGGGATATGCAGCGGACCCTGCTCAGTTATGCCGCCGCACATGATGAGCGGTATGGGACCGAGATCCTGCAGGCTTTCATGGACGGGTTTGATGAGAACCGGGACGGGGTCATCGACTATGATGAGAACGGGAGGAAGGGCTTCTGGAGCGTGGGGTTTGCGATCCTTTCCCGGGCACTTCAGATCCAGGTGACCGATGTCGAGTATGGTCTGCTTCGGGGAGGCTTTTACCGGGATACCGGGTTCATGCTGAAGCATTCAGATGCGGCATGGAACAGTGGGGGGCATGACTTCTCACATGAGTACATGCTCATGTGGATCGCAACCCGTGCCTATGATATGGCACAGGCCGGGGACGGACGATGGCCTTCCTGGGAGGAGGCACGGTGGAGCCTGCATACCGGGATTATCTATGGATCTCCATCCCCTGATGAGATCAGTCTGCAGTCCCTGTATGGCATGGCCTTCCAGTTTGCAGACAAGACCGGCAATGCCGGAGGATATACCGGGAGCACCAGCCAGCAGGTGAGTGACCCGGAGAGCATCAGACGGTATGCGGCGGCAGTATCCGGGGGAGCCGTCCCCCTGGACTTCACCCTGTACCTGCCGGAGGGATACGGATTCCTGGGCGGGGTGACGATCCCGAACGTGACGGAGACAGCGGATCCGGCGAAGATATTCACCGCGGTCTTCGGGAAGGGCAGGGAGATCTGGTAAGGGCAGGGGCGGGAGCCCCAGAGAAGAGTGATATCACCCGTTAAAGTGGTGATAATCGTAGATGTTCCTGATGTACTCCTGTTTCCGGTGCTCACTCCCCCGGACCGGGGGGCGGAGGTACCCGATCTCCGGGGTCTGTTCAGCCGGGCAGTACGGGCAGAGGGCAGCATCCACGTCGTTCGCCTTCGTCCGGACCGGGCAGTAGTACACCCCGTCGATGCAGTCCACCCGGTCCCCACCGGGAAACGGCATCCCGACCGGGTGACCGGGGATCCGCTGCACGAACATGCAGAACCCGGAGAGGAGATACTTGATCAGCCTGAACCGGTCCCCCTCCTCCCTGCCGGTGGTGCAGCGGGAGGCGACCATCTCCCAGTATGCCGGCGCATCAGGTGCCACCGGGTCAGTCATCGGGGCAAAAGCCCCCTGCTGGTTCATCAGCCTGACCTGCTGGAACGTCCCGTGAAGATGGGCGGTGATCGTCTCCTCCAGGAGCTTCCGGTACTCGGGGGTATAGTCCTGGATCTGTGCAGAGAAGTTCCACCGCATCTGCTGGAGGTCACGGGGGGAGGAAGCGAGGACGAGGGTGGCTATCGCGCTTCCCAGCGCTCCCCGGGTCTCCTGCCCGGAGAGACGGGTGCAGGCTGACCGGATCTCATCCGGTGTTGCGGGAAGGGTACTCCCGGCTGATGGTGTACGGAAAAATCGCATAATACCTCCGTCAAGGGGCGGTTCCGGCCTTCTGCCGGCGCATCGCGTGCTGAGATCTTCTCGCTGATGGTATTTAGGAGGCAGGGTTTCTGATCAGAAACCCTGTTGCCGGTACTCCCACCAGGGGGTGGGGTGGCGGCCTTCCGGGTATCAACGAGGTTCACCGTGCATATGGGGAACTCGCTGATTGTGTTATGAAGCCGAATAACTGGACAGAGGTTCATCCCCGTGCATACGGGGAACTCGTGAGAGTAGAGGCTTATGCGTATCGCGACACAGGTTCATCCCCGTGCATACGGGGAACTCGACTCTCATCATCAGACAGAACGCTTTAGGGCAGGT
>CAZSVH010000083.1:0-8411 GCA_964610235.1 uncultured Methanospirillum sp. | reverse complement strand
GACGCCGCCAACAGGACTCGAACCTGTGACATACTGGTTAACAGCCAGTCACTCTACCAACTGAGTTATGGCGGCTCAGAGGTGCTCTATAATGTAGTACTGAAAATTATTTAAAGATTATTATGTTCAGTTCCCGGATCCCGCTTCAGCGCCTGAATTGCCTGGAGAAGGGCGATAATCTCCCCGATATCGGTGTCAAGATTCCTGAAGAGCTCATCGGCCCGGGTGGTTGCCATCGCCCCGGCAGGGGAGGCCCGGATGTACCCGAGACCCTCCAGGATCCTGAGGGAGTACCGGATCCGGTGCTGGGGAACGGCAAGGATCTCCGAGAGCTTGATGATCCCGATCGGCTGATGCCCGGCAACAGAGGACAATACCTCAAGATGCCTCCCTATCAGCTCGATATCCCCCTTGATCTTCTTCAGCATCTGATCCCCGTCAGGCATTCTGATCCAGCCACTCCTTTGTCCTCAAATACTGCCTCCTGAAGAGGATGGCAAGAGCCAGCGAGATTAGCAGGCAGATCACCGATCCCGGGAGTCTCCATGAGGCGGGGAAGAGGAAGACCGCCAGGATTCCCAGGGCAAAGAAGAAGATGACACCGTTCAGGATCACCGCGTTATGCCAGAATTTCCACTTGAACTGCTCTTTAGCAGACTCATTCATCATTCATACATCAATTCAATCATAAAAGTACTTGTGGTCTTATCTGCAATGGGTAGAGGATGGACTGCCTCGATGACCTCATCACCCGTACCGGAGCCGCGGGATTCTGCCTCTATGCCACTTCAGATGACCCGGACATGCGGTACCTGACCCGGTTTACGACCCATGATCCGGTCCCGGTCATCAAAAAGCCAGGAGAGAATCCGCTCATGATACTCCCGGTCATGGAGGTGGAGCGGGCAGAACGCGAATCTGTCGCGCAGATCATCACCCGGCAGCAGGCAGGATACGAGGAGATCATCAGCACCGAGAAGGATCCCTCCCGGATCACGGCAGCACTGATTCACCGGTGCGTGCAGGGACCGGTGGTGGTGCCCCCCCGGTTTCCCCTCGGCCTTGCGCGTGCTTTGGAGGAGAGAACCCAGGTCATCCTGGACACGGGATCCACCGTGGGAAGGATGAGGGCGGTGAAGTCAGCAGCAGAGATCGACGGGATCCGGACTGCCCAGCGGGCTGTTGAGGCGGCCATGGAGCAGGCGGTGAGGATGATCCGCACGGCCGGGATCCGGGATGGGGTGCTCTGCCAGGACGGTATCCCCCTCACCTCGGAGCAGGTGAAGTATGCCATTCATACCACGCTCCTTCGTCACGGGTGTACAGCAGACGGGACCATCGTGGCCTGCGGGGAGGGCACATCCATGCCCCACTGGACCGGGGACGGGCCCCTGCGCAGTAACCAGCCGATCGTCATCGATATCTTCCCCAGGCACGAGGTCAGCGGGTATCATGCGGATATGACCCGGACACTATCCCGGGGTGAACCGTCGTCAGCGGTCTGTGACCTCTACCGGGCGGTCAGGGATGCCCTGGCACTGGGGGAGTCGGCTGTCTCGGCCGGGGTGAGCGGTGCTGAATGCCACCAGCGGGTAAAGGACTTCTTCACCGAGGCCGGGTTTGAAACCGGTACGGAAGGGTTCATCCACAGTCTCGGTCACGGGATCGGGCTTGAGATCCATGAGCGGCCCTCACTCTCCCCTTCAGGGGAGAGCCTGGAGGAGAACCAGGTGGTGACGGTCGAGCCCGGGCTCTACTACCGGGGGGTCGGCGGGGTCAGGATCGAGAACCTCGGCGTGGTGAAGAGTCCGGGATATAAACGGCTGACAGAGTTCAGCACGGAGATGATCGTGTGAACGAGGAAATTTTTGACAGATATATACAGGCAGGGAAGGCAGCATCTTCCATCCTGCAGAAGGGAGCGGCACTCATCAGGCCCAAAGTCTCCCATGCTGAGGTTGCCACCCGCGTTGAGGAGATGATCACCGGGGCCGGCCTCGCGGTTGCATTCCCGGTGAACATCTCGATCAACGAAGCGGCTGCCCATGACACCCCGTCACCCGGGGATGAACGGGTCTTTTGTTCCGGGGACCTGGTAAAACTGGATCTCGGGGTTCATCTGGACGGATACATTGCAGACACCGCACTGACCGTGGACCTGGGAGATCACGGGCTGCTCGTGGAAGCCTCGGTCGCTGCGCGTGACGCGGCTATTGCACAGATCCGACCCGGAGTGACGATCGGCGAACTGGGCGGGGTGGTTGCCGGAGAGATCGGGTCACGAGGGTTCAGACCGGTGGCAAACCTGACCGGGCACGGACTGGACCAGTATATGCTCCACAAAGGACCGAATGTCCCGAATGTCCCGGGATCCGGTGGAGCAGTCCTGACTGAGGGGATGATCATCGCCATTGAACCGTTTGCAACGACCGGAACGGGATTTGTGAGCGATCAGAAGAGAATCGAGATCTTCAACCAGCGGGTCTGGCGGCCGGTCAGGATGCCTGCCGCCCGGCGTATTCTCAGCGAGATAGAGGATCGGAGAGGGCTGCCCTTTGCCCGGAGGCATCTGAAGACGCCAAAACCCGATCTCGCCCTGACCCGGCTCGTTCGTGAAGGAGTTATCCATGCATACCCGGTCCTCGCGGACGAGCCGGGATCCCGGGTCTCGCAGTCAGAACATACCCTGATCGTGACCAGTGACGGGTGCATCGTCACCACGTCCTGATGGCACGTTCATCTGTGATCAGCACAAACGATATGAGTTATTGACATGGTCCGTGATGAGGAGATCCTTGACCTGATAGAACTGCTGCTCGCAGCTGACATCTTTAACCAGAATCCGAACCTGGATATCAATGATCTGACACCCACCGCCCGTGAGGTCTTCGGTGTCCAGAGCATGGAAGGGGAGCGGGGGCCGGTGGTGGTCTCCGAGAGTGCACTCCAGCGGGTTCTCGGGATACCGGACGCCCATCTCAGGCTGGAGAAACACCCCCTCACCGTGTACGAGGAGTTCGGTCACCGGCTTCGGATCACCACCCTGCCGGCAGGTTTCACCTGGTTCCTCAAACACGGGGGCGGGGAACGGGTCCGGAAAAACCCGGTCCTGGCCTGGTACGGGGAACAGCAGAGTCTCATAAGCGGGATCACCCATCATGACGCACGGGACCTGAACCCCAGGTTTGAAGACAGCCGGATCTGCCTGGACCGCCGGATCTCCCGGATGCTCGCTGATGATGAGAAACTGAGATCCGGCCTTGATCTCATCATCATCAGTGCCCCTGAGGAGGTGGAGCAGACCATCGATGATATCATCTGTACCGGGGAGCAGATGCAGCGGATCGTAAAACTGAGAATCGCCCTGGAACACCTGGAGTTTCTCAAGGAGCACCGAGTGTATGATATCGGGAAACTCCTCTTCATCGGACCACCGGGAACCGGGAAAACGTCCCTGGCATTCGCCCTCTCCCGGGTCTTCCATATGCCGATCCTCGAGGTCAGGCTCCCCATGGTCACCTCCCAGTACCTGGGTGAGACATCGAAGAATATCGACCGGATCTTCGAGGTCGCCCGAGCCCTCTCCCCCTGCATCCTCTTTATCGACGAGTTTGACTTCCTTGCCAAGAGCAGGATCGGGGATGACCACGGAGCGATGAAACGGGCGGTCAACGCCCTGCTGAAGAACATCGACAGAATCAGCCTGATTCGTAACCGGGTGCTCCTGATCGGTGCAACCAACCATCCGCAGCTCCTTGACGAGGCAGCATGGCGACGGTTTGACGAGGTGATCCCCTTCGACCTTCCGGACCGGGCCACCCGCGAGATGATCCTGCAGCGACTGCTTGCCGGATTTTCCGGGGATATCGAGACCGGCAGAATCGCCGATGAGACCGACGGGTTCTCGGGTGCAGACCTGAAGATGGTGGTGCGGGAGGCGATCCTCATCTCCCTGACGGACGGAAGGACTGATATTACCAGCGATGATCTCATCGCCGGTGAGAACCTGATAAAAGCACGTGACGCGAGCCGGACAAAGAACACTGTATGAGAACTGACTGATGGAGATCACCCTTCTGGGAACCGGTGACGCCGTGGGAACCCCCCATGTCGGTTGTTCCTGCCCCCAGTGCCGGTATGCAGAGGAACATGGCATTGAACGGCTTCGCACCTCTCTTCTCATCTCCCACCAGGGACATACCATCCTCATCGATTCCACCCCGGATCTCAGAAGACAACTCCTGAATGCCGGATCCCCGCGGATTGATGCGGTCATCTGGACCCACGGGCATTATGATCACTTCATGGGGTTCGGTGAATTCTACCGGGTTCAGAAGATTCCCCCGGTATACGGCGCCCCTGAGGTGATGGAGTACTGCATCCCGGTCTTCGGGTTCCTGCTCCGGGAGACCCGGTCAATCCCGGTATACACCCCGTTTCAGCTCTTCGGGCTCGAGTTCACCCTGGTCACGGTCACCCATCCCCCGGTGTACACCTGCGGGGTGGTCTGGACGGACGGAACGACCCGGGCAGGGTATACGGCTGATACGAACGAACACCTCCCTGAGAAGACGACTGCCCTCCTCACCGGGCTTGATATCCTCTTCATCGACGGCCTCTTTCCTCAGTCCTTTAAAAAAGTCGAGAAACATCTCAATTATGAAGAGGCGGTGTCAATGGCTGCAGATCTGCAGGCAAAGGATTTCCGGGTTGTACACATGAGCCATTACCTCAGGTTCGATCTCCCGGGCCAGGGGTATGATGGTGAACGGTTCGTCTTCTGAGGGCTGGATATACCTTTTATGAGTTCTGACATCACACATTTAGGGAATGAATATAACCGTTCTCGAACTGGGTGAGGATAAGGTCAGGATCGCCCTCCTTGGACAGGGGCACACGTTTATGAATGCCCTCATCAATGAGATCCAGAAGGATCCGACGGTGGATGTCGCCAACTATATCATTGAATTCCAGTTCTCTGACCCGGTGCTGACCGTGACCACCCACGACAACAAAGACCCGGTAGCCCCCATCCTCGCCGCCTGTTCCCGCATCTCTGCGGACTGTGCAGGCCTCCTCAACGATCTCTCCTCGATAAAGCAGTAAGATAAAAAAAGACTTTTTTCAGGGTTGTTCAGTAAAGATGATCGACCCTGAAATCTTCGCAATCCGTACCTTCAGGCGCTGGCCCGGTTTTGCGCCCTTCACATAGACGATGTACTTGCCGATCTTGGCAACCCCGTCACCCCGGCGTGAGGTGGACTCGATATTGACCTCGATGATGTTCCCGGCCTCCATGCTGCTCGTGGAGGTCTCTGCCTTCCCTTTCCGTTTCCGCACCGGGCGGTGACTCCCGCAGGCTTCACACTTGATCATCAGGACCCGGTCATCCTTGAACAGTTTCGTGTCAGGCTTGCCACATTCAGAACAGATGACGTAATCATCCACATAACTCTTGATGAGCGGGCTGAAGAGGGAGTCCTCAAACTTCCCGTTGAATATGACCCGGTTCCCGTCGATCTTCCCTGCAGTTCCCAGTTCGCCCAGGAAGAACTTCATGAGATGATCCGGGTCGCGTCTCAGCGCACTGACGATATCAGTAAAATTTTCAAGGATGGTCGTTTTGCCCTCGATGGTAATCCGGGGCTCGGGATATGACCAGCGCTCCCCGTCCTCGGAGGGTTCGGTCACCTCCTCGTATGCCTTGTGTAACAGGGCCTCGTATGAATCGACCATGGTACCTATCATTTCGCCGTGGTTTGGGATAAACATAAGGCACGGACCTCCCGGCTCAGATCAGGAGAAAGAATCACCAGGACAGAGATGCCCGGAGGAGAAGAGACGGAGCAAACCACGGGGCAGGAGACACGATTCACCCATCTGCTACCGTGGATGCCCGGCCTGACAAGTGGCAACCTATTAGTATCTGCAGTACCCATATGGAGGAATCAGCTCAATCCCTACCATCTGAAAGGAGCGATAATTATTACCAAAACTGCAGAACGGGCTTTTATTAAAGAGCTGCCGGATGTTCAGTCAACCACCCCCGATGTCAGGATCGGTCTGACCCGGGTCGGGGTGAAGAACGTCAAGAAGCTGGTTGAAGTATCCCGCCCGGGGAAACGGCCGGTCATATTTATATCGAACTTTGATATCTTCGTGGATCTTCCCGGCAGCCTGAAAGGGGCGAACCTTTCCCGGAACTTCGAGGTCATCGATGATGTCCTGGAACAGGCGATCGTCGGTGAGGTCAAGGAGATTGAGCAGTTATGCAGCATGGTTGCGAGGAAACTCCTGGACAAGCATGAGTATGCCGACCGGACCGAAGTGCTCATGCGCAGCGAGTTCATGGTGCCGGGAGAGACCCCGATATCAGGGACGGTCTGCCAGGAGGTCGTCAAGGTCTTTGCCAGTGCCATCGCCCAGCGGACATTCAAGGACCCGATCGTACGCAAGAGCATCGGGGCCGAGGTGACCGGGATGACCGCCTGCCCCTGTGCACAGAATATCATGCAGGAACGGGCCCGCGAGGTGATGGAGGGGTTGTCTATCGATGCGGAGAAGATCGAGCAGTTCTTTTCCGAGGGTCCGATGGCGACTCATAACCAGCGGGGACGGGGATTCCTCTCCATTGAGACCGATGACGAGAGCCATGTACAGCTCGAGAAGATCATCAGGATCCTCAAGCAGTCGATGAGCACCCCGATCTTCGAACTCCTGAAACGGGGTGACGAGGGGCATGTGGTGCTGGCCGCTCATAAGAACCCCCGCTTTGTCGAGGACTGTGTGCGCGAGATGGCACGGAGGGTTCATGCCGAGTTCGGGGACCTTCCCGGGGACTCGGTTGTTACCATCGCCCAGGATAATGAAGAGAGTATCCATCAGCATGATGCCTTTGCCGAGCGGCAGGCCACCATTGCCGAACTGAGCGATGAGATAATCGGTGAGGGAACCTGATTTTACGAGAAGAAGAGATACAGAAGACCCAGGCAGAGGAGAAGGACGATCCCGGCTGCCAGGATCAGCTGCCTCTTGGTGACCGGGGCGGTCCGCTCCAGTTCTCTCGTCATATCTGCGACAAATACCTCGTACCGGGGCAGGGCATCACTGATCTCCATCAGTTCCTCTTTTGTCAGCTCATGAAAATGGTGGGAACACCGGTTCCGAAAGTCAACCATTCTGAGAAGATCCTGCCGGGTTGCAGGATCAATGATCCGGTGATCGGCAAGCCGCCTGAAGACCACCTTGTTCTTCAGTTCCTCATCAGGTCCGGCATAGCCCCGGGAATAGACCGCTTCCCGCCCGAGGTCGATGAGGCGGTTTGCAAGGGCAAAGAGGACCATCGATAGGGCATAAAAATTCCTCCGGTCACGATCATACCGTGACGGCTGGAGCCTGATGGCACCTGCATCGGTAATATACTGCCTGATATCGGCGATTATCTTATTCTGTTCAGGACTCAGCCCAGGACCCATAGCTGGAGAGATGTTGGGCACGCCCGGAAATAAGAGGATCTCTTCTGATGCCCGGATCTAAAAGGGATACCGGTATGAGATGGGATCCGGAAAACGTATAGTCTCCTTTACGCAATGGAAGCGCCGGTTACATATCACTGACAAAAGCCATAAAACCGAGATTATCAGGGTTTTACCCGACCCGCTGTCAAATGAGGGGAGATACACGTCATTTTGGAGAGAAAAACATCGGCGTAACACGCATTCGTCCCCGGTTCAGATTGATGCTGATAGTGCGGGTATTTCTCCGGGGGAAGCGGGGGTTTCCCGGGCTGAAAGCAGAGAACCCCCCCGGAGGGAGAAAGAATGAAAAGTGTTCTTTTATCTCACTTTATGAGTTTAGTTGTTATCAAGTTGTACAAAAAAAAAATACGTGTGACTGTCAGGGGCCGCCAATTTCTTTTTTCGATGGGAAATGGCGTTCAAATAACAAATTACATATATCGAACTCTCAAATCACCATTTGTCGTACACTGGTACGGTCGTACCCTCAGATCTCCTGAGGGCAGTAGCGATGAGTGGTACAGCACTTCGAACAAAACAATAATGTAGGCGATTCTCTTGTCCAAAGTAGTAGAAATTTCCCCAACCACAAGACATGAGGGACACTCCAAACTTGTCCTCAAGGTCAACGATGAGGGAATTATTGAGCGTGGAGACTGGCTCAGTATAACCCCGGTTAGAGGTATGGAGAAACTGTGCATCGGAAAAACGATGCACCAGGCACCAAAGATTTCATCCCGTGTCTGTGGTATCTGCCCGATTGCTCACACCCTGGCAGGTATCGGAGCCATGGAAGCATCAATCGGCTGTGAGATTCCACAGGACGCATTCCTGCTCAGGCTGATTCTTCAGTGTGCCAATAAACTCCACAGCCACGCCCTTCATAACATCCTC
>CAZSVH010000082.1:0-8504 GCA_964610235.1 uncultured Methanospirillum sp. | reverse complement strand
TCCATCGCCTTGACGACCTTCTCAATCTCAGGCTTGTACTCCTTGATGTACTTGACCTGTGGCAGATCCGCCTTGGCACGCAGATTAATGATCTGCGAGGTGACAACACCTGCTTTCAGGGCAGCCGTGGCCTGATCAGAGTAGAACCTGATGGCTTTCAGGATGTCAAACTGCTTGCCCATGTCACAGTAGGTGTCCACTGAGTCATACGCGTTCTGCTGCAGGAAGATCTCACGAAGCATACGGGCCACCTCGATGGTCACCTGCTGTTCATCAGGCAGTGCGTCAGATCCGACGAGCTGGACGATCTCCTGGAGTTCTGCCTCCTTCTGGAGCACTTCCATTGCCCAGTTCCGGAGCGGGTTCCATTCAGGAGAGACCTTCTCGTCATAGTAGGCGCTCAGGGTGTCCAGGTACAGGGAGTACGAGTTCAGCCAGTTGATTGCCGGGAAGTGCCGGCGCTGGGAGAGCTTGGCATCCAGTGCCCAGAAACACTTGACGATACGCAGGGTATTCTGCGTAACCGGTTCTGAGAAGTCACCACCGGGCGGGGAGACCGCTCCGATAACGGTGATAGACCCGAGATCCTTGTTCAGGGTGTTGACACGGCCTGCACGCTCGTAGAATTCAGAGAGCCGTGCTGCAAGGTATGCAGGATACCCCTCTTCTCCAGGCATCTCTTCAAGACGGGAGGAGATCTCACGCATGGCTTCTGCCCAGCGGGAGGTCGAATCTGCCATCAGGGAGACGTCGTATCCCATGTCACGGAAGTACTCCGCGATCGTGATCCCGGTATATACCGATGCCTCACGGGCAGCCACCGGCATGTTGGAGGTGTTCGCAATGAGCACCGTCCGCTCCATGAGCGGTCGTCCGGTCTTGGGGTCCTCGAGTTCGGGGAACTCCGTCAGCACCTCGGTCATCTCGTTGCCACGCTCTCCACAGCCGATGTAGACCACGATCTCGGCATCAGACCACTTGGCAAGGGACTGCTGGGTAACGGTCTTCCCGGATCCGAACGGACCCGGAATTGCAGCAGTTCCTCCCTTTGCGACCGGGAAGAGACCGTCGAGGATACGCATCCCGGTGATAAGCGGAATATCCGGATTGAGTTTCTCGGTGACCGGGCGGGGAACACGGACCGGCCACTTCTGCATCATCGTGATCTCTTCACCGCTCTCAAGGACACAGATGACATCATCAACGGTATACGAACCGCTCTTGATCTCCTTTACCTTTCCACCATCAGAACGGGGAGGGATCATCACCTTGTGAACGATGTTCGTCTCCTGCACGGTTCCGATGACGATTCCTGGTCCGACCACGTCACCGGCTTTCACCACCGGGACGAACTCCCACTTCTTCTCATGGGACAGACCCGGGGCAGTGACACCACGCTCGATGAAACTGCCCATCTTCTCGACAAGAATCTCGAGAGGACGCTGGATACCATCGTAAATACTGGTGAGCAGACCGGGACCGAGTTCGACTGAGAGGGAGAGTCCGGTATTCTCGACCGGTTCGCCGGGTTTGATACCCGACGTGTCTTCGTATACCTGGATGATGATGTCATCACCCTTAATCTTGATGACCTCCCCCATCAGCTGCTCGTTCCCGACCTTCACCACATCATACATGTGGGCGTCGAGATTGATTGCAGTGACCACAGGCCCTGCAATCCTCTTTAAAACACCCTTATTGCGTTTTACTTCCACAGATCAACACCCACTGATCGTTTAATTCTCTCCCGCATGGACAGCCCTCCCTCCTGTTCCCCCAGGGAGATAACCGTGGGGTGAACCGAATTTTCAAGGGTCGTGCGGAGCCTTGGTGGGATTTTTCCCATATCGCTGCTGCTCATGACCAGGATACCGACAGAGCTGTCGTCCAGTACCCGGTTCACCTGCTCAACAACCTTCTCATCCGACTCGGCAGGATAGGTTTTGGTGATTCCTGCCAGCCTGAACCCGAGAATGAACTCACTACTTCCGATAACCGCGATCTCCATGTCAGATCACCAGGTACTTCGCGATCGTCTCACCAGAAAGTCTGGATTCTTTTCCCCGGGCAATTGCCCGCAGGTTAAAGACTTCATACTTCTTCTTCTCAAGGTACACCAGAATCGGGTGGATTGAGAACGGATTAATCTTGGAGAGCTGTTCCATCCGGTCGAGCTGGGTCTTGGTGAGCTCAGCGTCCACCTCCTGCTCTGACTTCTCGGCCCGCAGTTCCTCCAGTGCCGTGAGCAGTTCTCTGGCCCTGATCCGACTCTGAATCGTGTCGATGACCTCGTTCCTGCTACTCATCTGGTTCATCTGCTGGAGTTCTTCAGGTGAGAAGGTCGCACCCGGAATGAAGAATTCCCGTGCATCCTCATCGTATCCATCGCCTCTCATCCGGAAGAGTGTCTTGATGTTCTTGACATCGATCTCCAGCTGGACGAATTTGAGGAACTGGTTTCCTCCTTTCACGCCCCGGCGTGCGATCTGGAGAAGATCCGCATACAACTGCTTGTAGAGTTCATTCTCGAGCTTTGCAAACGAACCGAGTGCACACCCGTCTGATAACTCTCCGGCAAGCGTCGGATACATCTTCCAGTCCTTCAGGGCGTCAGCAACCCGCTCACACGACTCTTCACCGAGAATCCGGTCAAGAATGACCCGGTCCAGACTCCCGGCAGGGATGAGGACCTCTTTGATCTTCCCTTCCTTCATTCCCTGCATCTTCCCGCGGAGAATAGTCAGGACATTGTAGATGTCCCATCGCCGCAGGTATGCCATGGTGAACTCCTTCAGAGCTCCCGGGGCAAGGTCGATGACCCGCTGGTACTCTTTGGCGAGATTCCAGGAGAGGGCAACCTCGATGAGATCGATCCCTTCAAAGGAGGTACCCAGTTCGTCGACCTCCTTTTGGTATTCGGTCTCTCCGATGAGACGGATGATCTCGGGAAGACTCATATTGAGCATTCGCTGGTATTCCTCAGGGGCGAGCAGCTTGGCCTTCCTCACCCGCAGCCGTGTGCTGACATAGATGTATGGTGCCGGGCCACCCGTGTTCTGAACCATTTTTTATCCCCCTGAGTGTTTACGCGAAGAGAATGTCTGACGCGTCCTTTAGTCCTGACTCCCATACCTGGCTCATGAAGGTACGGTAACTGAAGTCAACCTGAAGCTGACCGTCTGCGCTCTCGACGATGATCCCACCGTCGATACCGATTACGGATCCGAAGGAGTATGCTGAGAATACAGCATCCTTCAGTACCTCTTTAAGGGCCGTCTCATCCCGGGCACAGCAACTGACTTTCCCGGCCGGGATTTCAGTGCCTGCTTTCCTGAGCAGTGACGAGATGGCTTCTTTGTGGAACGACTCCGGCATCGCGTTTATCTTCTCGAGCGCCTGCCGGTGTACATCGTCCATCAGCTCCTTCTGCGTGTTGAGGATCTGGCGTTTGACGACAAGGTGACCTGCTGCTTCTTCCTGGGCGATAATCTGTGAGCTGGTCTTTGCCACCTCGTCCCGGACTGAGGTCCGGATAGATTCCGCCTTCTGCTGTGCAGTATTCAGGATCTCTGCCTTCTTTGCGTCGGCTTCCTTCCTGATGGTATCAGCCTGTGCCTGTCCTTTTTCCCTGATCTCTGCAACGACTGCATCCAGTCCCATATTGGCTCCTCTCACTGGAACATGAGCAGGAGTGCCACGACAAGACCGAAGATGACGATGGTTTCCGGCAGAACGGTGAACAGGAGGGCCAGACCGAACATATCCTTGTTCTCTGCGACGGCTCCCATCGCTGCTGCTCCGATTCCCATCTCACCAAGACCGGATCCGATACCTGCAAGGCCGACGGCGAGCCCTGCTCCTACTGCCTTAAGTCCTGCTGCCGATGCTGCTGCTGCTGCCACTTCTACTGCTACTGCTTCTGTTGCCATTGTAATAAACTCCTTTACTCCTTTAATTCTGTTCAGTTAGTCTTCTAATCATTCCAAACGGATTGTATTTCGTTCCTCCACCACGGTAGAACTTGGTGAAGAACTCCACATAATGGAGACGAAGGGGATGTAATCCTCCACCCAGGATACCAAGAGCGGTATTGAGTGCGTGTCCGAAGAGGAATACCACAACCCCTACGAGTATGAGGACGATGCCTACCGGGGTCAGGTTCTCCAGCTGCGGGTTGATGATAAGGCTGATCGCAATGAAGTTGGTCACCATTGCGATCGCGACAGAGGAGAGACCTACCGCGATAAGACGGGTGTATGAAAGTACGTGACTGATGATCGTCGGCACTTCCATGAGATCGAGAACGTTCTCCCGGGCGATGAATATCAGACCCAGAACGAGCATGACTGCACCTGCAATCGATGCAACATTCAGCCCTCCGGCGATCTCCGGCATTCCGGTCAGATCAGGCATCAGGATGATCGGGAACTTCGACCAGATGAGGACGATGATACCCCACATCACCAGAATCCATCCGATGTTTGCATACATCATCAGGGTGCGGTGATGCCCGTGTTCCATCCGTGCTGCATTCAGGGCTCCCCAGATCCTGCCCAGGGTAATATGCAGGATACCGATCCAGATCGAGACCACGAGCAACTGCGGAATCGCAGATGCATGATGTACTCCTTCCGTAACTCCGATCGGGATATGACGGGAGAACCAGAGTGGCGCCCATGGCAGGGAGAATCCCAGAAACTCTGAGAATATGACTCCGAAGATGATACTGCTGATACTGCAGTTCCGCAGAACATTCATCAGCTGGGTACCTGCCTCACTCCCCTTCACCAGGGTGCGAAGACCCATACTCATCACAAGCAGGATCAGACCGTACCCGACATCTCCCAGGATCAGACCGAACATGACCGGGTAGACGATCGACATCAGCAACGTCGGATCCACCTCTGTGTACTTCGGACGTGAGTAGATGTCCATGAAGAGTTCGGTCGGGTGTGAGAAGTCCGGGTTATTATACTCAACCGGCGGGGCGATGTCCGGTTCCTCGACTGCGAGTTCGGTCACATACACCCTGCCGCCACATACCCGGTCAAGGTTCTCATATACCCGTGTTGCCTGCTCGGTCGGAACCCAGCCAATTACTGAGAACGAAAGTTCTGTCGTGGCAAACCGGAGTGGTGCTTCGGCCTGTTCGATATCAGCGGTCAGAAGTTCCTCGGATGAGAGCAGAAAATGCCGGTGGGTATCCCTGATGGTCTCCATCTCAGCATTCAGTGCCTCGATCTCGTTGCTGATATCTGCAATCTTCTGCTCGTACCGGGCGATGATCTCCGGCGCATACCCGTCCTCTTCAGGAATGGTGACCTTTTGCAGCTGCAGGTCCAACAGGCTCCGCTCCACTGCAGAAAGGTCATCATTGCGGACAGCTGCCACGATGAATGTCCCGGTCTTGCTGACCTGCTCCCAGATCTCGTGGGGCACGGTGATTTCGGGCTGGCTCTTTACGGTTCCGGCAATGATACTGATCCCATCATACCCGCGGAGATACTCCATCGGGAATGGTGCCTCGGTGAACGGCCGCAATGCTTCAATCTTCTGCTCATACTCCTTTGCTGTTGCTTCAAGTTTTGAGCGGCTTGAGAGAAGTTTTTCGACCTTATCAGCGATTGCGGGAAGATCCTGCTCGATGCTTCGCTTCAGTTCCTGGATCCGGGCTTTCTCCGATTCATCAACCTGGTCAGCACCGATTCCGAACGCACTGGCGATGGATCTGATCTTGACAAGGCTGGCTGAAATGGTATCGGCACCGGTCAGCGGCATTCCGATCCTGAACCCTTCCCACTGTTCATCCCCTTTATCGACAAAATCATCGATATGGAAGATGTTCATGCGGTACAGTTCGGTAATGACCGGTTCAAGTTGCTCTTTAGATGCGACGATGAGCAGCCTGCTCATCTGTTTAGGATGAAACATTGAGCTGCTCCTTGAAGCGGGTAACGAGCAGATCCACGGCTTTCGCGAGGTTCTGCCGCCCCCTGCTCTCCAGAGCCATTGCATTTGCCTTCCCTTCACTAACAATCCTGTCGCGTTTCATCACTGACTGGTTTCTGGCATCTGCAATCTGCTGCTTCTTGAACTCCTCCGCATCCTCCTGAGCCTTTTGGATCAGGTTGTCTGCTTCCAGGTCGGCACTGGTAATAAACGTTCTGCGCTGCTCCTGTGCCTGCGAAATCATCTTTTTGTAGTCTTCTTCTGCGTTCTTGATATCCTTCAGGACCTCAATTTTCATCCAACCCTCCTCTCATTGATGGTACAACTATAAAGTGGAGAGAGATCAGTATATTAGTTTTTATTTTGAATTTCGTGCTCCTTTTATGTGAATGGGGGGTGGTCGCTTCTGCTGAAAATGTGCCGGATCTCAGGCCTTATCCCGGCCGGTTCACCGCGAGAGGGGGGGACCGTCATCTGGCCGGTACGGTCGCTTCTGCCACCCCGCGGAAGAGGGGAGATGATTATACCATTCCCCACACAATGTAGTCTTATGGCTCTTCGGGGGAACGGTATTGAAGCTTGATTCCGCACTTGAGACACTCATCCGTGACTTTTCTGCCGGGTCATTCGATTCACGGCTGCGGATTGATTCTGGTCTTTCGGATGAGGAGAAGACTGCCGCCTCGGTGAACCGGCTCCTGGATCTGGTTTCTGGTGCCCTCTCCCGACAGAGCCGCGATCTGGCTGTTGCACAGGAACAGAATGCCGGAACAGATGCGTTTCTCTCATCAGTCTCTGCTGTTATCTCTTCACTTTCTCAGGGAAATTTCACCCCGTCTCTGCCAGCAGCACCCCTGGATTCCCGTCCGGGCGGGGGGCCGGGAGCGGTGGTCCGATCCCTTGAGGACCTCATTCATTCCCTCCGGAACCTTGAGGAGGGCCTTTCCCGGATCGCCGGTGATATCTCGGCAGGGAAGACCGGATCCCGGTTCGACTCCTCCGGCTTTTCCGGGGGATTGCAGGAGAGCATCGTTTGGATGAACCGTGCCCTGGACTCGATCAGTTCTCCCCTGGCTGAATCGGTCAGGGTCGCGGAGCGGTTTGCTGCGTATGATTTTGAGACCCGGTTTGATCCTGCAATCCCGGTACCGGGTGAATGGGGGCCGCTCAGAGAGGCGTTTGAGACGATTGGTATTCAGATTCATGACGCCTTCGCCTCCATCAACAGCCAGGTCAGTGAACTCTCGGCCCATGCCGGTCAGGCAAATATCAGTGTTCAGGAGGTCGCTGATACATCAGAACAGGTGGCCCGTAACTCGGATGCGGTTTCACAGAATACTGAACAGAGCGATGCCGGGGTCAGGCAGGTTCTGCGGGCTATGGAAGACCTCTCGGTTACGGTCGGGGAAGTCTCACAAAAAGCCGAGTCAGTCTCCCGGATCACCCAGGAGTCGACGAATCTCTCACGTGAAGGGACTGAATCTGCGAAAAAGGCCGAGGAGGGGATGATGGTTATTACCCGAAGCGCTGAGGATATGGATCGGTTAATCGGTGAGATCCAGCAGGAGATGAAGAAGATCAACGAGATTGTCAGGCTGATCACCGATATCGCAAATCAGACCAACCTCCTTGCCCTGAATGCCGCCATTGAGGCTGCCCGTGCCGGGGAGATGGGAAGAGGATTTGCTGTTGTCGCCTCTGAAGTGAAGGCACTCGCCCTTGAGTCCCGGGCTTCGGCCGAGAAGATCACCGGGATGATCAGCAATCTCCAGAAGCACTCCCAGAAAGCTGCTGATGCCGTCTCTGTTGCCACCCATGCCGTCACGGACGGGAATACCATGCTCTCAGACACCCTGCGTGTCTTCGGCCGTCTGGCCATGGCGGTTGAGGATATCTCCATGAATATCGAGCAGGTAGCCAGCATGAACGAGGAACAGGCCGCAGCAGTTGAGGAGATCACCAGCAGTATGCATGAGGTCTCGGCGATGCTGAAAGATACTGCCCGGGAAGCGATGGATTCTGCCCGGGCGACCGGTGACACCTCCGCCTCGGTCAGTCAGCTCCGAATCATCGTGGACCAGGTGGCCGGAATATCAGAAAAGGTGTCAGCCTCGATGTCACGGTTCAGGTTCTGATCGGACCAGGGGATCAGAGTATTTAAAACCCTGAACTCATCCTTCTTAGTTACGGCAGCCGTCTCTGGGGGGTGGGGGATGGATCTAGCACAGACGATACTTCAGGAACTGATCTCTCTTCAACGGAAAAACGAGGATTTTGCCAGAATAATCGGCAAACTCGAGCATGAATCTGACATCATTATTCAGCAGTTTGAGCAGAAGATCGAAGAGCTCAAAAAGACGCTGAAGGCCGAACAGGATAATAAGGCTCGTGCTTCACGGCGGTACGAAGCAGAAATCCGTGATCTGGAGGGATCACGGGACGCGCTGATCAACGAGATCGCCCAGGTCCGGGAGACATACCAGGCTCGCATCCAGGAACTGGAGACCGGGGCTGCCTCTCTCACCCGGATCAGTGAAGAATGGAAACAGCAGTAT
>CAZSVH010000081.1:0-8760 GCA_964610235.1 uncultured Methanospirillum sp. | reverse complement strand
AAGCCTCTTCATATCCAGCTGGAATGCAGGCGATGACCTCCTCCGCGCGATGGACTGCCGGTGCTATGACGGGGAGTTCGCGCAGCTCACCCCCTCTGAACCGGTCAGGGCCCGTTCGCTCCTCCCGGTCATCCTCTACCTCTCCCTGCTCGCTGGTTTGGCGCTCATATCAGCAACTGACATGATTCCGGGGGCCATATGATGGAACCGGTTCTGCAGGCAGATCAGGTCTCCTTCCGGTACGGGGGCGGAGAGACCGCACTCAGGGATGTCTCCTTCTGCGTCCCCCGGAAGGCGAAGATCGCACTGGTCGGCGCAAACGGTGCAGGTAAATCCACCCTGCTCCTCATGCTCAACGGGATGCTCCGCCCGGAAACCGGGGAGATCCGCTATCACGGAAAACCGCTGGAATACTCCCGATCCTCGCTCAGGGAGATCCGGCGCAGAGTCGGGTTCGTATTTCAGGATGCAGACCGGCAGATCATTGCCCCCACCGTCTGGCAGGATGTGGCATTCGGCCCGGTCAACCTGGGATACCGGGACGAGAAACTCTCGTCCCTGGTGACCACCGCACTCCACCAGGTCGGGCTGGAAGGGTTCGAGCGTCGCCCCCCCCATCTCCTCTCAGGAGGGGAGAAGAAGCGGGTAGCCATAGCCGGCATCCTGGCCATGGATCCCGAGGTCCTGATCCTGGACGAGCCGACCAGTACCCTTGACCCGGCAGGCTCCGAGGATATCATGGACCTTCTTGAAGAACTCCACCACCAGGGGAGGACGATCATCATCTCCACCCACGATGTCGAGCTCGCCCACTCCTGGGCTGATACCGTCATCCTCATGGAGAAAGGGAGGATAATCGCGAGCGGATCCCCGGGTGATGCCTTTTCTGACCGTGAACTCGTCCGCAGGGCACGACTCAGAACCCCGGTCATCGTGGAGCTCTATACCGAACTGATCCGGAGGGGGATCCGGGAATGCCCCCAGATGCCCCGGTCTGTCCTGGATATCATCAGGATCATCGAGTGTGACCGGCACGGCGGAATGCAGATCACCACCCATGGCTGCGGAACAATCACGGTGCTGGATATCGCCCGGGCAGACCAGGATGAGGTTCTGCAGCTGATTGAGGAGCAGCAGGTGAGGACGATCGGGGCGATGGGCAGCAGGGCGAAGATCTGCTTGCGCCAGTGGGGAATCATCCCGGATTACACCTATGCAGTGATAGACAAGTGCATCCTCCACGCGATGAACGGGAGATCCTCCCTGATCCTCACCTCAGGGGGGATGGTTCTCAGGGTCGCAGAGCGGGTCCGGGAGTTTAACCGTGAGAATGACCGGTCAATCCGGGTGATAACCGGAAACCGGAGTGATACTGGCGGGATCAGTCACTCACCCCGTGAAGAGGAGACGGGAGAGGCCGGGTAACCTGATCGCTTTTGTGCATACCCGGAGAATCTATAGGAAGTTTATGGAGAGGAAAGAGTCCTGGTCACCACCCGCCGGAGGGCCGACGAAAGAGGAGATACTCGCGATAGTACTCGGGAAACTGGGGCTGCAGCCTGATGACACGTTTGCAGATCTTGGCTGCGGTACCGGCCGTGTCTCCCTCGAGGCAGCCGGCCGCGTCCACGCGGTCTATGCGGTGGACCGGCGGGAGGAAGCCTGTGAATGGACACGCCGGCAGGCAGCGGAGGCCGGAGCACGGAATATCTCTGTCCACCACGGGGAGAACGCAGCCTTCCTCTCCACCCTTCCCCGTCTGGATGCGGCATTTGTCGGGGGATCACAGGGGATAGAAGAGGTGATCAGCCGTCTGTCAGTCCTCAATGTCAGGACGGTCGTGATCAACGCCGTCATGCTCGAGACGGCCCACCGTGCCGTCTCGGCACTGCGTGACCGGGGGATGTTCAGGGAGGTCATTATGGCAAATATCGCAAAAAGTCACCAGATAGGCAGTGGAATCATGTTCAGACCCCTCGACCCGGTCTATATCATCTGCGGAGGGAGAGACGGGTGCTGACCGCAGTCGGGCTGGGTCCCGGAGACCCGGAACTCCTGACCCTGCGTGCCGTCCGCTCCCTCCGTGAAGCGGATCAGGTCTTTGTCCCCGGGGGGATCGCACGCGGACTCGTCGAACCCTACTGCAGACCGATCGAACTCCCGTTTCCGATGAGCCGGGACGAGGAGGTGGTCTCGCGCCAGCTGAGAGCCAATGCGGAGGAGATATCCCGCGTCGCTGATAAGGGAGACGCCGTCTTCGGAATCATCGGGGATCCCAATATCTTCTCCACTTTCTCCCGCCTCTGTGTGATCATCAGGGAAACATTCCCGGATGTCACGATCCGGACCGTACCGGGAGTCAGCTCCATCACGGCCCTCACCTCGGTGACCGGCATTCCGATCAATGCCGGGTTTCATGTCTCTGATGGATCACCGGAACGGGCACGGATCCAGATGAAGGTGACCCGGCCCCGCCAGACCGCTGAACAACTCAGGGCAGAGGGATACACGCGCTTCATCCTGGTGGAACGGATGTACATGGACGGGATGAAGGTATGGGAAGGGGATCTTCCCGAGGAGAGTAACTACTTCTCCCTCCTCTTTGCGGAGAAGACCCCATGAATCAGGTCTGGTTCGTTGGTGCCGGACCCGGAGACCCTGACCTCATCACGGTGAAGGGTGACCGGCTTATCAGGAACGCTGATCTGCTTATCTATGCCGGATCCCTTGTAAATCCGGAACTGGTTCAGCGATCCCCGGCACCTGACAAGTATGACAGCAACGGAATGTCCCTGGAAGAGATGACCCCACTGATGATCCAGGCAGTCCGCGATGGAAAAAGAGTGGTACGGCTTCATTCCGGAGACCCGGCACTCTATGGTGCAATCGTGGAACAGATGGAACTCCTCAGGGCTGCAGGGATCCCGGTTGAGGTGGTCCCGGGCGTATCCTCCCTTTTTGGTGCTGCTGCGGCCCTCGGGTCACAACTCACCCTGAGAGGAGTATCAGAATCCGTCATCATCACCCGGCCTGCCGGAAAGACCCTGGAGACTGATAACATCGCCGAATATTCCCGGAACGGAGAAACGATGGCAGTTTTTCTCGGATCCGACCGGCTGGGTGAGGTGATGGAGAAGGTCTCCCATCCCCCCGGGACACCGGCAGTAGTGATCTATCATGCCACCTGGCCTGATCAGCAGATCATCAGGGGGACGGTGGAGACGATCGCAGAAAAGGCCAGGCAGGCCGGGATCACCCGGTCAGCACTCCTCCTCATTGGAGAAGTCTTTGGGGAGGAACTCCCCGGCCATATCAGATCTGAGCTCTACTCATGAAGACCATCGTCATCTCCCTCCCCTTCTCTGCCGGCCTGGCAGAGAAACTGGCAGCAGCAGTCGGGGGTACGTTCCGCCCGTACGATGATGATGCCTTCAGGGAGGCATACCAGGACGCGGACCGGATCATCGCGGTGATGGCAACCGGTATCGTGGTCAGAAAGATCGCCCCCCTGCTCCGTGACAAGTGGCAGGACCCGCCCGTGGTTGTCGTCAGCCCGGACATGCTGTTTGCCATCCCGGTCACCGGCGGACACCATGGGGGGAACGAACTCGCGAAGGAACTGGCGGCCCGCTTCGGCCTGACCCCGGTGATCACCACCGCCACCGAGGCAGCCGGAAAGCCGGCAGCAGAGACGATCGCCACAGAAGCTAATCTGCGGGTGGTGAATACGGATTCCACCCGGATCTCCAATGCTGCTGTCCTGGCAGGGACCGCCGGAGTCTATACCGTGGAAGGACCGGGGATGGTTATCGCCGGGAAGGGGGTCACCTTTCTGGTCGCCGGAGCCCCCTATGTGGCAGGCCTCGGCTGCCGGAGAGGAACACCTGCACCCGAGATCCGCGATGCGATTGATACAGCACTGGCTGATGCAGGGCTGGGCAGATCAGATGTCAGCATCTATGCCACGAGTACCCTGAAACTGCATGATTCAGGACTTGATGAGGCGATCCGGGAGATCGGAGGAAACCTCATCTATCTCGACCACGAGACGCTCTGCCGGGAGAGACCGGCATCAGGATCCGCTGCCCGGAGGTTCGGCCTCCCGGGTGTCGCCGAACCTGCAGCACTGGCAGTATCGTTTAAAAAAGAACTCATCATGGAGAAACACGTATATGGAAACGTCACCGTTGCCTTCGCCCGATAATACCGGAAGGCTGTATATCATCGGGATCGGCCCGGGATCTCCCGGCATGATCACCCGGCAGGCGGAAGAGATCATCGGGGAGGTGGAGGTGGTTATTGGCAATGACTTTTACCTGGACCAGATCAGCCATCTTCTCCCGGGAAAAGAGGTTATCCGGAGTTCGATGGGGAGAGAGGTGGACCGGGCACAGGAATGTATCAGGATCGCCCGGTCCCGGAGTGTGGCTATGGTATCAGGAGGAGATCCGGGAGTGTACGGAATGGCCAGTATCGTCCTTGAGGTACTCAGCCACAACGGACCCGCAATCCCGGTTGAGGTGATCCCGGGGGTCACCGCCGCGACCGCCGGTGCCGCCCTGCTTGGCTCACCCCTCTCGGGTGACTTTGCCGTGATCAGCCTCTCAGATCTCCTGACACCCCGGGACATCATCAGAGAGAGACTGGCTGCCCTCTTCTCGGTTCAGATACCGGTTGTGCTCTACAATCCCAAGAGCCGGACCCGGACCGAGCAGCTGGGAGAGGCACTGACCATTGCCCAGGAGTACCTCTCACCGGATACCCCGGTCGGGGTGGTCAGGAATGCATACCGGCCCGGTCAGTCAGTCATGATCACGACCCTCGGGAAGGTCTGGGAGATCTACGATCTCGTTGACATGCACTCGGTCGTGTTTGTCGGAGGCGAAGAGAGCAGAATTTGGAGGAGAGGAGAAGATGTCAGAGGAATCATCACACCACGGGGATACCACCGGAAATACGTATATTGATCTCGGTGCTGACACCGGAGAGGGATATGCCATCTCATCCCGGTCACGCGAGATGGCACGGCAGGCGATCGGCGACAATTCACCAGAAGATCGGATCCGCCAGCGATGTTCGATTGCCGTAGGTGACTTTGCCATGGCTGGTCTGATGCGGTTCAGCCATGACCCGGTCAGTGCAGGACGTACCGCACTGGAGGGAGGAGCCCCGATATTCACCGATATCAGGATGGTACAGACCGGGATCCAGAAGAAAGGTCATGCCAGTCCGATCACCTGTGTGCTCGACCTCCCTCCCGGTCCTGATATGGACGGGGAACGCACCCGCACCTCTGCAGGATTCCTCTCCCTGGGAGCGTCGATCCGGGGATCCATCATCGTCATCGGGAATGCCCCCTCCGCCCTTCTCGTCGTCTGTGAGATGATAGAGCAGGGGATCCGCCCGGCGCTGGTCATCGGAACCCCGGTCGGGTTTGTGAACGCGGCCGAGTCCAAGGAGCTGCTCCGGACCCTCGATATCCCGTCCATCTCAAACGAGGGGACCCGCGGAGGTACACCCGTCGCGGTCGCGGCGATGAACGAGATCATCACGATCCACGCGGCTGACGCATAATCCCGGGTGAATGATGATCGATCCGGTGAGCGGGTTTGAGTATCCCGTGGCCTGGGTGGAGGCATGTCCCAGTCCGGATGATCTCAGGGCCGTGGAAGCAGGGTTTGCGGTGCTGACGGCCGGGGGAAGAGTGCTCAGGCGCGGGTTTACCACCGGAACCACGGCGGCTGCGGCAGCAAAAGCGTCAGTTCTCTCTCTCTCAGGAATCTCCCCCGGATGGGTGGATATTCTCACACCCGCGGGGATTCAGGTCAGGGTGAAGGTCACCGGAAGAGAAGGAGCAGGGGAATGCAGGAAGTTCGCGGGTGATTACCCGGGCGATGTAACCGCGGGCATGCGGTTTCTGGCACATTCGATGGTGGCAGAGAGCGGAATCCTCATCACCACCGGGTCAGGGATCGGTATATGGAGACGGGAGAATCCACGATACCCCCGGGGAACCCCGGCGATCAGCCCCCCGGCACTCGGGGAGATTCAGGGGGCGATAGAGGAGGCAGTCGCCATAACCGGTCTTCCGGGTGTCAGGGTGGAGATCTCGGCCCCTGATGGAGAAAAAATTGCAGAAAAAACCCTCAATGCAAAGATCGGGGTCTTTGGGGGGATATCAGTACTGGGATCAACCGGCTTTGTCGAGCCCTGGGATGATCACCTGGAAGAGTCATGTATTACGCGGGTCGGGGAGTCTGACCGGGTGGTCCTGACTACCGGGCGGGTCGGTCTGCGGTATTCGCGCCTCCTCTTCCCGGATCATGAGACCATCCTGGTCGGATCCCGGCTGGGAGCCGCCCTTGATCATCTCCGGGGGGAGGGGATCATCTGCGGCCTCCCTGCGCTGATCCTCAAATTCATCATGCCGGAATTCCTCGACGGAACCGGATTCGGGTCGGTCGAGGAGATGATCGGAGATCCCTGTTTCACCCCCAGGGCGAAAGACGCGATTTCGGGATTCGGAGCCCGGTACCCCGGCATCAGGATCGTCCTCCTTGACCGCACCGGGCATATTATTCTGGAGGGGCCGTGAAGATCGTCGGCGTCGGATGCGGACCAGGGCTCCTGACCGAAGAGGCAGCAGAGGTGATAAGATCCGCCACCCTGATCGTCGGCTCTGATCGTGCCATTGCCCTGGTGCGGCACGAGATTGCCCGGTCCACCGAGGTCAGGGTGATCACGGACTACCAGGCCCTCCGGCACCTCCCTGACGAGGCAGTCATCCTCTCCACCGGGGACCCCCTGGTATCAGGCCTCGGATACCTCCCGGGTGAGATCATCCCTGGGATCTCTTCGGTCCAGTCAGGAGCCGCACGGCTGCACATCCCCCTGACAAAACTCGTCACCCTCACCGCCCACGGACGCGGGGATCAGGAGGCGGTAGAGATGGCAGGAGACCTGGTCGAGGACGGGTTCTCAGTCTGTCTGATCACCGATCCTGCGTTCAGGATCACCAGCCTCACCCGACGTCTGGCTGCCTTCCCGGCCATCCGGCTCGCCGTCTGTCAGGATATCGGATACCCGGAAGAGAAGATCCTCACCGGAACGGTCAGTAATCCGCCGGAACCGACGTCAGGAATGTATATCCTCTTTATTCTCCACGGAACCTGAAAAAAGACACGTCATACTTCTCTGGGATTGGTCCCTGTGATGACCTGGGCAGTCAACCGGTACATGATGGTACTCACAGGGACCAATGGGGTCTGTATCGAACAATGCCCTCCTACAACAATCCGGATGACAGCGACATTTGATGGGGGGTGTGAAATGAGGTATTTCACAAGTATGCGTCAGGTGTTATTCGGATGGGGGGATGTGGCTGTCACGATCCGGTCTGTCGCAGAGAGGTAATGATAATTTATCGTGGGGATATATTAATTTTGGGTCACAAACCATGAGTTTTATACAAACAGACCCTGAATAAAAGAGAGAAGATTAGGCAACCCCGATTGAAGCCCTCTGATCGCACCATACTGACAACAGAGGAACAATATTAAATAAAAACCACGCCTATTTTCAACCGTGAAGACCACCACCCGGGTCAAGAAGATCAACGGGCACGAATACCTGTACGAGATAACCTACTACTACGACAAGGAGACCAGGAGAACCCGGCAGAAGAGTAAATACCTCGGAAAAAACGTTGACGGGAAACCGGTCCGGGTCAGGGAGAAGGCAAAAAGCCCGGAAAAGGTATTCACGTACGGAGAGTTTGTCCCCTACCTCATCGCGATAAACACCCTCAGCCTGCAGGAGACCCTGGGGGCCCACCTCACCGAACATGAAACCAGGATCTGCCTGACCCTTGCGATGGCGGCCCTCATTTGTCCGGATGCCATCCATAACCCTGTTTCCTGGTATGAGGGGACGGTCCTTGCCAGGATGTACCCCGGACTGAAGATAACCCCCCAGACCATCTCCCGGGTCCTCAGGAAGCTGGGAGATTCGGTGATCCCAATGGAGATCTGCCGCTCCCTCCTTCAGGAGAATGAACCAGGGGAGAGCAGGGCCCATGATCTGAAGATCCCTCACGTCCTCTCCTCATCCATGGATCATAACAAGGATCCGGTTTTCCGGTTCTTTGACCAGATCACGCTGTATTATGATCAGGATATCGGCATCCCGACTGCATACATCCCGCATTCCCGGTCCCTGACTGCAGCACACCTGGTCAAGAGTGCGGTATCCGGCATGCATATCTTCAGGTACCGGCAGACAACCCTCATCCCGGGGAGAACCTTCACCTCCTCAAGAAACCTGTACGGCCTGATTTTCAGCGGTACCCCATTCATCATCCCGATCAGCCCGGAGAATCCCCTCGTCAGGGATGAACTCAAAAAACACCGGGCTGAACTGATGCACCCGAAAAACCTGAAGATCTTTCACGGGGAGACCCTCTTCATCATCCCGATCACGGTCCCGGTTGAGTCAGTCCAGATGCACGGATTCATCTGTTACAGCCCGCGGAAGGATGAGGAGGACCGGAGGGAATACACCGACGATCTCTCCCTGATCATCGAGAGTCTCAATGATACCCCGGTGTACCGGTGGGAGGATCCGGCAGAGACGATCAGGGATATCGCCGGGGCATATGAGCAGTTCCTGCAGTGGAAGACGGTGGGAAACCGCCTCCAGGTCAGTATCAGAAGCAAGGTCGTCTCCCGTCACCTCAGGGACTCAGGAGTATCGATATTTCTC
>CAZSVH010000080.1:0-8821 GCA_964610235.1 uncultured Methanospirillum sp. | reverse complement strand
TGGCACCGGATCCGGACCCGGCGGCAATTCAGGAGGATCCAGGAAGAGACCAGTTCTGCCGGACCAGGGAGATGCAGGGAACATCCAACCAACAAATCCGGAGCGGTCAGGCCGGGGATACCCGGACCAGACAGCCCGCATCCTTTCTCATCCGGTGCCGGAGAAGAGAAACCAGGGACGATTCATATGCAGGACCCCTTTGGCTGGGGCATACCTGCGATAAAAACAGGAACGGATAATCAGAAATCCCCGCACTGGAGGGACCTCTGAAGGGAGGATTAGTTCGAGATCGAACTGAAGACGACCTTCTCGTCTGCAAGCTCCCATTCTCCCATATCATCGGGGCCATACAGGATCTCCGAGGTCTGCACCCGGATCTCGTCAGTCACATACTCAAGGTCGCCAATCAGGCCGTGAAATGTCTTTCGATACGTTACCTGGTACTCTGCCGTGATACAATACTCAACTTCATCTGCCATGTTTTTCTCCCATGTACTTCTCTGATACTCGCTTCGCTCAACAACCAGTTCACCGGATCACTGCCCGGATCATCACCACGACGGGACGGACCGATCACCCGTTCGCAGCAGGGATCTCTGAAGGGCAGATCAGTTCGAGATCGAACTGAAGACGACCTTCTCGTCTGCAAGCTCCCATTCTCCCATATCATCGGGGCCATACAGGATCTCCGAGGTCTGCACCCGGATCTCGTCAGTCACATACTCAAGGTCGCCAATCAGGCCGTGAAATGTCTTTCGATACGTTACCTGGTACTCTGCCGTGATACAATACTCAACTTCATCTGCCATGTTTTTCTCCCATGTACTTCTCTGATACTCGCTTCGCTCAACAACCAGCTCACCGGATCACCGCCCGGATCATCACCACGACGGGACGGAACGTCAGCATAACCCCATCCATTCCAGCCCATTTCAGGACTGAAGAACCTTATGGGATTACCACTCATCCCGGTGGCATGAATCCCCCTTCCAGCGTCTCTCCTCTGCTTCCTTCTTTTTCTGCTTCTTCTTCCTCTCTTTCTGCTGTTTTTCCTCTTCCTGAGCCAGGTGAAGGCCGATGGCCTCGTGGAGCCAGAATCCGAATATATCCATGGTAGTCACCCCCTGTACGATCTTCTCATCCGACCCCGGACTGAGGCCGGCACACATCCTCCGGCCATCACCAGTACCCCTCCAGGTAGCCGGTGATGACCGGGCCTTTCCGTCCGTTACCGGGAAAAAGATCGGAATTCTCTGGTTCGCTCCCCTCTCTCCCGGGATCTCCGAACCTGATGAGATACTCACCGGTCGCACCATAGACCTCCTCATCCCCGATCTCCGCAAGGGTGCCACAGAGATTCCGGTGAGCGATGGGTTCATCCGGCCTGCATCGCAGAGCCTGCCTGAAATCATCGACTGCATTCACGAGATCACCCACGGCAACCCGGGCCAGACCACGGTTATTCCAGGCTCCCCACTCATCAGGCGTGAGCTGTACGGCCCGGTCGCCCATAGAGAGGGCTGCCTCCCCCTCGTTCAGACCCGAGAGACACCAGCAGAGTGCAGAATACGCGGTCCCATTACCAGGATCCCGTTCAACCGCACGGAAGAGGATTTCCTTCGCTTCCCTGAACCGGGAAAGGTTGTTGAGCACCATCCCCTCTTCCGCAAGCCAGCGTGCATGGTCAGGATCCGCTGCCAGGAGCGACTCATACACCCTGCATGACTCCTCGTACCGGTTCTCATCACCCTCCAGGTCACCCAGCAGGTGGAGGGCGTCCGCCTGCCGTTCGCGTACCAGGGGAGAATCGGACCGGATTTCAAGGAGGCGGCGACAACCAGAGATCGCCATCGTCCGCATCCGGAAGGTATCGAGCCTCCTGGCCTTCTCATGGAAGAGCCGCGAGAGGGTGACCGGATCGTCGCCTGCCAGCCGGATGATCAGATCATCACTCTGAACATACAGTTCAGCGAGGATCTCACGCATCAGGAGCATCCCGTCATCACTGACCGTACCTGAGAGATCCTGAACCAGCGAGATCTGGTGAAGGGCCTCAGGATACCGTTCAGACCCTGCAAGGCTCGCTGCATAGGCAATCCGCAGATCGCAGTTCCCCGGGTCGGTCTGGATCTCATCAGGAAACATCCCGGTACCGGTCCTGTCCGATCAGGGTCAGGAATGAGTGATAGTATGCAGGAGCCGAGTCAGGAAACTCCCGTATCATCCGCTCTCCTGCTTCTTCTCCCTCCACCATACAGCCGGCTGTTCGGAGCAGAAAGACCCGGACCATATGCTCCCCGGGATCCTCAGGTGCCGGCAGGTGGGACGGATCGATGATCTCCCCGGTTAGGCTCCTCAGGATCGCAGCGAGATAATGGAATGCAGGTACTGCCGTATCTCCTGCCACGAACGCCTCCAGGAGGGGGATCGCGGCTTGTGGTCCGTCACGGATCAGCACATCCAGGATCATCGATTCACGGCCCAGATCCCCGAAATCGCTGAAGAATCCTTCTCCGGCCATCTGATCAATCACCTGGAAGCAGGCCGTCCCGTCCCGCATCAGAAGGGAGACGATCTCCCGGTATGCCTCATCCGCCTTCCCTTCCTTGATCCACGCAGCCACCTTCAGATACCCGGCCTGCCAGTATGCAGGGGTATCAGGGAGCGATGCAGCAACCCGGAGAACCCCGGCCGGATCACCAGTGAGGCTGAGCGCCCGCATGAGGGTGATGAAATACGCAGGGTCATGTGACCCGGCCGCAGACCCGAGTATCTGAAGGGCTTCTGCCGGTGATCCGGACCGGATGAGTTCTTCTGCCCGGATCTGCCCGTCCGGATCCATGGTGGCAGGGCCGAAGAACCCGGGGATTTCGGCCCTGACCAGGTCCGCTTCTGCTGATCTCCCCCTGCTCTCAGGAAGGGAGGCGAGATCGTGGCGTGCCTGCATTCCCCGGGGTTCCTGCGTGACTGCAGCCCGCAGCCACCCCTCTGCCTGATCAGGATCTCCTGATGCCATCGCCGCAGAGCCCGCAGCATACGCAACAAAGAGATGATCAGAACCGGTTTCAACCCAGGGCCGGATCAGGGCCAGGCTCCCCTGCAGATCCCCGGCCACCCTGAGTGAGAGTGAACGGAGAGCAACAGATGATGCCCGGATCGCCTCATCTTCCGGGGTTCCGGCATCCATGCTATCAAGGAGATCGCAGAACTCAATCACCGGGGCTGTCTCTCCGGTGAGTGCCTGGCAGAACCTGAAGAAGAGTACCTGGTAGCCCGTTGCCTGAGCCGTCATCAGACGGAGATGGGCCATCTCTTTCAGGGCAGCATGATAGTACCCCTGGAGCATCAGTTCGATCCCAAGGAGATTGGAGATCTCCTGGTCAAAGAATCCTGCCTTCTTTGCAGCCCTGAAAGTAATCACCGCCTCGGCAGATCTGCCCAGTCTGCTCAGGGCCTGCCCCTTCACCTTCATCAGGAAGGGATTATCGGGCCAGACCCGCAGTGCTGCTTCGGCACAGGTGAGCGCCTGGTGATATTCACCAGCCCGGTAGAGATCCCTGGCCCGAACGCAGTGGTAATCGATCCATGACTGACCATCAAGATAAGTGGTGGTTTCCATCGTCTCTCCTCCGGTATATCAGAATTGGAGGTCTGGGGATAAATACATACCAATGCAAAAGAATACAAATTACTATAATAGTACATATACAGCACTATAGGGGTACTGTACACTGTACTGTACAGACACTATAGAACGAGATTATATCCTGAAAATTAGATAAACTGATGAAAGAGACAAGTGAACAGAAAGAGAGAATCCATCCATTCAGGTATAACAAGGAACGAACAGAACCCTGGCCGGCTTCGGAGATCATCCCGTTGACCGGCAGGGCCGGGGTGTTCCGGGTAAAAGAGATTCGTCACCCGGGGGCCAGGAGACCAATACCCGGGAGGGTCAGTCCTTGGGATCGCAGACAAAGGAAAAGAGATTCAGGTGATGACCGCCCCTTCCACCGCCCGCAGGGCAAGGAAAAAGGATATCCCGGCAAAGACCAGGAGATAGATGAACGAGATGAGAATCTCAGTTCCGGTGAAGCTGAACTCCAGGCCGAGGGCACTGAAATGATCGCCGAGTGAGAAGTACCGCAGCCCGTTGGTCAGATGGGTGAGCGGATTGATGAGAGCGACCTCCTGGAGGAGAGGGGGAAGGCCGGCCGTCGGGTAGAGAGAGTTCGAAGCGAAGAAGACCGGCATGGAGAGGATGGTGGTGACCCCCTGGTACCCCTCCGGAGACGTCGTCCTGAATGCCACGTACAGGGAGACACAGAGGACCGCTGCTGAGAAGACCGCAACAAAGAGGGCCATACCGGCAAGGGAGATGATCAGACCCGGGAGGTAAGCCCCGGTGAAGAAGGTAACCCCGAGGACCGCCCCGAAGATGATGATGATACCGGTCTGGATGAATGACTTGGTGATCGAGGAGAGTGATATCCCGATGATCAGGTCCCGCCTCGGCATCGGGCTCGCCATGATCTCCCGGAGGATCCCCCAGTTCTTATCAAAGAGGAGAGAGAATCCGCCATAGAGGTTGGAGAAGAGGATGGTTGCCGCGATCATCCCCGGGCACATGAAGGTGAGGTATTGGTACGGGATCATTCCTGCCGGTGCCGTTCCCGAATCCAGGATCCGCTCAAAATTCCCGGCCATCCCAAGTCCGAAGAGGGAGAGCCAGAGGATGGGGTGGAGCATCGAGGTGAAGAGCTGATCCTTGAACCTGACGTACCTGCGCAGGTCACGTTTGAATACTGCAATATATCCCGTCATGATCCCCCCTCAGTCCCGGATCTCCCTTCCGGTATAATGCAGAAACACATCGTCCATCGAGGGTTTCTTCAGGCTGACCGACCTGACGTCAATCCCTGCGTCATCCGCAGCCCTGATGATCCCGGGGAGAATCCGGGCCCCGTCGGTCCCTGAGATGATCATCAGCTTCCCGTCAGCCGGCTGCACGGAGAGAATACCGGAAATACCCAGGATCACCTCCGTTGCCCGTCCCATCTCACCGGTCTCCAGGTGGATGACATCCTTCCCCAGACCGGATTTAAGCGCTTCAGGCGATCCCCGGGTGATGATGGTCCCATGATCGATCAGGGCAATTGAATCAGAGAGGATATCAGCCTCGTCCATGTAATGCGTCGTCATAAAAATGGTGGTCCCTTCCTGGTTTACCGCTCTGAGGTACTCCCAGGTCTTCTGCCGGGTCTGCGGATCAAGCCCGATGGTCGGTTCATCAAGGAAGAGGATCCGGGGCCGGGTCATCAGGCCGCGGGCGATCTCAAGCCGGCGTTTCATCCCGCCCGAAAGGGTGCTGACGAGGGCATCCGCCTTCTCTCCAAGCTCCACGAGTCTGAGCAGCTCGGATATCCGGTCGATCTTCTGGTCACGGTCCATCCGGTAGAGATCCCCATGAAAATCAAGGGTCTCCCGGACCGTCATGTCCTTGTCAAGGGTGATCTGCTGGAATACGATACCGATCGACTCCCTGACCCTGACCCGATCCTGCCGGAGATCGTACCCGGCCACCGAGACGACCCCTTCCTGCAGGGGAAGGAGGGTGATGAGGGTGTTTATCACCGTCGTTTTTCCCGCGCCGTTCGGGCCGAGGAACGAGAAGAACTCCCCTCTCCGTACCTGGAATGAGACATCCCTGACCGCCTGCAGTTCCCCGTACGCATAGGAAAACCCGGATACATCCAGAATGATATCACTCTCCATCCGTCACCACCCCCCGGGATCCCGTGACCGGTCCGGGGGTGAAGACCTCACACATGAACCTCCCGGTGACAGAGGCCGGGTCAGCCTTAATATCAGCCGGTCTCCCGGTAGCGATGATCGATCCCCCCATACTGCCTCCTTCCGGGCCCATATCGATGATCCAGTCTGCCTGGCAGATCACGTCCAGGTTATGTTCGATCACAATGACCGAGGTCCCGGCATCCACCAGGCCCTGGATGATCCCGAGGAGCCGCTCGGTATCTGCCATATGCAGCCCGGTGGTCGGTTCATCCATGACGTAGATATTACCTTTCTTATGCAGCTCGGTTGCCAGTTTCATCCGCTGGGCCTCACCCCCGGAGAGGGAACTGAGTGACTGGCCGAGACGGAGATACTCAAGACCGACCTTCCTGAGGACCTGTAGCCGTCTCCGAATCTCCGCACTCTCAAAGAACCCGGCAGCCTCCCCGACGGTCTCGTTCAGGATGTCTGATATCGTCTTTCCCTTGTACCGGAGGGCAAGCACGTCAGGCCGGTACCGCAGCCCGCCGCATTCATCGCAGACCATCGCCACATCATCAAGAAAGTGCATATCCAGTTTCAGCACACCCAGCCCCTTGCATTTCGGGCAGGCACCGGCAGAATTGAAACTGAAGAGAGAGGGGTCGGTTCCGGTCGCCTTCGCAAACTCCTTCCGGATCAGGTCAAAGATCCCCAGGTAGGTCACCGGATTGGACCGGGAGCTCCGCCCCACGGCCGTCTGGTCGATGACGATCGCATCCGGGTGCTGCGTGCAGAAGACCCCGTGAATGAGGGAACTCTTTCCACTCCCGGCAACCCCGGTCACACAGACGAAGAGTCCTTTCGGGATGGAGACCGAGACATGCTGCAGGTTATGCAGGGTAGCGTCCTCGATCCTGAACTCCCCGGAGGGTTCGCGCCAGGTCCGGGAGAGCTGAGGCTGTCTGCCCAGGTACTCGGCAGTCGCGGTCCCGGACTGGAACACCCCGCTCACCGGACCGCTGTAGGTGATCTCGCCTCCATGGATCCCTGCCCCGGGTCCGATATCAATCAGGTGGTCAGCTGCGAGGATCACTGCAGGATCATGCTCCACGACCAGGAGCGTGTTCCTGCGATCCCGCAGTTCGCTCAGGATACGGGTCAGGTTCCTGATGTCACGCGGATGAAGACCGATGCTGGGTTCATCAAGGATGTAGACGAGGTTGACGAGCGTGCAGTCGAGCTGCTTGGCGATCTTCACCCGCTGGGCTTCGCCCCCCGAGAGGGTGGCCACCGGACGGTGAAGGGTCAGGTACCCGACCCCGATATCGATCAGGTACTGGATGATAAGTCCCATCTTCCGGGCGATCGGTGCCGCATACGGATGATCAAGGGTATCGAGCCAGGCGAGGAGATCCGGCATCTCGAGGGAGACCAGATCCGGGATGGCCCGGTCGCCGACCCTGACCGACCGTGCCTGTCCGTTGAGGCGCGATCCGCCGCACGAGGGGCAGTTCTCATAGGTGAAGAACTGGGTGTATGCATCAGAATTCTCCTCCTTGTTCAGGTAGGTCTTCTTCAGCCGGCTCAGCACTCCTTCGTACGATGCCTGGTACTTCTCACCAAACCGCTCTCCCTGGATGCTGGTCGCAGGATGATGCATCAGGTTGTACCGTTCCTCATCAGATAATGCACCCACCGGACACCTGGGATCAAAGAGGCCTGATTTCATCAGGGAATTCCAGTACTACCCACCTTTCTTATACTGGGGATGCAGGACTGCCCCGTCAGGAACACTGCGGGAGAAGTCAAAGACCTTCTGCTCATCGATGACCATCAGCTGACCCAGGCCGCTACACTCAGGGCACATTCCTTCCGGGTTGTTGAACGAGAAGAGGTTTGATCCGCCGATGAACGGCTCTCCGCACCGGGAGAAGAGGAGGCGAAGGTAGGTGTATAGTTCGGTCATCGTGCCGACCGTGGACCTGAGTGTCCGGCCGGGTCGTCGCTGATCGATGACGATGACCGGTGAGAGATTGACGATCTCATCCACGTCAGGGCGGCTGATCTTAGGGAGCAGAGACCGCTCAAACGTGCTGAAGGTCTCGATCAGCTGTCTCCGTGCCTCCAGTCCGATGGTATCGAAGACGAGTGAGGATTTCCCGCTCCCGGATACCCCGGTGAAGACCACGATCCGGTTCTTGGGGATCGAGACCGAGATATTCTTCAGATTGTGGACCCTGACCCCGGAGAGTTCGATCGCATCACTCATCTCCGCCCGCTCCTGCTGCTGTATTGTACTCGCGTAAGAAACTGAGGACCCACTCCCGCTCAGCAGCGATGAGAAAGAGCCTCCTGCGGGAGAGGGCAAGGTTGCCGACCGCACACTCATGATCAAGGAGATACTGCTCAAGATCCCGGTAACAGGATAGCCGCTGATCAATGGATTCCAGGTACTTCCCCAGGACCTCGTTCACCTCGTCCGGGGTGAGGAGGTGCAGGTTGGCGAGCGCGAGATCGATCTCATAGATGCTGATCTCCAGTTCTGACATGATCTCAACGATCTTCTCCTTCAGTTCCTTCTTCCCCTTCTCAGTCAGCGAGTAGATCTTCTTGACCTTGTTCGTCTCTGTGACGGTCAGATTCACGTCCACAAGCAGTTTCTTCTCAAGTTTTTCCAGAACCTTGTAAATCGAGGAGAGGGAGATCTCGGTCCAGTACCGCATGTCATGCTCCCAGACGTTCTTCTCAATCTCATACGGGTACATCGGTTTTTCCGACAGGAGGCCGAGGAGGGCGGTCTCCATGTTCGTGATCGAACTCATCCAATATTGTACTAGTACAATACTATTTAGAGAGAATGCTATCGACAGCTGTGACACAGATACACACGAGCCGGGTACCGGTCTTCATCAGGAGCGGGAGCATCGGGCAGGCAAATGACCAATGATCCGGAGAGTGGGGATACAGCGTTCAGGGAGCGCTGCAAATCTCATTCCCATACCTCTCCCTATCCCGCCGGAAGAGCAGGGGGATTGATCAGCAC
>CAZSVH010000079.1:890-8917 GCA_964610235.1 uncultured Methanospirillum sp. | reverse complement strand
TCAGCCGCCTCCCTCCCCCCGGCTGGTGAGGGATCTCTATCCCTCCCCATCCTTCCTGTTGCCTCACCCCTCCCGGATCACGTCTCCTAATCCTCTCTGCCCCGCTCCTCCCGGAGCATGGGCCAGTAGTAATTCCGGGCCCTCCCTCCATACAGGCCCTTCTGGTCCGGTCACTCCCGGCCGGATCGGGTGAGATATTCCGCGTATATGAAGGAGAAGGCGGCCATCCCGATGATGTTCCCGGCAATCATCGGCAGGGCGATCCCGCTGACGATTGTCACTGCCTGCGAGAACGGCTGGACAAGGGCCAGGATGAGGAGCATATGAAGGCATTCTGCAATGGCCGCACAGGCGACGGCGATCCGGATCCCGCAGAACCGGGAACGGTACCGAAGGTACACCGCACCGGCGATAACTCCGGCGAGGATGGTGGCGATGGCACAGGGGAGGGCAGTAACCCCGCCTATCATGAAGCGGTGCACCCCCCCGATGAGACCTGCCCCGATTCCGGCGACCGGTCCTGCGATCAGCCCGGCGATCAGCGGGCCGAGATCTCTGACATTGATGATGGCACCGGAGACCTCAACCCCGGCATAGGTGGCATATATCGCGAGAAGACCGAAGATGGGGGCGAAGATGATCCCCTTCCTCCAGAGATCCGGAGACGCGAGGGCATCACGTAACACCCGTGAGCTGGTCACCAGAAATGCAGCGACCATGATCACACAGATGAGCTGAATGAGATGAACGACTGAACCAGCAATATCCATTCTGAAGGGTTGGTTCTGATGGATGTTGAGGTCATCGGTCTGCTCCCTGCCGCGTCCGGGTGGGTTCTCCTCCCCGGCCCGCTACCCTTATTGCCCGGAAGGTACGAATCCTGTGACAGGAGATGGTCATGTTCGCAGCACTTTCAGGCCCGGACTTCTTTGCCTTTGTCATCGTCCCCCTGATGATCTTCTTTGCCCGGATATGCGATGTCTCTATCGGTACCGTCCGATACATCCTCATATCCCGGGGATTCAAGTATATTGCCCCGATATTCGGCTTTTTTGAGGTCATCATCTGGCTGATCGCCATCAGCAAGGTGATGGAGAATATCACCAACCCGATCTGCTATATCGCGTACGGCGGAGGGTTTGCGGCAGGGACCTATATCGGGATGGTGATCGAAGAGCGGATGAAACTCGGCCTCTCGATCATCCGGATGATCACCGCCCACCCGGTGGAATCGTTCATAGCCCGGCTCCGCCGGTACGGGTACGGGGTGACCACCATCAGGGCATCCGGGTCCAGCGGAGACGTCACGGTCATCTTCATGGTCGTCAAGCGGTCCAAGATCCCCCATCTCCTCCCGCTGATCCGGGAGTTCAACCCGAACGGCTTCTTTACCATCGAGGATGTGCGAAGTGCCTCAGAAGGGATATTTCCTATCGAATCCCCGCACGACCCCTTCTCCATCGTCATGCGTCCGTTCATCTTCCTCTCCAAGCGGAGATGACGCTCCTCCCCCATCCGGCACCCAGGGTCAGATCCTGCCACTCAGGTACTGGAAGAGGAGGCTGCTCCCCGAGACCAGGATCCAGAGGATCCCCCCGAGGAGGACCGGTCTCCACCCGGCAGACCGCACCTCCCCAAGTGAACTCCCCAGTCCGACCGCCGCCATCGCCGTGGTGATCCCGGCCCGGGCGAGGAACCGGACCGGTCCGTCAAAGGGATCCGGGATGAGGCCGGCTGACTGCAGGGCAGCAGCCACGAGGAACCAGATCAGGAACGGGGGAACCAGGCGGTACCAGGGATCCTGACCTCTCCCTCCTGCCGGTTCTCCTCTCTTCTGTATCCAGGACTGGAAGATCGCCAGTGGTACCAGGGCAAGGGTCCGGGTCAGTTTTACGACCACCGCGTATGCTGCCGCGGCCGCCCCATAGACGGTAGCCGCTGCCAGTACCGAGGAGGTGTCATTGATGGCGGTCCCGGCCCATAACCCGAATGCTTCCTGGGAGAGACCGAGCATATGCCCCAGGGTCGGGAAGAAGAGTGCCCCCAGGATATTGTAGAGGACGATCACCGTCACCGAGACAGCGACGGCAGGTCCGGCAGCACCGGTGACGGCGCTCATCGTCGCAATCGCCGAGGCCCCGCAGATAGCGGTCCCGTAGGTGACCAGAATCCCGGCCTCCCGCTCCACCTGCAGGAGCCGGATAAGGATGATCCCGCTGATGAGACAGACGGCAAGGGTTCCGCACATCACCGGAAACCCTTCCCACCCGATCCTGGCAACCTCTCCGAGTGACATCCCGGCACCGAGCAGGACGATGGATGCCTGGAGGATCGTCCGGGAGGCGAAGGTGTTCCCGGGCCGTGCCTCCTTCCGTATCCCGAAGACCTGGCCGGCGCAGAGCCCGGCGAGGATTGCGATGACCGGACCGCCCAGGAGGGGAAGCATCTCCCCTGCCACCAGGGCGGCTGCTCCGATGAGAACCGGGGGGATGATCCCGGGGAGAATGGCGGCTATACCGGTAGTATGGATCCTGATACTCATGGGTACCTGGCTGGAGACGGGGCTGAAGGTGTAGTTGCTGAGCGTGCGGTATCTGCTTTTCGGCCTCTGCTCCCCGGTCAGACCGGGAGTTATGGCAGCGCGATCCGGTCAGAGGCCGCACCCGCCGCTGTTCCCCTCCCTTCCCTGGCATGTGGACCGGCAGGGAAGGAAGGAGCTGATGGCACCTCTCTCCTGATATCCCGGTGATACGGTAATATATCTCTGAAAGGAGTGATTTTTTGGCATTTCGATCCGGTATTCCCCGCTCTGTCATCCGTTCCTTCCCTCTCTCACGCCATGGAGGGGATACCTGATTCGGGATGCCGGATCCGTTCCGAATACCCGGAAGAACCAATACTTTTATAAAGTTTTCAATATATTTTTAATAAGGGTAACATTATGGCAGATTTACCAATTGCAGCAGTAGTACGGATCGCAAAGGCCAATGGAGCCGAGCGTGTGGGAGCAGACGCAGCTGAACTGTTAGTCAAGAAGGCTGAGGCCTACCTTGGAAAACTGACCAAGGAAGCAGAGAAACTCGCGTCCCATGCTGGTCGCAAGACCATCAAAGAGGAAGACGTCGAGATGGCTTCCCAGAATCTCTAACCTTTTCTTCCCGACCGCCCACTGCAGACCGCCTCCCGCCATCGTGGCAGGTTCTTTTATCATGACAGCAGGCAGATGGATCGTATGCACCTCCCCTCTTCTCTGCGTTTCTTCGTCCTCGTCCCCCTCATCCTGGTTCTTGCAGGATGGAATACGGCCGGTGGTGAGGAGATCACCTGGACGAATCTGGATGATGGCGAGCTCTTCAGCGGCCCTGACAAGCAGACGTTGGTCACGTTCACCGGTTGTGTCAGGCTGATCTCGGTGACCACGCTTCACTGGAACTGGGGGAAGGGGGATTCCCCCGGAAGGATCAGCCTCTTTCATCAGAACGGGACGCAGTTCGGCCCGTATGATCCCATCGGCATGAACGGTACCGACGGGACACCCGACGCCCTCTGGGTAGCCAGGCCACTGGAGATCATCGGGCCCGGCACCTATCTCGTCTCTGACTCTGCCCCTGAGACCTGGTCGCAGAATGACGGGTCAGACAACCGCGGGATCGTGACGATCGTCTATGAACCCGGGGCATGCGAGGGACCGGCCGGTGAGGAGACAGCCCGTGAGAGGGGCGGAACGGTCCCGGAGGGATTTGAAGATGCGGTTATCATCAGCCGGGATGAGAGTGATCCCCAGACCGGGGACGGTGCCGTGCCTGAAGAGACGGTACCGGTCATTGAGCAGGTCGTCTTCACCCCGGTGAGCCGGGAGGTATCAGGAGGGGAACCCCTCTATGCCACGCTCAGGGTGAAGAACACCGGGGATCGCGACCTCGTCTCCGGGTACCTCACCCTCCGGTTCATCAGCCATGACGGAAGGTACGCGTCCCGGGGGGGGAGGGGGGCTCTTCCCCTCATCACCGCCGGAGAGGAGCGGGACATCCCCCTCGCCATCAGGCTTGAGGCGCCCCGGGGGGATGGAACCGCTGAGGATCCGCTCTTCTGCACGGTCTACGGAATCGACGGCACCGTGAGCGAACTGATGGAGGGAGGGTACCATGAGACCCGGGGACGTGTCTCCCTCACCCGCAATGATCTGATCACGATCACCGGCTGCTGCCGTGAACCCTTTACCGGCGTCTCGCTGCGGGGATGCTGAGACCATTCCACTCCCCCTCTTCTCCCTCTAAATAGCGGCTTTCCAACGATTTTTCAGATAATAAAGGTTATCTACTCTCTCACCCCATTCCCTATCATCCGCATCCCCTCCCCGCCGGTACCGGGGCGGGGGAATTGTCGCATCAACCGGGCGGGAGCCGGGCTGTTCCCTGGTGCAGGGCCGGTATGCCTGCTGCGACACCTCCTTCCTGAGGTACCGGGAACCCTGGTGAATCGTGGCAGACGATACCCATACCGGTGCCTGTGAACCCGGACTGAAGGTACGCATTCCGGACCGGATCCGGATACTCTTTGTTGATGACGAGCCCGGTCTCCTCATGGCGGTGAAGGAGACTCTTGAGGATACCGGCACCTGCTCCGTGGATACGGCAGAGTCCGTCGCAGAGGCACGCGTTATCCTCGCAGAGAACCGGTATGATGCCATCATCGCCGATTATGCGATGCCTGAGACAGACGGCATCAGGTTCCTGCAGATCGTCAGGGAGGAGTATGGTGATATCCCTTTCATCCTCTACACCGGGGTGGAACGGGAAGAGGTCCTCATCGAGGCGATCAATACCGGGGTCACCTATTATCTCCGGAAAGGACATGAAGCCGGCCCGCAGTTTGCAGAACTGATCTACGTCATCGAGCAGGCGGTGCTGAGAAGAAAGACCGAGGAGGCGCTCAGGGAGAGTGAACGGCGGTTCCGGTCGATCATCGAGAACATCGTGGACGTCTTCTTCAGGACCGATGCAGCCGGAACGATCCTCTTTGTCAGCCCCTCGGCCCTCCCCCTCCTTGGAATTGACTCGGTGCACCGGATCTGCGGGAGGAACGCGAAGGAGTTCTGGGATGACGAGGCCGGGCAGGCCCGGATGATGGATCTGCTCCGTTCGCAGGGGATGATCAGTGATTATGAACTGGTCATCTCGGCACCGGACGGGAGATCCATCCCGGTCTCGGTGAGCTGCCGGCTGTATTATGATGAGACCGGAAGGTTTGCCGGGGTGGAGGGGACGTTCCGTGATATCTCTGAACGGAAGCATGCGGAACAGGAACTCAGGCAGCGGAACAGCGATCTCATCCAGGCGAATGAGCGCCTCTCTGCAACGCTCCGGGAACTGGAGGCTGCTCAGACTGCCCTGAGACTGGCCAACCGCCAGCTCAATCTCCTCTCCAGCATCACCCGCCACGACATCCTGAACAAGATAACCGTCCTCACCGGGTTTCTCACCCTCCTCAGGGATGAGGCATCAGAGATGGTCAGGACCGAGTACCTTGACATCCTCGAGGATACCGCCCGGATGATCCGGTCACAGATCGCCTTCACCCGGGTTTACCAGGATCTCGGAACCCAGGAACCTCAGTGGATTCCGCTCTCCTCGCTGGTGACGACGCTTCCGGTCCCGGAGACCGTCACCCTGGTGGATGAGACCGGAGAATTTGAGATCCAGGCTGACCCGGTCATCGGGAAGGTCTTTGAGAACCTCCTGGACAACACGATCCGGCATGGTCAGCAGGTCACCCGGATCCGAATCGCGGCCCGCCCGGATCCCGCCGGTCTGGTGATCACCTGGGAGGATGACGGGGTTGGTATACCGGACGGGGAGAAGTCCCTCATCTTTGAGAGAGGGTTTGGAAAGAACACCGGACTTGGCCTCTTCCTTGCAAGAGACATCCTTTCCATCACCGGCATTACGATCCAGGAGACCGGCACCCCCGGGAAGGGGGCCCGGTTTGAGATGATCGTCCCTGAAGGTGCGTTCCGGACGCAGATCGTAGCGTAACCGCTTTTTTGGGATTCGCTCCGGGTACCCGCCGGAGAGCCGGCGCAAAAAAGAAGGATTATTCCCCTTCGTCGTAGAGGAGGGAGTAGAACCGGGCGATGAGGAGGGAGATGAACGGGCTGACCGCCAGGCTGAGAATCCACCCGATGATGACCCCCAGGAGGGGGATGATTCCGAGGATCAACTCGACCGCTGTCAGGGCGATCATGATCACGAAGATGACCACGAAGATGACGATGAGGGAGAGGATGTAGTTGATCCACCCGATCCTCCCGATAGTGGCGATGATCTCACCGATGGCGAAGGCCTCAGCCATGCTCCCGGTCCGGGCAAACCGGACTGCCCCGATGATCCCAAGGAGCCCGAAGATGATCGCGATGATGAGTGTGATCAGCAGACCGACAAACACCCCGCCGATGATCGGGAGGATGCTCTCCATCGAGAACTCACCTCCGGTCGAGATGATCCCCAGGATCGCGTATCCGAAGGTGATCATCCCGGTTATCACCGGGACGATCAGGTAGAGGATATTGATGACGAAGAGTTTCACCCCGTCGATGAAAAGGGTGAAGAAGGATGCCTCCTCATAGTCAGGCTGCCGCCCCCTGAGAATCTCCACGGTATATCCATACATCACCGGAAAGACCAGTGAGGCGATGATGAGCATGATCCACCGCACCCATCTTCCGAAGAGGGCGTCACTTGCGAAACTGAATGCATCGCTCAGGTTTTCTGTAATCTTCATGGTATTGACACCGGTGGTAGTGATACGCCGTCCATCTATTTAGACCGTCCCACTGCTTCTCCGGATGAACGGCCGGCTCGCCTGCTCCGGTGATATTCCCTTCAGTGCAGGAGATACCCGTACCGGTGCATCTTCATCCGGTGGTATCAGACGGATCGCGGGAGGACTCGCGGAGGATTATCACCAGCATTGCCAGCGATATCACGAAGAAGCAGAGGAATATCCCTGCTATCCCTGCTATCACATCAGAGAAGATGCTCCGGATCGAGACCACTCCCCCGCTGCCCAGGATGATCCCTGAAGCGAAACAGAGATGGACGATCATCAGGGAGAGAGGGGAGGTGATCTCGATACTCGTCTCGAGGATTCCGCCCGCCGTCCCTGCCCGCTCGGCTGGGACCGAGAGGTAGTAGTAGTAGTAGACCGATGTCCGCATACAGGCGAAGAAGACCCCGAAGAAGACGAGGCTGATGATACTCGCCGTCATCCCGCCGAGGATCCCGATCCCGGCCAGGGAGAGGGAGGAGAGCATCCCCGCGATGGATCCTGCGATGATCAGCCGGGTGATACTCTTCTTCCCGTTCCTTTCGATGAAGTATCCGGAGAGCGGGTTTCCTACCGCCGGGATGAGTGAGGCGAGCCCTATCAGGATCCCGGACCGGATCGGGGAGAGCATCAGGATCTCATTCAGCAGTACCGGGGCGAAGAAGAGGTATCCGAAGAAGATGGTATACACCCCCAGCGAGAGGAAGAGGGGGATTCTGACCTCCCGCAGCCGGAGCAGGTCAGGTTCGGCGATCGGATGGGCGGCTCGCCGTTCCCTGATGAGGAAGAGGATCATCACCCCTGCACACGCTGCCAGGGTCAGGATGATACCGGTCATATCCTGCGCATGGAGGGAGACCGGCAGACCAAGGCTGAATATTCCCAGGGCAACCATCAGGATGATGGCACCCGGCAGGTCCGCGTCGCGGATGATCCGGGTCTCCGGGTCACGGGGGATGGAGACCTGACCGGCACAGAGGATGATGATACCGAAGGGGACCATGGAGAGGAACATGATCTCCCAGGTGAGGTACTGGAGGCAGTACCCGAAGAGGCCGGGGGCGATGACCAGGCCGATGCTGGTCCCCGCGGTCGCAAACCCGAACGCCCGTCCCCGTCGCTCCTCGGGGATATGGACCCTGAGGAGAGGAAAAGCGACCGCAAGACCGAAGGTCGTCCCAAGGGATGAGATCACCCGGAAG
>CAZSVH010000079.1:0-880 GCA_964610235.1 uncultured Methanospirillum sp. | reverse complement strand
CGAACGCCGAGAGGATCGTTCCCGCCAGGAAGAGCACGGTTCCTGCCATGAAGATCCGTTTCAGTCCGATACAATCCCCGATCCTCCCGGAGAAGACGAGGAGCCCGGAGAGAACCACCCCCTGCATCATGAGGAGGAGGGATGCCCATTCGCCCCCGAACGCCTTTGAGATTGCGGGGATCGCGATCGGCAGCAGCAGGGCATCCATCCCGCCGGTCACCATCCGGAGGGTGATCACGAGGATGAGTATCCGCTCCCCCCATCCCGATTCTCCTCTCCCCATCACCATGTCTCTTCACTCCCCTGTCTGCAGGATATCACACCGGTATGGTTTGTGGGGGAACCATAATGAGGATACCCATCAAAACCTCAGAAATACCGTGACATCCTCCCGTCTGACCATCATCCCTGCCGGTATCCTCATCCTCTCCCTTCTCGTTTCAGGCTGCCTCTCCGGTAACGGAGAGAGGGACGGGCACGGGAGCGGACTCTTTACTCCTGAGGGTACGATCCGGCTCTACGCCGAGGAACAACCCCCGTATAACTATATCACCAGTCAGGGGACCGTATCAGGAAGCTCGACCGAGATCATCAGCGAGATTGCGAACCGGACCCGGGATCCGATCACCATCACCCTCGTGACCTGGGAGAAGGGGATCAGTACCGTCTCACAGGAGCCGGGGACCGGCCTCTTCTCGACGGTCCGGACCCCTGAACGGGAACCGCAATTCCGGTGGGTAGGCCCGATATCAAGCGTGGAACTCGTGCTGTACGGGAGGAAAGACTTCTCAGGGATGGTTGTGTCCATGGACGATCTCCGGGATGTCGGCCCGATCGCCGTGGTCAGAAACGATGTCAGGGCTGATGCACTCAGGGATGG
>CAZSVH010000078.1:0-8990 GCA_964610235.1 uncultured Methanospirillum sp. | reverse complement strand
CCCCGGCTCCGGCCGCCGGATCATACAGCCTCTCCACGCGGGTCGTGCAGAAATACCGGGTCATAATCCGGGTGATGCACCGGCCGGCATCCGAAGAGCAGAGTGGTACCGGTTCCTCCTCTTCAGAAGGGTAGTGCCCGTTCCGGTCCCTCTTCCCTGCCCGCCCCTCCTCCCTGAGGGCCGAGAAGACAGAGGCCCAGGTTCCGGGCTGAATCCAGGTGATCCGGATATCCTCCGGCATTGCGACTCCCCGGCCCTGCAAACCCGCTTTCCACCCTTCGGTCCCGCGATCCGGGATCCTGATGTCATACTGGTCATGGACCGGAGGAGAGGAGGCGAAGGAGATGATATCCGCAAGGAGCGACCGGGTGGTGACAGACCCGGGTTCTGCACCGGATGCACCGGCGATCCGGGAGAGGAGAACCTGGTTCATCAGGCACTGGACGGTCAGATCCCGCAGGGCCCGGCCGGTCTCCCCTTCATGATGGTACAACCATCCGGTCAGGTCCTTCTTCAGGCTGGTCAGGTACCGGATGAGTCCGGACCGGACACTCCTGATATCGGCGGGGGCTTTCCGGAACTCCGGCTCTTCCCCGGCCTCTGAGAGAGCAGTGCAGAGCCTGGAAACCCAGGCCGGGGTCTCTCCCGGTTCCCCGTGGTACCTGACCCCGATCGGTCCGTTGTGCAGCAGCAGGGATACGGTTGCTCCTGCGCTCCGGGCATATGCACAGATTGCCTTCATACCCTCTGAATCCGGTCGGGATGAGAGGAAAAAGACCGCAATATTTCCGTCCCGGGTGAAGGGGATGAGGAGCCCGCTGTTCAGCCAGACCTGATCCGGTCCGGCCTCCGGTCGCATTCTGATCCCGGAGAGCCCCCCGTTCCTTGCTTCAGCCAGGGTGATCACCGGGTTGATCCTGGCCATCCCGGTCTCTCTCGCGGGCGGTTCCTCTCCTCTGTTCATTGAATGGACCGGGGATCGGAATCAGCAGTCATCGGTGTATCCGGAGACGAAATACCGGCAGCGTTACCGGACAGGAGAACAGATAGCGAGGGATGGATTTGAACCATCGGTCTTCGGGTTATGAGCCCGACGGGATATCCTGACTACCCCACCTCGCTAAAATGAGGATTATAATGTTGTTTATTTTCTTATTTATAATTAATCTCTTCACGCGGTGTAATTCTTATTGCCCGGCCTGACAAGAACTGCATATGGATGATGAACTCAGGGAGATCAGGGAACGCAGGCTTGAGGAACTGCGAAAACGCTTTGATCCTCCCACCCCTGTACCCCCGGCTCCCGGCGCCGGAATAATCACGCTCACGGCTGATACCTTCTCCACGGTTCTGGCCGGTCACCCGCGGCTTTTGATTGACTTCTGGGCACCCTGGTGCGGACCGTGCCGGATGCTGACCCCGGTCATCGAGAGTCTGGCGGCAGAGTTTGCAGGGAAGGTCAGGTTTGCCTCGTGCAACACCGATGAAAACCAGCAGATCGCATATCAGGCAGGTATCACTGCGATACCCGCTCTCTTCTTCTGCGTGAACGGTCAGGTTGTCCACCGGGTTGCCGGAGCCCTTCCCCGTCCTCAGCTGGCCCAGCTCATACACGAGGTCTTTCAGGTTGGATAATCCGGAAACCCCTCCTCAGTCGGTCTTCTTCCGGCTCCACCCCTCCCTCAGACAGGTCATCCACTCCTCCCTCGGATGGCACGAGCTGCGTGATATCCAGGAGCTGGCGTACGAACCGGTGATGGCAGGAGAGAACCTGCTTCTCATGGCCCGGACCGCGGGAGGGAAGAGTGAAGCAGCCTTCATTCCGGTCCTGGACACGATCCTCACCCGGAGTCCGGCCCTGCCGGTCTGCCTCTATATCTCACCGCTTCGGGCACTGATATCAGATCTTGCTGCCCGGCTCGATGCCCTGCTCAGCCCGCTCCATTTATCCGCGGTCCAGATTCACGGGGATGCTCCCCGGCAACCCGGGAGCCCGGATCCGCCGGCTCTCATCCTGACCACCCCTGAGAGCCTGACCGTTCTCCTGTATAGGAAGGGTTCTCCTCTCCTTGACCGGATCCGTATCTGTATCATTGATGAGGTGCACGCCCTCGCCGGGTCTGAACGGGGGGCCCAGCTGATGACCGCTCTGGCGATGATGGAGGCGGGATTCGGGGTGAGTATCCAGCGGGTCGGCCTCTCTGCAACGATCGGAAACCCGGATGAGGTGCTGGGATGGATGAGTCCGGCCGGCCGGCCGGCTTCAGTCATTCGTGCCGGTCCCGAACCCCTGGCCCGTGAATTTCACTTCCTGACCGGCGGAGAAGAGACCGGGGGGGAGGTGCTGCTCCCCCTGCTCAGGGGGAGGCGTTCACTCGTCTTCACCCGGAGCAGGAGCGAGGCTGAGATCCTCTCACAGCAGCTCGACGGGGCCGGCGTTCCGATCTTCGTTCATCATTCATCCCTCTCCCCGGCCAGCCGCAGGGAGGCTGAAGCGATCTTCGTATCCGGCCCGGGGGGAGCGATCATCTGCACCTCCACGCTGGAACTGGGGATCGATGTCGGGGCCCTTGATCTCGTCGTCCAGTCCGGGCCGGTCCAGAGCATCTCCTCGTTTCTCCAGCGGCTGGGGAGGGTGGGGAGGAGAGGAGAGCCGGGATCCATGGCATTTCTCCTCAGGAGCCGGGAAGAGATCGTCTTCATCGCTGCAGCGATTGCCGCGGCTGCAACCGGTGTTACTGAACCGGTCATCCCGATCCGTTCTCCGCTCAGGGTGGTGGTCCAGCAGGTGATTCTTACCCTCCTCTCAGAAGGGAGGGTTGGCAGGGAGACGCTCATCCGCCGCCTGGCAGGCGTGATCACCCCGCGGGTGGATCCCGGGAAGATCGCCGGGATCATCGGATTTCTCGAGTCCCGGGGAGACCTGATGAATGATCGGGGGTTTTTGATGATCGGCCCTTCGCTTGAGGGCCGGGGCAGGCAGGGTGCATTCTACTCGGTCATCGGTGAGGGGAGGATCTGTGATGTCAGGACCGGGTCCGGCGACCTGGTCGGAACCCTCCCGGTCAGCAGTGCTGACCAGGTCAGGACCCGTCCGTTCAGGCTGGGGGGGAGAACCTGGAGTCCGGGGAAATCAGATCCCGGGGAGAGTACCCTCTCTGTCTCTCCTGACTCTTTCCCGGCAGATCCTCCGGTATTCAGGGGTACATCCCCCGGGATGAGTGCAACCCTGATGATGATGACCGCTTCCCTCCTGAATGGAACCCTTCCGGATCCCGGTTTTCCACAGGAAGTCAGGAGCGCCGTGGATGAGATGCGGGTTCGCCTCCCGCCCGGCACCGGACCTGATACCCTGGTGGTTCTCCAGGATGAGGGGCTGGTTCTTCTCTTCACCTTTCTTGGTGACGAATGGAACCGGGTCCTCGCGTACTGGCTGCGAAAGGAGTACAGAAGTGAATATTCCCGGTCTCTCAGAACAGAGTCTGACGGGATGACGATCCGGCTCTCTTCACCGGGAGTTAGCTCCGGGTGGGTCAGCAGGGTCCTGGCCCGGTATACCGGGCAGACCCGGGCTCCCCCGCTCCTCCCGGCCGGTGAACCCGGGAGGCTCTATGACTCATTTCTCCCTGAAGAGATGGTACAGGAGATGGCAGAGACGGACCGGTTGAGGGTGGATCTGCTCATTACTGCCCTCTCGGAACGGCGGATCCTGGAGTATTAGACACCGGGATCCGGTCCGGTACCGGTGAATGATGCCCTGCTCCGGTCATACAGGATCCGGTATGCCCGCTCTGCATTGAGCAGACCGTACCCGTAGGTAGCATCCCATCCGGGAGCACCCAGGTCATCGGCAGCCTCATACACCGCATGGATCAGATCATCGCGGGACAGGTCCGGAAATGCACTCCATAGCTGGGCGATTACCCCGGCAACATGGGGAGCAGCGGCACTGGTACCCGGGAACCGGGAGGGGAAATCACCTGCTCCGCTCACGTTCACATTCGTCGGGGCACAGATATCGGGTTTCCACCGCCTTGCATCAGGATAACGGATCGTGACCGGACCCTGGGATGAGTCGGGCGAGATGGTGAAGGGTGCAGAAGCATCGACCGACCCGACCGTGACCACCTCTTCGATTGCCGCGTGTCCGAAGACGGAGTCACGCGGGTCCTTGACGAACGAGTCCTGCACGCCTCCCGGGTCGACCCCCCGGATAAAGAGCTCGAGGATGCCAGGATCCTGACTCTCTCCGTTCCTGATGATGCTGAGGGAGAGCGTCTCCGGACCGGGCCCTTCAGGATTGTAGACCAGGTGCTCGAACGGCTCACTGGTGATATTCTGGACAAACCTGCTCTCACTGATGATCTCCCCGGTCTCCTGGCTGGTCAGGATCAGATCATAATCATTCACCGCCCGGTCCCAGGGATCATCCCACTGGAGGGTAGCGATGATGTACTCAGTCGGGAGGAGGGTGATAGTGATCGCGGTATCTCCGTCTGAGAAGTCGTGCAGGATCCCCCCTGATAACTCATCTCCTGATGATCTCCATGATCCCTGGTAGTGAAGAAGGGCAAAGTTCCCGGAGACGGTTACATAGATGAGTCCGGGGTGTTGCATGAGGGTCTGCCTGATATGGGCGGCCACATCACCGTCCTGCAGGAATGGCTGGTGAAAGAAGCAGAGGTCATCACAGATGATGTCACATCCTGCGTCGGCGAGAGCTGTCACCGCGGTCTTGAACGCATCAGAACTCCCCCCGTACGCGTGGAATGAGAGATCGGCATCAGGAGCGATGTCATGGATGATCTCAAGCATCGCGGTCCCCTCATCCCCGGTCCCCGGGGCGAGGACCTGGACGTCCCCGACCTCCCCGGTCTGCCGGGAGAGGTTGAGTGACTCAGCTCCGTTTCCGATGACCCCGACCCGCACGTTCCTGCCTGCTGCGCCGAAGACCTCCCTGATCCCGTTACTGCGGACGAGGAGGTCACCCTCGGTCTTCTGGATTCCCGCATTGGTGGCGATGAGGGTTGGATCCTCAGCATGCTGCCCGGCAGGCGGCTGGATACCGGTACTGCCTGCCTGGCAGTATCCTGCAGCGATCAGGAGCAGGATAAGAATGATGAACAGCAGGACTCCTCTCTCTTTCATGATGCACCCCCGAGAGAGAATCCCTGATACCACCCCCCACCGGTGCGGTTTATCACCAGCAGTTCAGGGATCTGTTCCCTCTCCCGGATCTATATCACCTGCTCACGAAAAAAGGGTTCTCAGGAGGGGTTCTCTCCGGTATTTCCCTTCTTCTGGAGGATGATCATCACTGCCAGGGAGACCGGCAGGGCAATGACCAGGGGATCCACCACTGACCAGGGGAGCCCGAGGATTGTCTGGGCTCCGGTCAGCAGCTGCGAGATCCCGAGGAGCTTCGCCTCCGCGGTATGGACAAAGATGGTCCAGAAGAGCCAGATGACCGCACCGGTGAGCATGCTCCACAGAGCGGCAGGCTTTGAGGGATTGCGGGAGTATATCCCGACCGCAAAGGCAGGAAGAAACGCCGATGCACACAGGCCCATGAACATCGCGGTTGCCCGGGCGATGATCCCCTCCGGCATGCCGAATGCGAGGATCACACTGATGATCACCATCACCAGGCACCCGGCCTGGTTGGCCCGGACCGAGAGGGCACATGCCGACCCCCGCCCCCAGATATCACAGACCAGGGCGGTGCCCATGGTATGGTAGAGTGAGGAGAGGGTCGACATGGCGGCTGAGAGGAGGGTGAGCATGAAGATGATCACGAAGAGATCCGGCATCGCCTGGTTGATGAAGAGCGGCATGATCAGATCCACGTTCCCCCCTGCTGCCTCGATGGCAAGGGTCCCCCCATGCTTCATGAAATAGACATTGGTCAGGGCTCCGACGGTGAAGGCGACACCGGTCATCATCAGGATAAACGGTCCTCCGACCAGGACCGCACGGTTTAATGACCGGTCATTCTTCGCGGTCATGAACCTGACCACGAGCTGCGGCTGGGCGAGGACCCCGATCCCCACCCCGAGCACCAGCGTGGTGATGAGGGTAAACCAGATGGGGGATCCCAGATCAGGCATGGACGTCCATCCGGTCATCCCCTGGGCAGCGAGGGCTGAAGGGACGAGATGAGACATGGATGTAAGGGCTGCGTTCGCTGTACTGACCCCGCCCAGGTAGACATAGGTCAGGACCAGCAGGATGGTCATCCCGATCAGCATGATCGCACCCTGGAATGCATCGGTGTACATCACAGCGATGAGCCCGCCGTACATCACGTAGAAGGCGACGATCACCGCGAAGATGATGAGGGCCGTTGAGTACGGGATATGCAGGGTGGGTTCAAGGAACCGTGCCCCTCCGATCAGGACCGCCGCAGTATAGAGCGGCATCCCGATGAGGATGATGATCCCGCTCAGGAACTGGAGCCGGGTGCTGTGAAAGATCTTCCCCATCAGGTCCGGGAAGGTAACTGCTCCCGTCTGCAGCCCTTTTTCGCGGGTCTTCTTTCCGAAGACGATGAAGGCGAGGAGAATGCCCACCCCGATATTGAATACCGTCAGCCAGATGAGCCCCATCCCGAGGTTGGCAGCCTGTCCCCCGAACCCGACGATCGCCGATGTTGAAATGAAGGTGGCCCCGTAGGAGAGGGCAATGATCACCGGATGGCTGTCCCTTCCGGCGACCAGGTAATCCTCTGCCCTGACGGTTCTCCGGTACCCGAGGTACCCGAGGGCAAGGATGATCGCAACATAGACGATGATCAGTATCGTGGTCATTACCGGGTCAGTCGTCATTTATCCCCCCCTGTTCCAGTTCAGGATTCCGTATACTATACTTGCAAGTGCCAGTCCCACAGCCAGGGCATATCCAAGGCATATGGCCGGATCAGTTATTCCAAACAGTGATACCATGTTACCAGAACCTTCGGTAAACTGTCAGCGTTTTTCTTTACCGGGGATCGGATACGTCCGGTCCCCTACCGAAACACGAAGAAGAAGAAGGGTGATATGAATCCGTGATTGGTTATGGAACAGATTCGCATCGGTTTACCGGTACAACATAGGGAGTCCGTATATATATGCGCATGGGTTCATGGTGCAGGGGGTTCAAATGGTGGTGCACCTCTTCCCTCCTCATCCCATCCGGCCCGGTTCCTGCGGGGCGGATGATACCGGATACTTTTTTGGTCTCGCCAATGAGATCTCTTTCAGATGATTCGGGAGATTATGAGAGATCAGGCGTACCTCCTCCCGGTCCTTGCAGGACTGCTGATTCTGGGTGCAGTACCCGTGTCAGCAGAGCAGGACCCGATGGGATACTTTGAGGTGACTTCTAACCCGCAGGGGGCCGATGTGTTCATCGACGATATCTTTGCGGGTGAGACACCGGTGATCGTTCCGGTCCGCTCATCCGGGATGAACGGGTCGGTGATCCGGCTGATCCAACAGGGATTTCAGCCATGGGAACAGGCTTTTCCGACGGCTCCTGCACCAGGGATGGTTATCCCTGTCCAGGCGACCATGGTGCCGGTCTCGACGGTCGGATCTCTGAAGGTGACATCCAATCCTTCAGGCGCCCTGGTATCTGTCAATAATGGAAACGGGCAGATGACCCCCTGGACCTATCAGAATCTCCCGGCCGGGAACCATCTCGTCTCCATCATCCTCATGGGCTTTGAACCGTTCATCAGGACTGTTGAGATTCAGCCAGGCCGGATGACCGACCTGGTTGCGAATATGACCCCCCGGACCGGAGCCGGCACCCTGGAGATCAAGTCTGAACCTGGCGGGGCGTCGGCATATGTGGACGGAGTATATGCCGGGGTTACGAACCTGGTGGTCGGCAATGTCCCCCCGGGCAGGCATGAGGTACGGGTCAGCCGCGCCGGGAGCGAGGATTATATCGTATGGGTGACGGTCGCAGACAAACAGATCACCCCGGTTATGGCAACCCTCTCACCGGCACATGCTGCTTCCGGGGGTTCCGTGGTGGTAACCACCGAGCCTCCTGGTGCATCTGTCTTCATGGACGGAACATTCTCAGGGGTCACGGAGACCGGCCGCCCGCTTGAGATCACAAATCTCACGCCCGGATCTCACCGGATCTTTGTGAGCGGTAAAAACTACGAGGATTATGAAGCAGTCACCATGGTCTCGGGTGGCAGCATCACGCCGGTAAACCTCCGGATGAACCCGAGTCCGATGCCACAGGCATGCGGCGTTCTGATGCTGACCTCTGACCCGGCAGGGGCTGAGATCGTCATCGACGGCCAGATGAGGGGAACGACCCCGGCCACGATCGATACCGTCTGTTCAGGCAGGCACACGTACTCCCTCTCCCTCCCGGGATACCAGGAGTACCGCTCCAGCTTCGAGATGATACCCGGCCAGGTGCTCCAGGTGAATACGGTCCTGCTGGCAGAGGCTCCCACCCAGGATGGATCACCCCGGACTCCCGGGCCTGCCCCGTTCCTCCTGGCAGGTGCACTCGCTATCTCCGCCCTTCTGATCTCCCGGAGAGAAGGGTAGGGTCTCTTTGGCACTCTCCCTCCCGCAGATCCGGGAGCCCTCCCTCTTCTCACTCCCCGGGTGAAATCCCGGGTTCGAAGGGTATTTCCCGTCAGGCCTTGATATGGTAAGCGAAGTTGTGGAAATCCCCGGGTGAAATCCCGGGGTTCTCCACCCGGGAACAACGGTTCCAGACTATTCCCGCCCTCGTGATACGAATGGTCAATATCCTGAGTCTGCCTGAGGGAGGAGATCACACCATGTCATTTGATAATCCAGTGTTACAGTTCGATGAACAGCGGCTTGCGAAGAGAAATCTCCTCAAAGATCAGGGCATCCCTCTCTACCCCCCCTCTTTCGGGAGGAGCCATACGATACACCAGGTGCGTGAGGAGTTCGACGGATGCACCCATGACCCGGGCCAGGAGCAGGTCCGGACGGCAGGAAGTATCG
>CAZSVH010000077.1:3596-9123 GCA_964610235.1 uncultured Methanospirillum sp. | reverse complement strand
CAGAATGTGACTCCTCCCGTGGTGGTGGCTGCAACTCCGGCACCCGCTGACATCAACCAGACTGCAGGAAACGCGACCGCAAATGTGACTCCGTCACCAGCGGCAGAGATTCCGGTCACTGTCTCGTTCCCGTCAGGGCAGACAGCATCCGCGTAAATTTTTTTTCTAAAATAGAGACGGAAGACTATTCTTCCGGATCCTGGTAGTAGTATTCGCCTTTTGCCTTCTGATCACGGTCGAGGAAGGAGTCTGGTTTATTGATCCGTGGTCGTCCGCTCTTATCACGTCTGAACGTGACATCCAGCTGGGCAAGGAACCGGTTCATCCCTTCCCGCATGTCAAACGGTCCCGTGGCTCTTCCTTCCACCCCGGGAATCCCTTCAAAGACGAGCAGGCGTTCACTGATGATGTCGATGACATAGGTGTCATGATCAATGACCAGGATCGCTGCGTCCTTCCCGTCGATCTGCTGTCTGAAAACCTTGGTGAGTTTCATCCGCTGTTCGACATCGAGATGGGCACTCGGCTCATCAAGGATATAGAGGTCAGCATCACGGGAGAGACAGACCGCGATGGCGACCCGCTGGAGTTCTCCCCCTGAGAGCGTGTTCAGAGGGGACTGGAGGATCGTTCCAAGCGAGAGGGGTTCGATGATATCGTGCTGGTACCGTGCCGAGTCGAAAATCTTGGTGATCTGACGGAGCGTGAACTCGACGGTATCAGATGATTCTCCCTTCACATACTGGGGCTTATAGGAGATCCGCACGGTATCTGTCATCTCACCGGTATCCGGCTGTTCAGCTCCGGCAAGGAGCTGGGCGAAGGTCGTCTTTCCGATTCCGTTTGCTCCGACGACTCCGATGACCTCACCGGCATGGATCTCACCGCCGCAGACCTCAAGGTGGAACCGGTCAAAGTTCCTGGTCATGACCGGGATCGTCATGAGCGGGGCTTTCTTGGCACCTTCATCATGGAGCCGCACCTCAAATGAGACCGGATAATCCCGGATCCTGACATTCTCCTCTGCCAGGAACCCTTCAAGGTACTGGTTGATCCCAATCCTGACTCCTTTGGGACGGGTGATGATACCGAAGACCGTCGGCTTCCCGTATGCGACATGGATGGTATCGGCGAGCATATCCAGGATGGCAATATCATGCTCGATCAGGACAATCGGTTTTTCAGCTGCCAGCTCCCGGATAACCCCGGCCGCAGCCATCCGCTGGTGGATATCCAGGAAGGGGGTGATCTCATCCAGGAAATAGAAGTCAGCCTCCCGGGACAGGGCGGCAACCAGGGCGACCCGCTGAAGTTCACCCCCTGAGAGATGAGCGATATCCTGGTCAAGGATCCCTGACAGGGAGAGGGTCTCGATATACCGGGAGAGGACTCCCCGCTCGTCCGTGGTACTGAGTAGATCCCGGACAGGGCCGGTGAAGACCCGGGGGATGACATCGATGTACTGGGGTTTTACTGAGACCTTCATTCCCCCTTTCGAGAGGAGCTGAAGATACTCAAAGAGTTCAGTACCGGTATATTTCCTGAGGATTGCTTCCCATTGTGCCTCTTCTTCAAAGAGTCCCAGGTTGGGGGTGAGCTGGGCTGAGAGGATCTTCACTGAGGTGGACTTTCCAATCCCGTTTGCCCCAAGGACTCCGGTCACCTTCCCCTGGACCGGAGCCGGAAGACCGTAGAGGACGAAACTGTTCGGCCCGTACCGGTGGGTCGGATACTCCAGCTCTTCAGGCAGGGTGATAATGTCGATCGCTTCAAACGGGCATTTTTTTACGCATATCCCGCACCCGACGCAGAGTTCCTCTGAAATGAGGGCCTTGCCCTCATCATCGAGCTTCACCGTCTCATCACCCGTCCGGACCCGCGGACAGTAGAGGATACACTCGGTGCCGCACTTACGTGAGTGGCACCGGTCCTTGTGAACAACCGCAATTCGCATATCTAATCAGGCTGCCAGCGGCGCAGTGCCGGAGAGGAGAACTGTCCAGGTCACGAACCAGAATGAGAATGTCATGAATCCCTGGTAGAACCAGTCTTTCTTCTCAAGACGTGAGGGGTTCTGCCGCAGAAGCATGAAGATATGCTTCTGGACAATAATTGCTGCGATCAGGATGAGGAGTGAGAAGAAGACGGATCCCTCAGCCCCCTGACGGGTCGCCATTCCATCCGTCACAAAACAGATGACGCCAGCGCCGAACCCGGCAATGACCGCGACGATTGTCCGGATGATGCGCCCGGTATAATCATCCCCTTCAGGAAGAGATGCCGGTGCGGTATTCTCTGTTTCCTGAGTATTCTGAACCTGTTCCTCAGTCATTCGGGCACCACTTGTCTTACCCTTTTCGCGCCATGTCCATATGTAAGTTGGTATTATGAAACTACCGCCTGAACCGGTTCTCCCGACAGACGCACACGGCGCCCTCCCCACTGATGCTGCACTCCGGAAGGATTCCCCCGGATGCAGCCTGGGAATCCGAAGAGACTCTTTTAGTGAGTACTTCCAGATCGTTAGAGAACAGAACCGGAAGGAGATCCCGGCCCCATCCGATCACGGGGGGTGTAATAACTCGTGGATGACACCCTCCCTTCCGGAGACGATATACAGGAATTATCATGGCAACAAGACAGGGAATGAGTGGTGTTGATCTCATGGCGGTGACCGCTGAGCTTCAGCGGCTCCTGCCCCTCTGGGTTCACAAGGTGTATCAGGGAGAAGACCGGATCACCGCGATCCGTCTGAACACGAAAGACCGGGAGAAACTGACCATCCTTATCGAGCCGGGGAGACGGCTGCACCTGGTCCCTGCCGTTCCTGACGTCCCCCAGATACCCCCCCCGTTCGCGATGCTCCTCCGAAAATACCTGGCAGGAGGAAGGATCCTGGACATCAGACAGCGGGGTCTGCAGCGGACGGTCATCTGTGATATCCAGAAAGCAGACCAGGTTTATCACCTCATCATTGAGGTGTTTGATATCGGCAATGTGATCCTCTGTAACGAGGAATATACCATCATCCAGCCGCTTACCCGCCAGAAGTTCAGGGACCGTGACGTCCTGCCCGGAGTGACGTATCTCTTCCCGCCTGCTGATGTAAGTCTGCAGACCCGGGAGGAGTTTGCCGGGGCTCTTGGCAGGGATGATCGCGATATCGTCAGGGCACTCGCGATCGGATCGTTCCTGGGAGGGATGTATGCCGAGGAGATCTGCCGCAGAACCGGTATCTCCCGGGATACCCCTGCATCAGCGGCTGATGCCGGAGTCATCTATGATGCGATCCATGATCTCCTGAACCAGGCTGCTGCATCCCCGGCAGCGGTCATCACCCGGTCCGGGTGTCATCCGGTCTCCACCCCCGACGATCCGGTCACCGGTGTCCCGTACTCTTCCTTCAGCGAGGCACTCACGGCATTCTTCCCGCAGCGCATCAGGGAAGAGAAGAAGAGTGCACCCCGGATATCACGGGAGGATCGGATCCGCCGGCAGCAGGAAGAGGCGGTGAAGAAGTTCAACCGTCAGATCGAACGGAACGAGGAGATTGCCGGGCGGATATACGAAGAGTATCCGTTCGTCCAGGAGGTCATCACCACGCTGTCTGCGGCCTCCCGGACCCGTTCCTGGCAGGATATCGCAGATATCATCAGCACTGACACCACCGGGGTGGGGAAGCGGATCCTCAGTGTCCACCCTGCCGATGCCGCGGTGGATCTGGATCTCGGCTCTCCTGTCAGGATCCATGTCCATGAGACGGTGGACCAGAACGCCGGCCGGTATTATGACCAGGTGAAGAAGTACAAGCGAAAACTCGCCGGTGCACGGGCTGCCATGGAGCGGGAGATCCACCAGCCGGTCAGGAAGGCGGCCGGGTATGTCAGACCGAAGAACCGGTGGTATCACCGGTTCAGGTGGTTCCAGACATCAGACGGAGTTCTTGTCATCGGCGGACGTGATGCCGGGCAGAATGAGGACCTTGTCAAGAAGTACCTGGAAGGAGGAGACACCTTTGTCCATGCCGATATTCATGGTGCCAGTGTGGTGGTGGTCAAAGGGAGTACAGAACACTGGGACGAAGTCGCCAGTTTTGCCGCCGCGTTCTCGGGTGCATGGCGATCCGGGTTTGCCACGGCTGACGTCTACGCAGCCCGGCCTGATCAGGTCTCCAAGACCGCCGAGTCCGGGGAGTATCTCTCCCGCGGCTCATTTGTGGTCAGAGGAGAGCGCCGGTGGTTCCGGGACGTTCCGCTGGAGGTAGCCATCGGGCTGCAGAAAAAACCCGAGACCCGGATCATCGGGGGACCCGGAACCGCGGTCAGGAGTCGTGCCGATCCCTTCCTGTTCATCCGTCCCGGAACATTTGAGCCGAATGATGTCGCGAAGAAGGTCGTGAGGATTCTCAGGGACCGGCTTTCTGCATCAGAACAGAAAGCCCTGAAGTTTGCCCTGAATACCGAGGCGATCGCAGCGTTCGTTCCACCCGGCGGGTCCGACATACTGGACGGGCAATGAAGGCCGACATCGGGGCTCTGCAGCGGGGATTTGGAGAAATAAAACTCTTTCCTGAGAATTCAGATGACCTGTGGCATCTCCAGCACCTGATCATCCCCGGCTGCCTGGTCTTTGCGACCACGCTCCGGAGCGTGGAAGGGGCGACAGATAAGATACGTCCGGAAAAACAGGAAAAGCGTCCGGTACGGCTTGGCATCCGGGTGGAACAGGTCGAGTTCCACGAGTATGCGATACGCCTGCGGGTCTTCGGTCTCATCGAGAGCGGGGTAGATGCCGGGGCCCATCACACCCTCAACATCGAACCCGGGTTTGAGATCTCGGTGATCCGATCCTGGCTCCAGACAGACCGTGAGCGGATCGAACGGGCGGTGAAGAGTGCCGGGGCTGACGCGGTGCATATCCTTGCTATCGAGGAGGGTGATGCTGAACTCTACCGGATGCACAGTTATGGCCCGCACCTGGTCTACTCCCTCACAGCAGGGAGCGGAAAAGGGAACGAGTGCAGCACCCGGGAGGATCTCTATGATACGGTGATCGGGGTCCTCGGCCCGGTTTCCGGCCCCCTGGTCATCGCCGGTCCCGGGTTTATCAAGGAGGATTTTTCCCGCCGTCTTCGTTCCCTCCAGCCTGACCGGACCTCCCCGGTCCTGGTCACCGAGACCCGGCGGAGTGGCAGGGGTGCGGTTCAGGAGGTGATCGGAGAGGGGATCCTCGAGAAACTGAACGGGGATCTTCAGCTCGCCCGCGAGGTGACGTACCTGGATGAACTGATGGCCAGGATCGCAAAGAACGAACCGGTGGCATACGGAGAGACAGAGGTACGTGAGGCGGTGCAACTGGGTGCTGTTGATACCCTGCTCGTCTCTGATACCCTCCTCCGCGATCCCGCTGCTGCTACGATCATTACCGAGGCAGAAGAGATGCGATCTTCGGTCGTTCTCCTCTCAACCCGGTTTGAACCCGGGGAACGTCTTGAAAAACTGGGAGGGATCGCTGCCCTGCTCAGGTA
>CAZSVH010000077.1:0-3586 GCA_964610235.1 uncultured Methanospirillum sp. | reverse complement strand
AGCTATTTATTTTTATAAAGTGATATCAATAGAAACCGGGCAGTGATCTGATCCCATGACCTCACCCCTGATCACGGACGAGATGACCGACTGCCGCATTCGTTCATTGACAAAGAAGTAATCGATCCGCCAGCCCACGTTCCGCTGACGGGCCCGGGTTTTATAATCCCACCAGGAGTACTGACCTCCCCCTGACTCGAAGATCCTGAAGGTATCGATGAACCCGGCATCCACAAACCGGTCCATCCACTCCCGTTCGATCGGGAGGAATCCTGATACATGCTCATTCTCCTTCGGTCGTGCGAGATCCATGGGATGATGGGCGGTGTTCACGTCACCGCAGATGATGATCCGCTCACCGCGTGCGTCCTGCTCTCTGATATGGTCCAGGAATGCATCATAGAACCTGAGTTTGAAGGCAAGCCGCTCTTCTGATGCCCCTCCGTTCGGGAAGTATATGGTATAGAGAAGAAAATCAGGGAACCGGGCGATGATCGTCCGTCCTTCCTGGTCAAACTCCTGGTTTCCGAGTCCGAACGAGATCTCAACCGGTTCGCGGAGGGTGTACAGGCCGGTTCCGCTGTACCCTTTCCGGATAGCAGGGTTGAGGTAGAAGAAGTACTCCCCGATCCTCCCAAGATCAGGGGGCAGGCTCTTTGCATCCACCTTCGTCTCCTGCAGACAGCAGATATCGGGCCGGTCAGAGAGGAGGAACTCAGGAAACCGGGCGCCTTCAATGACCTCTTTTCCGGCGACCGCCCGCAGGCCGTTCACGTTCCATGAGAGGATCCGGTACCGGGTCATGGTTACCCGACCCCGAACCCCCGCAATGCCCTGATGCTGTTGTATGCCCCGCGGTAGGTCGGGACATCCACGACCCCCTGTGCCCCGTTCTCGATGATGGCTGTCGCAACCGACCTGAAGGGGATCGTCCCCTGGTTCACCTCAAGGTGTTCTTCAGATAACCCCTTGCAGTCATAGAGGTAGCAGTACCGGCTTGCCCCGTCCTGCAGAAACTGGGGAAGGCATCCATTCACATGGGCATGACCGATATCGAGGGCGAGGGGGACCTGGCTGATCATTGCCAGGTCCTCGGGTGTCCTGAGCAGGTAATTATGCCATCTTCCCGGGTTGCGGATGAGGAAACTGACCCCGTACTGGTCGGCAGCATGAAGAAGATCCTGGACGGATCGCTGCAGCTGCCGGCGGGCGGTAGCAAACTCGGAGATCGAGGTGGTAAATCCGGGATTGATGATGACCTCCGCATTGATCTCGGCAGCAAAGGTAAACCGTTCGGTAATGACTGCGACAGCTGCCTGCCTGACCGGTTCATGGATACTCGCCGGATTAATATCCAGGGAGGGAATTCTGAGGGAATACCGGTATGGGAATGATTCCAGCAGGCTGACAGACGGGATCCGGTGCATTCCCCCGTCGATGATCTCAACTCCCCGGGTCAGGGACCCGAGGCTTTCAAGTGCGACCTCAAGGGGGGAGTCCCTGAGACAACGGGTGGATATCCAGAGCATGATGGTCTTTTCGCGGTACCGGCCTGCAGGAAACAGGGAGGGTACCGATTCTCCTGAAGGAGTATGTGGTCTTCAGGTATCAATCGGTTTCGGAATGAATCCCGGAGCAGAGGAGGGGACCATCCGTATTATTTTTCCGTCATCGTCTGCAACATAGTACCTATGGCAGTTCATAAGGACTCGACAATTCTTGAAGTGTTACAGGAGAACCCTGAAGCAGCAGCGATCTTTGCACGGTTCGGCATGGGATGTGTCGGGTGTGCGATCAGCCGTGGTGAGACGGTCACTGAAGCCGCAGCAGCACACGGGATCCCTCTGGAAGACCTGCTCTCGGCACTGGGTATTCCGGCATAACTCTATTTTTCACTCCCATCTCCAATACGGATACGGCTCCGTCCGGGCCGGTAGAAAAAAGACTGGTGGTTCAGATCAGAGATATCCGAATGATCTGAGAGTGACGTCCGGATTGACGGCACCGACGTGGTACACCGTTCCTTCGGTCAGTTCGTTGATCGTGACCTCTGCCGGAGAGAAGAGCGAGGTGTCGATCTGGTAAAAGTCAAAGTTTGCTTCCTTGAAGATCTCATAGAACGGCTTCCCGTAGCCTTTTGACTTGTTGCTGGGGATCTTCTCGAGGTAATCCTTGATCTCGGGGGCCTTCATCGTGAGGTTGATCTGGCCGTGGTAGATGGTGGCGTCGTTGGTCGTCCCCATCGCCTTGGTTGCATCTGCCTTGACCGGGGGGATTGGTGCACACCCGATGGCAGCGGTGATCTTCCGGGTATCGAATCCGAGTTCGTTCAGCTTGTAGACCGCGGTCTCCACGCACCTGCCTGAAACCTGGATTGAACCAACGATGGATGCAGTCGGCGCAACGACGGCACAGAGGTTCTCCACCTCGATCCCGCAGTCCTGGGCGATCTTCGCCATCACTTCCCCGTTCGGCAGGTGATCAGACTCAAGGGCAATGACGGCGTCATCACTCTCGTCCTCATACCCGATCACTTCATAGGTGTGCTTTGGTTTGAGTGCAAGGGCACGTGCCGGGCCCGAGCCCATGGCAAAGTAATTCCCTGCCTTGACCGTCCATCCTGCCTTCTGTGCTCCCAGACACGAGATGGAAGGGAAGTCGGTGCTGACCTCGATGAATGGCATCGGGATCCCCTTGATCTCACCCATGCGGAAGTTGACTTCCCCGAGCCCGCCCATACATATCTCGGTGAATGCCCGTCCCGCTGCATACCCGCCTGCGACAGCCACACCACAGTCCACTATCTTGGCACCATTGTCAAGCTCGTGGTATGCGACATTGAAATCCTCTGAGTAATTTGCGAGATTATCAAAAATCTCAAGAGCTAATTCATTAACACTTATCACGTTCGAACCCCCGTGGAGTACCCTAACATCTTGGATGGATGGGTATTGAACACTTCGATTTGACGTCTGGGAGCGATTTTTATAGATATAACAGAATTTTATCGGGATCGTAGCGAAGGTTGATAACTCTCGTCCTTCCTCTTCCTTCCCGGTACTGGAGATCGATGAGACGCAGCCCGTCGAGCTTCTGGATGACCTGGTAAAACGAGGTATATCCTATCCCCAGTTTTGATTTCACCGTCTCAAAGACCTTGCCGGTGGTGAGTTCATCCCCGGTCCTGGATTCGTCAGCCAGGATCCGCATCACCTCTTTCTCATCCTTACTCAGCGACCGGAGGCTGAACTGCAGGTGGACATACTTTGATACCTTGTATGCTGCCTTGATATGCTCCCGTCCAATCTCCCGTTCAGCCGCCATCTCTGCATTGAGCGTCGCCCGCTTGAGCATGTCAATCCCGACCCTGAGATCGCCTGATGCCATGGTATGGGCGGCAACCAGTTTGAGCAGTTCATCAGAGAGGACCCCCGGGTATAGTCCCTGGAGCACCCGTTCCCTGAGAATGTTATAGACCTCAGGTTCTGAATAGGGTGCAAAATACACCTCGGTGGGGGCGAAGACCGATCTGACTCTGCTGTCGGTCTCCCGGGAGAGATCCACCTCCATGTCAGAGATGATGACG
>CAZSVH010000076.1:0-9141 GCA_964610235.1 uncultured Methanospirillum sp. | reverse complement strand
GCAGTGACCCGATGACCCCGGCTGCGGCCCCGATGATCGGGGTCTGCCCTGCGGATGAAGGATGAGGAATGATACACGAGAGGCAGGGGGTCTTCCCTGGGATGATGGTGGTCATCTGACCGGAAAATCCGGAGACAGCACCATGAACCAGAGGGATCCGTCCTGAGAGTGCTGCCCGGTTCAGCAAAAAACGGGTCTCATAATTGTCACTGGCATCGACGATAATATCCGCATCATGGATACAGGCACTGACGGTCCCGGAGGTGACCCTGCAGGGGAGGGCGGTGATCGTAACGTCCGGGTTGAGGGCATGCAATGTTCTCCAGGCTGAACAGGCCTTCTTTTTCCCGATATCTGCCGATGCATGCAGAAACTGACGGTTCAGGTTGGAGGGGGAGATCTCATCATCATCGATGATGATCAGTTCTCCCACCCCGGCAAGTGCCAGGTAGGTGGAGACCGGGGATCCAAGCCCGCCTGCCCCGATAATACTCACCGTGGCATCTGCCAGTCTCTCCTGTCCCTCTGCCCCGATGAGCGGGATCTGCCGGTGGTACCGACCTCCGGTCATCGGTCGTCCGCGTGGGTGCTGAGGCTCCCGGCGATAATACGGAGCAGTGTCCGTGCATCCTCTGCCTTCTGATCGATCCGGTGTACCATGACCCACTCCTGTATCACCGCTCTCCGCTGATCAGAGAGCCGGGATGTTCTCAGGAGATGATCCCAGGTCCGTTCAGGATAATACGTCTGTTGTGCCGTTGCTATCAGTGCCCCGACCTCATCACCGGTGATCACTCCCTCTCCACCAGCCCGCTCGAGGGTGATCCTGATGTTGACGAGTGCCTCAGAGAGGGCGGTCCCTGAGTCGGGATCACAGATCAAGGCAACTTCGTCATCAGATTCGAGAATCCCGTCGCGGTACCGCCTGAACACCTCTCCCACCCCCTCCATCCCGAACGGGGTCAGTTCTGCAGCCCTGAGGGCACCCATACTCGAGGCACCGATAACCCTGATTCCGGTTCGTATCGCTTCCAGAACCTCACGATGCCCGACTGCGGCATTCTCAAAGAAGAGTCCGTCAATGATCCCGATGATCCGGGGTCGCTTTGCGATTGCATGGATCAGGTCCCCCCTTCTGACCGGAGGAAGATAGTGGATTCTCTCTGATGCAGGGAGGATTGCGGCTGCCTCTGATTCAGGCAGACTTGGACCCAGGTAGATAATTACGTCTGGCATTCCTGCACCTCTCTCCCATCCGTTCCTGGTCCATGGCATAGTGTTCGAGACCCGGGGCTATCACCCTGACGACCGGAATCCCGATCTCGGGCCGGGTCAGGTCACTGACCAGGATTCTGCTGATCCCCCGAGCCCTGCACTGCCCTGTCGTATACCTGATATCATCAAGGAAATCGTCGGATCTGAAGGATACCATCTCTCCCATATCGATCTCAGCGCCGTCTGCGAACCATTTCTTATTGAGCCGTTTCGTCCGCTCGTACCCGATCTGACGCTTCTGATGCATCTCACGGGTATCTTCCCGGGCACCGTGGATCTGAGTGGCACGACTCTGGGCCACCTCAGTCAGGGCACGCAGGATGGCGATCTCGGGGACTGCATGCGTCCCCATACCGATGCAGAGGAGAGTCGGGTCACGCAGGGTAACGTCATCTGCGACAGCAGCAACGGTCGGAAGTCCGATATCACTCGAGATATCCCTGAGAATCACCTCAACCCCGGCACCGGTGAACCGGTCAGTCAGGGAGGTGATGATGGGATCCTCAATCCCGGTGATGACCGGTCCGCCGTTGTTGACTGCCTCCGCGAGTGACCAGGCGTCGCGTTCAACGATCTCGCAGAGTCCGTGAAACACCGCCTCCTCAACGGTATTTCCTGAAGCGATTCCGTTGGTATTCGTCCTGACGAGTCTCCCCATGGTGCGGGGGAGCGGGTGGAAGACAGCATGTGCCGGGACCATCACCTCCTCGTCATGGATGATATCATATGCCGGGGTCCAGGGGATCGGATTGATGAGATCTGGGTGTGGGGGGAGGATCAGGTCCTGAGGATGCACCGGCTGATACGCTCGTGATATCTCATCGCAGGTGGCTACCAGGGGGTGACGATCATGGATCTCGGCTGAATACCGTTCGAGCCCTTCCATGATAGCAGAGACCCGTGCCGCCGTTTCTGTTGCTCCCTTTCCATTGTAGACCGATATTGATCCCTCGGCAGCATCCGGCCTGATACATGAGAAGACCGGGATACCCAGCCGGTCAAGGCCGGTGATATCAGCGACCCGGGTGATCCCGGCCGGGATTACGAGGTCTCTCACCATTTCAAGGGTTTCTTCGGGAGAACGGGTCCGGTGGGTCTCTTTCTGGTACTGTTTCCGGCATGAAGAGAGTTTCATCGCTACTCTACCTATTCATCTTCAGTCCTGAAAATATCTCTGTTTTCTCTTTTGATCCCCGGTTTCTGCATTTCTCCGTCCCTGTGCAGGGTAAGTACAAATAGACAGGTTTATCATACCAGAAGAAAAAGTTCTCAAGCGAGGGATTCAAATGGACAAATTTGTCGAGCTGGTCAAGGAGATGAAGAAAAGTCCCCTTGCAGATCAGGAGAAGATCATCGAGGAGAAGAAGAAATCCTGTATCTGTCCGACCTGTCCGAGTTTTAACAAGTGCGCAATTGTTGAGCGTGAAAAGCTCTTCTGCATGGTAGGCAGGAGTTTTCTGTGTATATCCTTTGAGGAGGGATGTAACTGCAAGACCTGCCCCGTCGCCGCTGAACTCGGACTGGAGCATAAGTACTACTGCACCCGTGGTGACGAGAAAGGTCAGCGGTACGAGAACTCTGTCTGGGGTTCCACCCTGGCCTGACCTTTTTTTACTCAAGCGGTGTTTCGAGCACCGGGTATTCTGATCGTGCAAGCAGACTGTCCAGATCAAAAGGCAGGTCCGCACACGCCCGGCAGGTGATGCTGAAGACCTCCTGCCACATCTGGCGGGCGACATCTCCCTGGACCGGAGAGAGTCCGTGGGCGAGGATCGAGTCGTTTCGTACCCTGAGGAAGGGTTCCAGGTGCTGGTAGTATGCCGCCGCTCCTCTCATGCCAAGGTCTTCGAGGAGCATGAACTTGGAACGCAGCCCAATCCGGATCACCCCTTTGCGATCTGCCCTCCTGGCATACAGGGAGATCTCAGACTTGTCCCGAATCATTCTGCGAAGTTCTGAAAACTGGATTTTTCCCTCGATATCGTCAATATTCCAGCTGAGCAGCAGGACCTGGGAGAGGAGTTCGACGACCCGGTATAACCGTGCCAGAGCATCATCGTACCGCTCTCCTTCGATCCGTCGTTTTGCGTTATTGAGGAGATCAACCAGAATGTACAGGTATTTCTCCTGCTTCACTGCACATTCTTCCTTTTTGGGGAGATTTGAGTCTTCTTTCTCTTCCAGCCGGATCAGGGTCTGGAGGTATTCACGATTGAGAGGGATCGCCTCGGTCAGGTCCTGGGCATGCTGAAGGTACCGGAATGCCTGTGCATAATTGAGTTTGTCCCAGAAGTAGTAGGCAGAGAAGAGGGTGAAATAAACGTCCCTCTCCGGAATCGTGGTAATCCCGCTCAGGTGCTGGAGTGCAGTCCCGAAATGGTTCCCGTTGAACTGATCGACTGCCTGGTGAAATCTCAGCCGGTCATACGCTGCAAAGAGGGTCATCTCCTTAATGTGTTCAGTCCCGGCAATGACCAGCCCTGCATTCTTCTCACCGGTAACATGGGAGACCGGCGTCTGGGTAAGGAACGAGGCGATTGAGGCTGCCATCATCATCGGCCGGGTTCCCGAGCTGTTATCGATGACTGCATCGAACTCCTTAAAAAGTGAGCAGAGGCCGAAGATCACCTCGAAGCAGAGGGTGAAGTCTGTCGGGTCATCGATGAGGCATATCTCTGAATGGGGTGGTTCAATCCCTCTGATGCTCCTGCATCCCTGTTCGATCGCCGGAATCCGCTCTTTGCTCTCAGGTGAGCAGATGAATATGAGATGGTCCGGATTGTACCAGGAGATGCTGAATGAACAGGATCGTACCAGCCGGCTGATCGCATCTGCAGGATCAGAGCCGATTCCGGTTCCGACCGTCATGAGGAGATACATTGGGTGAAGATGGATCGGGATCTCTTAATCAGGTTACCGGTTCTTCCTGACTCGCCGGCAGGCGGGATGGTCACGGCAGAACCATTCCCTCAGAATCCCGGGGTCTGCATGATCTCAAAGAATGCGATGAATATCACAAAGAGCGTTGCTGCCATCCCGAGAAGGCTCATCGTCTCCCAGAGGAGAGAATGGGCCGGGTCGGTATCCAGGAACGAGAGGATGAAACTCATGATCCACATCACGGAACAGAGGATGCAGAGAAGGATGACCCGTATACGGGGGATACCGGAGCGGATGAACTTCTGGTATACCAGGATCGTCATTCCGACTGCCACGATAAGCAGTCCTGCCTCCCCTTCAACTGCCAGTTGGAACATGGATCCCCTCCTCTCCGGTACCTACTATCCGACTGGTCTGCCTGAAAACCTTTTCCAACGGGGATGGAAAAAAGGAGATCAGAGGGGTATCGCCGGCTGCCTGATACATACTGCCGCTGATCTCACCAATGCTCCCAGTCCGAGGAATACGGCAGCCATGTTGACGAAAAATCCCAGGATCGGAATGAAGATCAGGATCTGAAGGATGATGAATCCGATGACAAATGAGATCAGGGGAGAGAGGGGTCGTTGACTCTTCTCTGCAATGAGGGAACCCAGGGCGGCACCAGTGATGAGAGACGAGAGCATAAGGCCGATCAGGGTCACCAGGGCGATCATTACTGCCAGCGGGATTCCGATGATGGTGACCAGCAGAATCAGGGAGAGGATGCCGGCAATGATGAGGGATGCGATCCCGATGATCAGCGAGAGGAGTGGTTCGGTGCTGAGTGCTGATGTCACCCGGGTGACGGGTCCGGGGATGAGGAGAATGAGGATGATGCCGAGGATGAGCATGCCGATGGCGAAGAGGATCTGGATCACCGTGAAGAGGAACGAGAGCAGGTCTCCCACCTTTTCGGTCGTATCCGGGGTGTCATGGGTCTCTGTGGTAATCTTCCCCTCAACCATCCCCCCGGGGGTATAGTCTGATGACCCGATGATGGCATCCCCGGAGACATGACTGGAGGATCCCATTACGACCTTTCCCCCGGATACGGCAAAGTTCCTGGTTTTTCCATTCATCGTCACCGCTCCACCGGCTGCCAGGATTTTCCCCCCAACGTCTCCGTTCAGGTCAATCCTTCCCCCGGCTGCGATCGCATCGGTTCCGACTGGTCCGTTGACCTGAATCTCCCCTCCCGCTGCGATTAGGTTCTCCTTGACCGGGGCGTTCACAACGAGGGTACCGCCTGCAAACGTCAGGCTCTTGACGGGTGCGTTAATCGTGACGGTACCCCCGGAGATGAGCAGATCATCATCCACCGGTTCAGAGATAGTGATCGAGTCCCCTTCCCTGATCTCAAATGCAGATGCCTGCATGATACAGAGGAGGCACAGAATGAGTATGCTGATACGGGCAGTCTCTCTCATGGATATCGTATTGTGTATGGGTACTGCTCCGGAAAAAAGGTACCCCTGGCGGATGATCAGAGGTACTCGAGAACGGTCCCCACACCGGTCTCATCGAGTGAGAGTATATCGGCAAATGCGATGGTTGCGGGTTTTCCCGTGCAGTGGCATGGGTGGAGTTCAACGGGATGGATATCATGAAGATAGCAGCTGATCTGCCTGATGGTGTCCGGTGATGACTGGAAGAGGTGAAATCCTCCAATTACATCCCGGATTCGTGAATCTCCTGTTATCTCGATCGCCTGCCTGATGACTGAACAGATTCCCGCATGGGCACACCCGGTCACTATCACCAGTCCTTCAGACGTTATGCCGACGATGGCAGAATCATCGGGCACCAGGTCGGGAACCGGTCCGTCCGGTGTCATCAGGAGACCCGTCTCCTTCCGCTGATCAAAGGGGAACCGGGAGGGGATCTCACCAAGGAACAAGAGGGTATCAGTGAGATACCGGGGCTGCCGTGTCCCGATGACATCACCGAACCGGCTCAGCCGCTCCGGACTCAGCAGGGGGCCTGTCTCCGGGATTCCCCGGGTCGTTCGTGACCAGTAACTTGCCGGGTGACCGATGAATCGCATCGCCGGGGGTGGGCCTGAACGGGACGCGAGGGTGGTTATCCGCTGCAGTATCGGAATCAGTCCCCAGGTATGATCCGAATGACCGTGTGAAAATACGACTGCATCGGCAGAAAGAAGGTCGATACCCATGGTATCAGCGTTATGCAGGATGATATCTGAGTATCCGCAGTCAAAGAGGATTCTGGTTCCGGCATCTTCTATCCATGCGGCAAATGCCGGTTCAGCCCTGAATTCGGTGTCTGTGAGGGTGGAGTTGTCCACCAGGATGGTCACCTTCATGAGTACCCTGGTTGATACGTATCCCTTCCACCCTTATAAGTGGAAGAGGTAGGGGAGGGTGAAGAGGGCGATCATCATGATCAGCATCAGGCTGCTCACAGCCCCGACCAGGTGGGTGCCGTACTTCTGGAGGCCCCGCCTCGCAAGGATTCGTTCTGCTGCCTCTCTGAATATGAGTCCTCCGTCAAGGGGGAGCATTGGCAGGGCGTTGAAGAGACCCGCTGCCAGGTTGATAAACCCTGACCAGAAGAGCAGATGGATGACCTGCCAGTACAGGGGAAACGGCTCCTGATAGTACGACGTATCCTCGACGTCAAATCCGAGGACCCGGAGCTGCTGCCCCTCATATCCGGGGATGAACGGCATCGAGAGGAGGATCAGGAACCCTGCCGGTGAGAAGAACCGCTGGGTTGTCTCGATGACCGCCTGCCCGTTGTAGTAGAAGACTCCCATGAATCCCGACTCCCGTGCTCCCAGGTCTCCGGGCCAGGGGGAGAGGTTGAGTTCATACTCTGAGAGGACCCCTTCATTCTCAACGGTGACCATAATATGGTCGCCGGGACGGGTCAGATTCAGGAGATCACCCACCTCGGCAGATGTACTGACCGGTGTCCCGTTCACGGATCTGATCACGGATGGGATCGGAACCTGGGCAGCGGCAGCCGGGTAGTCCTGATACAACCCGACTACGATGGGTTCACTGCTCGGGACCGCCCACCCGATCATGCTAATCAGAAGAGCGAAGCAGAGCACTCCCACGACGAGGTTATTCATGATTCCTGCCCCGTACATCCTCACCCGCGGCCAGGAGGCTGCTTCTTTCACCTCCTCTTCGTCAGGCTCAACGAATGCCCCGATGGGAATGATCAGGAAGAGTACCCCCATTGCCTTCACCCGGATCTGCTCAACCCTGCAGAGAATGGCATGACCAAACTCGTGGATCACGAGGGTGAGAAAGAATGCAAACCAGACCGCAAAGGTGGACGGGACGAACTCATTCAGACCCGGGATGAGAAAGAGGTTCTGAGGTTTGTTAATTGCGGTTGGTTCTGGTTTCAGAGCGATGGTCAGGTTTACGGAGAGGGCGATGAGGGCGACCATCAGGACCGAGACGATGATGACCATGAAGACCCCGATCGTCCCGTAAATTCTCAGCACCCTTCCGTACCGCCTGAACCAGTCAAAAAATCCCACATTCTCAGTCTTCAGTCCGAGGATCGGGCCGAAGAACATGATATGGGACGAGAGGGCGGTCCAGACGGATGACCCGCCGGAGGAAACCGGTTCGGGGAGTTCCCCGTCCCGGGGGGGTGAGGGGATATGCGTCCTGAGGAACGCAACGATGAGAAGATAAATGGCAATCGCAGCGAGAGCGATGAGGTACCAGTCCATAGATTGGTATATATTGGACGGGCCCGGGTAAAATACTCCCTGAAGATCAGAATAATGTCTTCTGACTGGTCTTCTTCAGGAGGTTCTTCACCGTTGCCCAGCTTCTCCGGGCGATGGCCGGGGGTTGGCCATGCTCCTCGATATACCGGGTCAGAAACCTGATTGTGACTGGATCAGCAGGATAGCCGCTTCCGATATCCCCATATTCGGTCTCCAGCTCTCTCACCAGTCCGTCCCGGATCACCTTGGCCACGATAGAAGCCGCTGAGACCAGGGGAAAGGTTCTGTCAGCCTTGTGCCTGGCAGTGATACGGCACGGGTAACCGACCATACCACCCACCGTCCGGGCAAACCGCTCTTCATTGACATCACACGCATCAAGGAACGCTTCATTGCACATGAGGTTGCTGATGACTTCAGCATGAGCCCGGGCAGTGATCTCATTCATGGTCATCTCAGTTCTGAGCTGGTCGATATCAGAGGCAGTTCTGATGACCACGGTATAGGGGAACCGTTCCTGTATGATCGAGAAGAGTTCACTCCGCCTGCGGGGACTGAGTTCTTTGGAGTCCATGACCCCCGTGGCGGCGACCTCGCGGGGATCGCTGCAGGCAACACCGGCGATGACCATCGGGCCCAGAACCGGCCCTTTACCGGCCTCATCTACGCCGCATACGCGGCAGGATGTCCCCCCCCTGCCTTTGGAGGATGACGGATGGTGGATTTTCGTGCTGGTCATGGTCTCAGCTCAGATCCGGGATACCGGGGAGGAGAAAAAAATCTTCTCCCGGATAACCGGAGTCAGGACTCTTCTCCTATCTATCGCGGAAATGTGATATATTTATATGCTGCTGTGACCTCCGGGTACGTATGCACCAGCGCCGGCAGCATCTCCCCGTGTCTGGATTATGTGCAGTCATCTGCTCTCTTCTCCTCCTCTCCTCGTCATGGCAGGTGGGTGCAGATTCCGGCAGCTGTCTGGTGCTGGTCACGGCATCACCCGGGGGATCTGTCTATCCTGAAGGCGCCGCCTCTGTTCCGTGCGGCTCAGGGATGAACCTGACCTTTCTTCCGAATCCAGGATTTTCCCTCACCTCTGTCCTGGTGGATGGCACTGATGCCGGTATCAGTCTCTCCCTCTCGCTCTCTCCCGTCGTTCGCGACATGACGGTCCATGCGGTTTTTTCCCCTGCAGATCCGGACCGGGAGGATGCGCCACCGATGGATCC
>CAZSVH010000075.1:0-9284 GCA_964610235.1 uncultured Methanospirillum sp. | reverse complement strand
TGGTGCCGAGATGACGGTCCTCGGAAGACATCTCACTGAACTGGTCCCGTTCAGGACCGGGACCTACTCTCCCCAGGCGGTGAACCAGGCCCGGAGTTCATTTAAGAAGAAGGTGAACAAGGCTGGTGCAACCTTCCTGTATGGTGCGATGTGCGGTTTCTATACTCCCGAGGAACTTGATGATCTCCTCTTTGAAGCGAGTGAGGTCGCCCGGTTTCTCCTTGAGATTGAAAGTACATCCATCGGGGTTGATGAGGAGATTGAGATTGAAGATCAGGTGACCGCTATCATGCGGCAGGTTGCGGAGGCATCTGCCCGGCTGCTCCGGATACGGGAAGAGCAGCAGCGCCAGAAGCAGGAGAAACGAATGAAAAAGGGCGGTGCTGATGATGTCTCCACCGGTTTGAATGAAGCGGAGTCCGGGGATGTGAACGATGTGTCTTCTGATGTGGTATAAATGGCAGACGTGAAGAAGAAGCAGTTGTTTGGGACGAATGGTGTGAGGGGTGTGGTCGGTGAGCTGATGACCCCTGAACTGGTAATGAATCTTGCGAGGGCGGTGGGGAGTATGCGTCCCGGGACGGTAGCGATTGGCAGGGATACCCGGACGTCAGGCCCGGCACTCATCGAGGCTGCCAAAGCCGGGCTTATGTCAGTCGGCTGTTCGGTGGTCGACTGTGGCATCCTCCCGACTCCTGCCCTTCAGTACCTGGTAAAGAAGCATTATGACGCCGGGATCGTGATCACCGCCTCCCATAATCCGGGGAATTATAACGGGGTGAAGGTCATCGAATCTGATGGAACTGAGATGGATGATGACCATGCTCTCCTTGTGGAAGAACGCGTCTTTTCAGGGACCTATGCGACCCGGGGATGGGAGGAGGTCGGTGGTGAACGGTCAGATCCGGACGGGTACCGGGAGTATGTTGACGGGGTGGTCTCCCCCCTTCCGGTGAATGCGGGGATCGGTCTGACGGTGGTGGTGGATGCCGGGTGCGGGGCTGCATACCGGACGACGGCTGAGATCCTGAGCCGGCTGGGATGCAGGGTTCTGACGCTGAATGCCCAGCCTGACGGAAGGTTCCCGGCCCGTCAGCCGGAACCCTCTCCTGAAGGACTGGCTCCTCTGGCTGACCTGGTCTGCAGTGTCGGGGCCGCATTCGGGGTTGCCCATGACGGGGATGCGGATCGTGCTGTTTTTATCGATGATAAGGGTCGTTTTGTCGAAGAGAACAAGGAATTCGCATTGATTGCGGATGCTGTCTGTGCTGGAAAGAACGGGATTATCGTCACCCCGGTCAGTTCATCCCGCCTGATTGAAGAGATTGGAGGGCGGTACGGGTGCAGCGTTGAGTATACTGCGGTGGGGAGCATCTATGTCGCCAGACGGATGCTCGCCCTGATCCAGGCCGGGGAGACGGTTCTGTTTGGTGGAGAAGGAAACGGTGGTCTGATCTACCCGGATCATCAGTTCTGCCGCGACGGCGGGATGACGGCTGCGATGATGGTTCGTCTCCTCTCTCTGAAGAAGAGGCCGCTCAGTGCACTCGTGGATGAACTCCCTCCCTCGGTGATGCTGAAGCACAAGTTTCATACTGACCGTTCACTACAACTGCTGGATGCGGTACGGACCAGGTTTTCTGCAGACCGGCTGAATGAGGTGGATGGAATCAGGATTGACCGGGATCAGTGCTGGGCACTGATCCGTCCTTCCGGGACCGAACCCCTGGTCAGACTGTATGTGGAATCCTCTTCTCCAGAGATTGCCTCAACGTTTGAGGCAGAAATTCTCGCGTGTATCAATCCGATACTCTCCTAATTTTATTTATTTACTAAAATAAAAACAGACTATGCGGTTTTTATAATTCGACACCTTTAAATATTAAACCTTATGTTGCTATACTCCAGAGTGGATTCAATTTCTCCCCTCCCTGCTCATTTCCGGCACGTATGCACAGATGGGAAGGAGAAACGGGGTGACGGGTGCATATATATGGCGAAAAGTTCCATGATATGAGATGACTATATCCTCTTTTTCGGATCTTGATCTCTCACCACCTCTTCTTCGTGCCCTCTCCGATATGGGTTTTGAAGAACCCACACCGATACAGAAGCAGGCAATCCCCCTCCTGATGGCCGGGCAGGACATCGCCGGCCAGGCTCAGACCGGGACCGGAAAGACTGCGGCCTACGCAATCCCCGGCATTGAACGATGTAAGGAGGAGAACCGGGTCGTCCAGGTACTCGTCCTCTGTCCGACCCGCGAACTGTGTGTTCAGATATCTGTAGAATACTCCAAACTTCTCAAATACCGCAAAGAGATTCATGTGCTCCCTATTTATGGCGGGCAGGCAATCGACGGACAGATTCGTGAGTTAAAAAGGGGCGTGCATATTGTGATCGGAACCCCTGGGCGTGTTCTGGACCACATTGCGCGCACAACTCTGGATCTGACTGCTGTTCATCTGGTAGTCCTTGACGAGGCAGACCAGATGCTGGACATGGGATTCAGGCCTGACATTGAGAGTATCCTCTCCTATGTTCCCCGGGAACGTCAGACCGTCATCTTCTCTGCGACCCTTCCCAAACCGATCCTTCAGATCTCACGCCGGTACCAGCGTGACCCGGCGATGGTCCGGATCGCCCCCCGGGAACTCACCGGCCCGGGCATCGATCAGTACTTCATTGAACTGGTGGAGAATGCCAAGGATGATGCCCTTCTGCGGCTGCTGGACCGGCATGTTCCCTCACGGGCGATGGTCTTTGCCAATACCCGCCGGATGGTGGACCAGATTGCCAGCAGGCTCAAAGCCCAGGGATACCTTGCAGAAGCCCTCCATGGTGACATGAAGCAGCGGGAGCGGGACCGGGTCATGGCCGGATTCAGGTCCGGATCCCTCAGCATTCTGGTTGCCAGTGACGTGGCAGCCCGGGGGATTGATGTTGAGGATGTCGAGATGGTCTTCAACTATGATCTTCCCCAGGATACCGAGTACTATGTCCACCGCATTGGAAGAACTGCCCGTGCCGGAAAAGGGGGAAAATCTGTCAGTTTTGTGGTGCCCCGGGACCGCTGGAGACTCAAGGATATCCAGCGCCAGACCAATACCCACATGCGGAGGATGTCTATCCCGACAGCCGCTGAGATTGCAGAATCCCGTGCACGTGAATCGGTCGCCCGGATCAAAACCACCATCGAGAAGGAGGATCTTACCCGGTACCAGGAGGTCATCATGTCTCTGGTCACGGAAGGGTATGATCCCGTCCAGCTGGCGGCAGCATTCCTTCGTGAACAGAGTGCCTACTCAGACACCTCAGGCCAGGGTGAACGGGACGAGTCCTCCTTCCATGAGCAGCCCGGCCATGCCCGGCTGTTCATTTCTGCGGGAAGAAAGGACGGATTCAGTCCGAGAGATATCGTCTATGCCGTATCCTCGGCATGTAACATGCCGGAGCGGGCTGTCGGTGATATCCAGATGTATCCGGCCTACTCGTTTGTGCAGATCCCGTCCTCGTATGTGAACCGGGTCATCTCACGGCTGGATGGTGCCGAGATTCGCGGGGTCAGGATCGGGGTCAGCCAGGCCAGGCCCCGGCAGCAGTAACCGGTTTAGTGCCGGACGATCTCAAAGGAGGCATCTCCCCTGAGCGCTTTCAGGAAGAGACCAGTCTGCAGGTCGATGACCTCAGGGGTGATACTCTGCTGGAACACCCGGATGAGGGTATGTATCAGGGCATCTGAAAGAACACACCTCTTCTCCCCGGTTTCATAGGATTCTCCGGGTACCCCGCCGCTCTGGATAAGTCCGAGAGCAGGGATGTCGATCATCCGGGTCTTCCAGCAGTTACAAAAATCCCAGGCAAGTGAGCGTTTCCCCCGGTGGAGCATCCCTCCATCCGGGTTGAGATGAAGGGAGATGAGCGCCCGGGTGCACCGGGCCATCAGCATGGCATACCCAAAGGAGAGGATGGTGTTCACCGGGTCAGTATACGGCCGTGTGGATCGCCGTCTGAAAGCCATCCCGGGATCGATGAGCCTGCTCATGATCTCGTAGTACATGTCTCCGACCAGCTGATCAACGCGGTGTATCTCCTCGATTCGGATGAGGTTGTCGATCTCCCGGGAAGCCTGGTCAAGAATATCCCGTTCACCGCTGAAGAAGAGATCTCCGGTCTTCTGTTCTCCCCATTCTCCGAGGGCCAGGATCCGCTCAGCAACTGCTCCCTTTGCAAACGTCCGTGCATACTGGAACGGAGGGGTATTCTTCTGGAGCTCAGCAACCTCTTCAGCACGGGAATACCGGTAGGGGACCAGGTATCCGGATGGTTCACCGTCAGACTCGAAGAACGAGATGAAGACATCCTGTTTCAGCAGGGTCGTGATGGCTGCGGTCTGGATGGAATGGCCTCCGATAATGAGAAGATGATCCAGATCGGCGAGGGGAACCTCTGAGGTCTTACCGTGGGAGAGGATGTTCAGAGACTCCCTTGTTGCCTTGATATGAGCCCCGTGGCCTCCAACAACGGTGCAGACCGGGTTTTTCTCCTTACCTGAAGACATCTTCCCTGCCTCTCTGTTCTTCCGGGTATTCTCTCCCAAATAAAGGATTGAACATCATCCTGATGTGTGTATCAGCCGGCATAACTTTTATTTCTCTTCCGGTATATCATTCTCTGAACAATGGGTGTGAAGGTCTGGATCCTGGTGCTGGTCGGGGGGATCCTGGGAATCCTGCTGACCGGTCTTCTTGCCGGATTGATCCGCCTGATGGATTTTGCCCTCCTTACCGGGTCGGTTCTTATCTTCTTCGCCGCTTTTCTGACCGCTACCCGGAAGGATCCCTTCACCCGGGTCCCGACGGCACTCGAACTGGAGAAGATGAAACGGAAGATGAGAGGTGGGAAGGGCGGAAACCGTCATCGGGATCTCTGATGACCTGATCTTCAGTACTCAATGGTATACCCGTCAGGGTCCTGCCGGTATCCCCTGCACGGGTTCATCCCACCCGGATGATCGGAGACACACCCGGGTTCCATCGCTCCCCCCTGTTCCGGACCGGTTCCCCTCAGGGCAATGTGGTCAAGTCCGTATCCTCCCGTCTTCACCGGTGTCCCGTCAGGACGGGTCACCTGGTACAGGAGGATGACGGGTGTCCCGCCTGGTCTCCCCAGCCAGGTGATGCTCTTCTTCCAGGGGTCCCGGGGGACATATGCCGGGGTGATGTCTGAGAGCCCGAACTCATACTGGTAAAACCTGCTGCTCTTCACGGGATCTGAAGCATACAGGGTGACATGTCCGAATCCGGTGAGAAAATCGCCCTTCCCTTCTGTGGCAGGCGGGATCAGTTCGATCATCCTCCCGTCCGGATCCCGGATATAGAGGGAATGGGACGGTTGATCCGGTGAATAGATGGTTCCGTCTGTGCGTATGTCCCCGTGTTCAAACGTGAGGTCATCCCGGTGAAGATCCCAGGCAAGGTCATCGGTGTCAATCCCGGGAGAGAGATGGAATGAGAATCCATAGAGCGTATTTCCAGTGACTGACCGCGTGTATCCCTTCTCCGGATGTGTCTGTTCCACCAGGATGAGGGTGATTCCGCTCTCCGCTGCCGTACAGTGGCAGATACTCGTGTACATATGCTGGTATGCCACGGGCTGGTTCCTGCTCACCCAGTCTCTCACCAGCGCAGGCGATTTACTGAGCAGTGAATGGCCGTACCTGAGCCCTGCTGACTGATCCCGGAGGGATATCGGTTCTGACACCTCCATTCTGAGGATATCACGATAGAACCGGCGGCTCCGTTCAAGGCTGGTCACGCAGATGGCGAGGTGGTCCAGGCTGATCTCTTCTTCTCCCATATCTGCTCAACTCAATAGTAACATCCGGTCCGGTTCTGACTCCTGACTGGTCGAATCAGGGAAACCGCTCTGCACTCTTCTCCAGTGCCGCGATCGCCGGCAGCTTCTTTCCGGTGAGGAACTCGATGCAGGCCCCGCCTCCGGTCGAGATATGGGTGAACCGGGATTCATACCCCATCTTCTCGATGGCAGCTGCCGTATGCCCGCCACCGACGACGGAAAATTCTGCTTCGGCAGCCGTTCTGATGATCTCATAGGTTCCCAGGGCATAATCAGACTCTTCAAAGAGTCCTGCCGGTCCGTTCAGGACGATGGTATGGGAGTCTTTGAGGATATCCAGGCATCTCTTCAGGCCGGTCCCCCCGATATCGAGGATGGGACAGTCGGCAGGAATCTCCCCGACTGCAACCTCTACCCGGGTATTCTCCCGTTTGATTGCCACGGCATCAGGAACAAAGATCTTATCCCCGAATGTGTCAAGGAGGCGCCGGGCCACCGGTATCTGGTCTTCATACCCGAGCTGGGTGATCAGGTCCATGGATGGCTGCCCGATGGCAATGCCGCCGGCTGCAAGGAAGATATTGGCCACCACTCCGATCGTGACCACCCGGTCAGCGATACCGCCTGAGAGGACATGATCGGCGACATCTATCGAGTCATCCACCTTGGTTCCCCCGAGGACAAAGGTGACCGGCCGGGGGGCCCCTGAGAAGACCCGGGAGAGGTTGGTAACCTCTTTTTCCAGCAGGAGTCCGGCATAAGACGGCAGTATCTCGGGCAGTCCGACAATCGTGGGCTGGGACCGGTGAGCCGTTCCGAAGGCATCGTTGACAAAGATATCTCCCATCCGTGAGAGTTTCCGGATCAGGAGGGTCTTTGCAGACTCCTCGCCGGATATCTTCAGGTTCTCTTCTGCATTGAACCTGACATTCTCCAGCATGATCACATCGCCCGGTTTCGCATCCCGTATCGCATCCTGGGCCGAATGGCCGAAGATATCATCGACGAACGTGACCGGTTTCCCGAGGAGCTGCTCAAGCCTGGCAGCATGAGCCTCAAGGGAGGTAAAATCCTTTTTTCCCGGCCTGCTCTGGTGGGTAATGATGATGGTGATGGCATTGCTGAGCGCCTTCACTGTCTGGAGATGCTCACGAAACCGCTTGTCATCAAGAATGACGCCGGCCTGCGGATCGATCGGCGAGTTGAAGTCCACCCGCAGGAGGACTCTTTTCCGGGCAGTATCAACCTGGGACAAACTTTTTATCATGGTAATCAGGCGGCCTCCTGTGGGTAACCGATAATGATAACCATTAATTGTGGCTCACGTGGCTTTTATTTGTTGTGATTCAGGGAGATGCATGTTTTTTGGGTGCATCTTGAACAACTGATGTATCATTGTTTCATTATGCATTCCCGCTGCAGGGAATTGAATAAGGGATTATCCCGGTCTGACCAGTGTTTCCTGCCAGGTCTGTTGCCATGACCTGAAGGCCGTACTCACCACAGGGCATTTTCATGGTTTTTACGGCCATTCCTTCGCTCCAGGTGACTCTGCCGATCTCGGAGAAGGCTGTTTCACCGTCCGGGTTGATAACCAGGGAGTAGATGATGAAGAGATCTCCGGGTCTCGGGGTTGCTGCAGATCGTGAAAAAACCTGTTCCCCATCGCTGGTGAGAGCATATGGTCGCATTACCGAGTTTAACCGATGACTGGCGGGATCATACCAAAGGTCCATTCTGACAAAGTTTTTCGTCCCTCCCTGGACGAGAATTCCCCAGGAGTAGTAGAGCTGCACCCCGGCATCATTGGTCTGAACATAATATGCCGGGAGGAGGGATGAACTGGTTTCATCGGTCAGAAATGATCCTGTCCCTCCCCATTCAGGTTTTACAACCAGGTTGTCGTCTCCCATCAGAGCAGGTTCCTGGGCAAGTACGATCTTACGGGAATCAGGCAGTATCTGGTAATACACGTCAGTGACAAAGGTATACCCGTCCTCGATGATCCGGTATCCCCCGGATTCATCTACAAATTGAGGGGGAGTGGTATCTGCCAGGATCTGATCGGCCAGAGTGGTGACAAACCGGGTCCATCCGCTGGTAAGGTCGAGTATTGTTCCGGGTTGGATTTGTTTATAAAAGACAGGATGACTTGCCATCACCGGAGAAAAAATACCGAGCCCGTGAATCTGGGTGACCGACGAATCAGATCGGGCATATACGATCACATCTTTCAGAGCACGGGAACAGGCATCCGCCTTCTCCTTCACAGCCGGGATACGCTCTCCTGCACCGTCACACAAGGCCGTCAGATCCACCATGATTGCAACATCGTTACCTTCTGCATCTTTTGTTGCACCGATGGCAGAGAGGTTTCCCACCAGGTGTGACGTGACCTGATATGATCCGTATTCCGAGGATGGATCACTGAGTGCTGTGGTGAGATCATCCAGTGTCCCGAGGAGGTTTTCCATCTGGGACAGGTCAAGGAGCGAGAGGGATAATGCTCCTTTCTGATGGTCAGGATTATCGAGGTACCGGTCGACGATATTCTTTCCCAGTGCTGTTGTGCTGATATCCGGATCCTCCCGCAGGGTTGTTACCAGACCGGCATAATCCCACCCATGTTCAGGTTCGGTATCCTCTGAGGCAACGGCGTAGTGAACTGTGGGAGAAATCACCCGCAGATACTCGATGTTAGCCATGAAACAGGCGTCAAGACCGAGGAGATCAATCTGCTGGTCCAGACTCTGCAGGGCATCCCTGAGATCCCCTGGTGTCATCATGGTGTCAGGATAATTGGTGTCAGGACCCAGCCCTTCCCAGGCCTGCCCATGATTCCAGAGGACGAGAATCAGGCGGCTATCCGGGTGCAACTTCCTGACTGCCTGCAAAAAATACCGGATTCCTTCAGATGAAGCCATGTTGCAGGGTATCCAGCCCTGGAGGTCTTCATCATCCGAGTTGCCGATGATCCCATCCTCCAGATCGTGTTTCAGGTCATCTATAGTAGCAACCGTCAGGCCATCCCATCCTTTTTTCTGTGAGCCGCCGTACCCGACGATAATCCCAAGATCTGACGATCCGTCACACCATCCGGATACCATCTCTGTAATATCTTTTGTAGCTCCCAGTTTCAGGGCAGCGTTGTCGGCATCAGTGAGGTTCGGGTCATATTCGAGATCGCTCCCGATCATATAGACTGCCAGGACCGTCTTTGGCTGATCGGCAGCGAGGGAGATGGATGGGAGGAGGAGGAAAAGAAGGAGGAGCCAGAGGAGAGAGTTATTCGATGGCATAGAAAGAATCGTACGTGTCCTCCATATAAAGAACACCTTTTTCCACCGTCGGAACCGAAGTACATGGCATCGCTTCTGTTGTGTATAATACTTTTATTAGCGATCCTGTAGTTGCTTGTAGTGCAT
>CAZSVH010000074.1:0-9469 GCA_964610235.1 uncultured Methanospirillum sp. | reverse complement strand
GGATCTCTCCCCTGAATGCCAGCCTGATGAGCTCCCCTCCCGTGATCGGTTTATGGAGATCCTCGCCCGTGTCCGGGGAGGTGAGCATCCCTTCATCACCTGGCGGCACCGGCGTCCGGATGGGTCACTCTTTGACGCAGAATCAAGTCTCAATTCTCTCTTCCTTGACGGCAAGTTCTGCATTCAGGTCGTCATCCGTGATATTACCGATCGGCTGGCTGCCGAGCAGGAGATCCAGGAGCGGACGATCGAACTGAGTTCTGCATATGAGGAACTGATGGCCGCTGAGGAGGAGCAGCGGGCCCATGTGAAGGCGATGCAGGCCAGCCAGATCCTGCTGGCAGAGAGTGAACGCAGATACCGTGAACTGACCGACCTGCTTCCCCTGGTGGTGTATGAATGCGACTGCGAAGGTCGCCTCACCTATGCGAACCGGCAGGCATTCGAGACCTTCGGGTATCCCCCCGGGTTCAGGATTCAGGATCTCCGGGTTCAGGATTTCATCGTCCCCGCAGAGTGGGACGCCGCACGGGAACTCATGGCATCCATCATCCGTGACGGCCGGTGCATTCCTCACGAGTATCATGCCATACACGCTGACGGAACGATATTTCCGGTGATGATCTACTCGTCCCCTATCCTTGATGATGGCCGGTTCACCGGGTTGCGGGGGGTTGTGATGGATATCACCGATCAGAAGCGTTCAGAAGAGGCGCTTCGAAGGTCTGAGGAGAAGTACCGGACCCTCATCGACCATATCCAGGATGGTGTCTTCATCATCCAGGGGGGTGTTCTCCAGTTTGCAAACCCGGCTTTCGCCTCAATTCTCGGTTCGACAGTCGGGGATCTGACCGGCAGGAAGATGCGCTCCCTCATTGCACCTGAAGATCGGGAGATGGTCGCAGACCGGCACCGCCGGCGCCTCAGGGGTGATGCTGTACCTACCCGGTACGAGTTCCGGATGCTCCATGCGGACGGGGAGACCCGGATCCTGGTCACCATGGACATCGGGGTGACCATGTTCCAGGGGGAGATCGCGACGATCGGCACCATCCGGGATGTCACCGCCCAGCGGGAAGCCGAGGCTGCGCTCCGTGAATCAGAGCGCAGACTCGCTGATGTGATCGATTTTCTCCCTGATGCAACGATGGTCATCGATAATGCGGGGGTGGTGATTGCATGGAACCGGGCCATGGAGGACCTGACCGGCCTGCAGGCCGCCGAGATCGTGGGGACTGGCGATTTCGGGTATGCAATTCCGTTTTACGGGGAGCGTCGTCCTATCCTGGTTGATCTCGCCCTGAAGGCTGATGAGCAGATCGAGGAGCGGTATGAGTTCATCACGCGGTCAGGGGATCGAATCATTGGCGAGGCGTTTATGTCCAACATGGAGGGGGGGACGATCTACCTCTGGGGGGCGGCGACCCCCCTGCGTGACTCACGGGGCGCCATCGTCGGTGCTATCGAGAGTATCCGGGACATCACCGAACGCCGGAGGGTCGCAGACGAATTGGAACGGGCCCGCGAGGATCTTGAGATGCGGGTCGCAGACCGGACCGCAAAACTGACCGAGGTGAATGCCGCCCTCGTGACCGAGGTGATGGAACGCCGGAGTGCGGAGGCTGCCCTCAGAGAGAGCGAGGAGCGGTATCGGCGGGTGGTGGAACTCTCGCCTGACGCGATCTTCGTCCTTGATGGATCCCGGGTGGTCTTTGTCAATCCGGCCGGGGTTCATCTGCTGGGCGCCCCGGATCCGCTGGAGGTCACCGGGCGGGACTACTCCCGGTTCATCAGATCTGATCTCTCAGACCGGCCGTGGTTCCTGACCGGTGAAGCGGGAGGGACATCCCCTGCCGGAACGATGTATGAGGAGGAGATCATCAGAACGGACGGCTCGGTGATCTTCGTAGAGGTCTCCTCTGCCCCGATCGTCATCCAGGGAAGACCGGCCGTTCTCATCGTTGCACGTGACATCACCCAACGGAGATATGCGGATGAACAACTCCGCAGATATGCTGAGGAGATGTCCCAGAAGAACGAGGAACTGGATTTTCTCGCCAACCAGCTACTTGACGTGAATCTGGATCTCGACCGGCGGGTGAAGGAACGCACGAAGCAGGTTGTCTCCCTGATGAAACAGAAGGATGACTTCATCACCCAGCTCGGGCATGACCTCAAGACCCCGCTCACCCCGCTCCGTGCCCTCCTTCCCATGCTGATTGAGGAGGAGGAGGACCCTGATACCCGGGACTCCCTGGTTGTCCTGCTCAGATCGGTCCACGTGATTCAGGAGCAGACCGAGAAGATCCTGACCATCGCCCGGCTGACCCGTGATGAGGTGGCGGTCAACCCTGAGCCGGTTGCAATAACGGCCTGTATCGCTGAGTCGGTCCAGAGGAACTGGCTGACCATTCAGCAGAAGGGGATTGATATCCTGGTTGATATTCCTGACTCACTGATCGTGCAGTTCTCTGAAACAGACGGGGGGGTGGTCTTTGACAACCTGATCAGCAATGCGGTGAAGTACTCTGTTGAGAAGAGCCGGATACGGATCACCAGTGAGACCCGGGAGAACTGTGTCTGTTTCTTCGTTGCCGACCACGGGATCGGTCTGACCCCTGGTGAGGCGGCCCATGTCTTTGATGAGTTTTATATGGCAGACCCAAGCCGTCATGACCGCGGCTCCTCGGGCCTCGGTCTCGCGATCGTCAGGAGGATCGTGAGTCTGTACGGGGGGACGGTGCATGTCTGGAGTGAGGGGAAGGGGAAGGGATCGACCTTCTCCTTCTGCCTTCCCGCCGGTACCGGGAGAGATGAGTCCGGCTCTTGCGGGGATTCTACCTGAGCTTCAGGGTGATGATGAGATCATGAACCGATCGGAGCAGGTGATCCGGGTCTGTCAGGTTTTCTTCTATTCTCCTGACGATGGCTGATCCGACGATGATACCATCGGCACCGGCCTGATTCCATTCCCTTACCTGTCCGGCATCAGAAATGCCGAATCCCGGAGCCACCGGGATACGGGTCTTCTCCCTGATCCGGGAGAGGAAGCTTCTGGCAGCAGGGTCCACCCCGGATCGGGCACCGGTGACCCCCTTTGCTGCCACGAGGTAGATGAACCCGTCGGCACGGGAGACGATTGCATCAAGGCGTCCGGGTGAGGTCGTCGGGCTCACCATCATGATATGGCTGATACCTGTCTCCTCCGCAGCCCTGCAGAACGGATCGCTCTCCTCGAGTGGGAGATCCGCGATTACCACCCCGTCGATCCCGGCACCGGCTGCCTGCTGGTAGAACCGGGATATTCCCCTCCTCATGACGAGGTTTGCATACGTAAGGACAACGATCGGAACGGTGCTCTCTGCCCGGAAATCCCTGACCAGCTCAAAGAGCCGGTCCGTGTTCATCCCGGCCTCCATCGCCCTGATATCTGCCCGCTGAATGACCGGGCCGTCTGCAACCGGATCAGAGAAGGGGAGACCGAGCTCGATGATGCCGGCCCCGGCGTCAGCCATCTGGTGCATGATCGCGAGGCTGGTCTCATAATCCGGGTCTCCGGCGACGGTGAAGGTGATCAGAACCGGCCTCTCCCCTGATGAGAATGCCCCGGCGAGCCGGTTTTCTCCTCTCTTCATGCCTGCCTCCCGGCGGGATGGAGGTGCCCGAGGACCTGGGCGACATCCTTGTCACCCCTTCCTGAGAGATTGATGATCAGGATATCCTCCTCATTCAGGCTCCCCTTCATCCTGCGTGCATGGGCTACGGCATGGGATGATTCGAGGGCAGGGATGATCCCCTCGGTCCGGGAGAGGAAGAGGAATGCGTCCAGTGCTTCTTCATCGGTGACCGTCTCATACGTCACCCTGCCACTGTCCCGGTGCATCGCATGTTCAGGCCCCACTCCCGGGTAATCCAGGCCTGCCGAGACCGAGTGTGACTCCGCGATCTGCCCGTATACATCCTGGAGGATGTAGGAGAAGGTGCCATGAAGGACCCCTGGGGAACCCCCGCAGAGGGTTGCCCCGTGTCTGCCTCCGAGCCCTTCTCCTCCTGCTTCGACTCCGATCAGCCGGACCGGATCCTGGACAAACGGGTGGAATATCCCGATGGCGTTCGACCCTCCCCCGATACAGGCGACGATCGCCGCAGGGAGGCGTCCTTCACAGGAGAGTATCTGTTCCCGTGCCTCAGCGCCGATGACTGACTGGAGATCGCGGACGAGGAGCGGGAAGGGATGGGGTCCGACGACGGTTCCGATGAGGTAATGGGTGTCCCCGACCGTTGAAACCCAGTCCCTGAGTGCCTCATTGATCGCATCCTTCAGGGTCCTGGTCCCGGTACGGACCGGGATCACCTCTGCGCCGAGCATCTCCATGCGGGCGACGTTCAGCGCCTGGCGCTCCACATCCACCTCCCCCATGTAGATCCCGACATCGAGACCGAGTGCAGCCCCGGCGATGGCGGTTGCCACCCCGTGCTGTCCGGCGCCCGTCTCTGCGATGAGCCGTTTCTTTCCCATGTGACGGGCAAGGAGTGCCTGTCCCAGGGCATTGTTGAGTTTATGGGCCCCGGAATGGAGCAGGTCCTCACGTTTCAGGTAGACCCTGCATCCGAGATCCGCAGACATGTTTCTGCAGAAGGTGAGCGGTGTTCTGCGTCCTGCAAATCCGGTCAGGTAATCGTTCAGTTCTGCCCTGAAGGAAGGGTCAGGGAGGATCTTCAGGTATGCATCCTCCAGCTCTTCAAGGGCAGCCATCAGGGTTTCGGGGACATAGCATCCCCCGTACTCGCCAAATCGTGTGGGAAGTTTCATGACTGTATCCGTGCGTTTCTGATAAAGGCCCTGAGTCTCTCAGGGTCTTTTATGCCTGGTGATGATTCGGTCCCTGATGCCACATCAACGGCATAGGGTCGTATCGTCTGTATTGCATCGGCGACGTTCTCAGGGCTGAGTCCGCCGGCGAGGATGACCGGGAGGGGGGTCTGTCTTATGATCTCACGGGTAAATACCGGATCAAACACTCGTCCTCTCCCCCGGCTTGCATCCACAATGACCGCATCGGTCGTCAGCGGGTCAGGAAGCGGAGATCCCGGGGTGACAACCCGGATGACCCGGGGACGGCAGGGTCCGGTGATCTCCAGAGGTTCTGAGATCTGGATTGCTGTCGGGGAGAGCGAAAGGATCTCGCTGAGATCTGAAGCTGACCGGGTATGGGAGACACAGACGCGTGCGGTGTAGGGCCCGGCCTCCCTGAATATCTCGGCTGCCTGTTCAGGTTCAACCGACCGGGGTGATCGTGAGAAGAGGACCACCCCGATTGCATCAGCGCCGAGCCGGTCTGCGAGCCGTGCATCCCCGGGCCGGGTGATGCCGCATATCTTTATGCGTATACAAATCCCTCCAGTCTTTTTTGCGGGTTTCCGGCTGCCATGATGCTTGATCCGATCAGAAATCCGCGGGCATGGGGCCGGAGGGTTCTGATATCACAGGGCCAGGTGATCCCGCTCTCCGCGACCACGGTCCGGCCTGCGTCACGGAGGAGCGGGGCAAGTCTGCAGGTGGTGGAGATATCCGTCCTGAGCGTCTTCAGATCGCGGTTGTTGACTCCGATGAGTTCAGCCCGGGTATCAAGCGCAGATCTGATCTCGCTCCGGCAGTGGACCTCCACGAGGGGTTCGAGTCCCCTCCGGCAGGCGGCATCAACGAACTCGGGGAGCCGATCTCCCAGGACCGCAGCGATGAGAAGGACTGCATCAGCTCCGAGTCGGCGTGTCTCGTCTATCTGGCGGAGATCCACGATGAAGTCCTTTCTGAGTATCGGGATATCCCCCACCCCGGCACGGACGGCCGGGATGGCAGCCACGGTTCCATGGAAGAATTCAGGTTCGGTGATGACCGAGAGGGCACAGCATCCGCCGGCGACGAGGTCCCGGGCAACAGAGACCGGGTTGGTGATCGTCCTGAGGTGCCCTTTTGACGGGCTCGCTGACTTCATCTCTGCAATGATCGCGCTCCTGCCGGAAGAACCGGTGATCGCACCGATGAGGCTGCGGGGTCTGTTCAGGTCAGCGATCCCTGCCCGTGATTCCGGGGCTGATGCCTGATCGGGGATGGGGAGTGAGGCTGCCCGGAGAGCCGATGCCTGGACGATACGGTTCAGGATCATGCTGCACTCCCGGAAACCCGGATGAGATCCTCAAGAGTCCGGGCTGCCCGGCCGGACCGGATCGCATCGTACGCTGCCCTGACCCCTTCCTGCACTGACGGTGCTTTCTCTCCCAGGTAGATGGCAGCTCCCGCGTTGAGTGCGACGATGTCAGTGCAGGCTCCGCCGGTCCCGGAGAGGATGGACCTGATGATGGCTGCATTCTCCCGCGGTGTTCCTCCCCTGATACTCTCCATCTCTCCCCTGGTGATGCCAAACTCTTCAGGGGTGATCTCCCGGGTGGTAAGGATGGTATCCCGAAGCTCGGTCACGAGGGTGGGCCCGGTGATCGTGATCTCATCAAGCCCGTCCCCGTGTACGACCATGGCCCGCCTGACCCCGAGTTCCTTCAGGGCCCCAGCGACAACCGGCACGAGCCCCGGGTCGTAGACCCCGATGAGCCGTGCCTGTGCCATGGCGGGGTTGAGGAGGGGGCCGAGGATGTTGAAGACGGTCGAGATTCCCATCTCGCTCCTCACGGGGGCCACATGTTTCATGGCCGGATGGTACCGGGGAGCAAACAGGAATCCGATACCGGTCTCCTCGATGGTCCGGGCCGCATCAGCAGGAGTCTGGTCGATCGTCACCCCGAGGGCCTCAAGGACATCGGCAGATCCGCTCCTGCTGGATACACTCCGGTTCCCGTGTTTGACGACCGGCACTCCTGCAGCAGCAGCGACGATGGCTGCCGCCGTGCTGATGTTGAAGGTTCCACCAGATACTTCCCGGTCTCCACCGGTTCCGCAGGTGTCCACGAGGAGGCCCGGGACCCGGGGGCGAATCGGGACGGCACACGCCTGCATCACCCGGGCGAAGGATGCGATCTCTCCGGCAGTCTCTCCTTTCATCCTGAGTGCTGCCAGGAAACACCCGATCTGGGCTCCAGTGGCATTCCCCCCGGCAATCTCTCCCATGACCGCCTCAGCCTCACCGGGCATCAGGTTCTCATGGGAGATGACCCGCTGGATAGCGTGCTGGATCATCAGACTCCCCCTGTTCTGAGGAAGTTGGTCATGATCTGATGCCCTTCCCGGGTCATTATGCTCTCGGGATGGAACTGAACGCCGTGAAGGGGCATTTCCCGGTGTGAAACCGCCATGATCGCGCCATCCCCTTCGGATGTGGCAGTCACGGCAAATGATGACGGCAGGCTCCCGGGGTCGGCGATGAGCGAGTGGTACCGGGTGGCGGTGAACGGCTGACTGACCCGGGAGAAGAGGCCGGTCCCGGTATGGGTGATCCTGCTCGTCTTTCCATGGACCGGTTCTTCCAGGCGGATGATCCTGCCCCCGAAGGTGCTGATGATGGTCTGGTGACCGAGGCAGACCCCGAGGATGGGCACTTCACCGGCATACCGTTCGATCACCTCCTGACAGACGCCGGCATCCGCAGGGGTGCCGGGGCCTGGCGAGAGGATGATCCGGTCCGGTCTCTCCTGCTTCACGCGGCTGAACGGTTGATCAGATCGGATAACCCCGGGTTTTCCGCCAAGGTTTCCGACGAGCTGGAGCAGGTTGAAGGTGAAACTGTCAAAACAGTCGATGATCGTCACCCTCATGCGATTCCTCCCGGACGCTCCGGAACCGTTTCTTCTGCTGCCATCGCCCGTGATATCGCGGACATCATCGCTCCGGCTTTCTGGACCGTCTCCTCATACTCCCGGACGGGATCTGAATCGGCAACGATACCTGCGCCGGTCTGGAAGGAGACGATGCCGTCCCGGACGATGGCGGTCCGGATCGCTATTGCAAACTCGAGCCGGTCATCAAACCCGATATATCCGACTGCACCGGCATACAGGCCCCGGGGATGGGGTTCGAGGCCGGCGATGATCTGCATGGCCCGCAGCTTGGGTGCCCCGGATACCGTCCCGGCAGGGAAACAGGCTTCAAGGGCATCAAACCGGTCACATCCGTCACGGAGTGTCCCGGTTACCACCGAAGTCAGGTGCTGGACATGGGAGAACTGTTCCACCTCCATGAACGAAGGGACCTGCACTGACCCGAACGAGGCCACCCTCCCGATATCATTCCTGGCAAGGTCTACGAGCATCAGGTGTTCTGCCTGCTCTTTCGTATCCCGCCGCATCTCCTCAGCCAGACGGGCATCCTCCTCAGGAGAGGCTCCGCGGGGGCGGGTTCCGGCGATGGGAACCGTGGATACCGTCCGTCCCTCTGCTTTCACCAGCATCTCCGGGCTCGATCCGATGATCGTCTCATCCCCGAACTCAAGGAAGTAAAGGTATGGTGACGGGTTAATCTCCCTGACTGCGGTGTATATCCTGAATGGATCCCCGGGATACGGTGATTCAAACTTTCTGGATACCACTGCCTGGAAGATGTTCCCTGCCCTGATATGCCCGAGGATCTCTTCTACACCGGCAGTGAACTGTTCTCTGGACATCGGGGATATGATCCTGCCGGTGTTTTCCCCCGGTTCAGAGGGAAGATCCACGGGAGCGTCAGTTGGGATCCTGCGGACCAGTGCTGCCCGGGTATGGAGGTCCCGCACGGCATCGGCATAGACCGGTTCAGCGTCGGTCCCGGGGCTGACCAGCGGGGTGGTGAAGAGGGTGCAGGTGGCGTCCTGGTGGTTGATGACGATCCCCGAGGTGGCACGCATGAACCGTGCAAGGGGGCGGCCTTCTTCCAGGCCTGCATCCAGGTATCCGTGGTTCAGGCTGGAGACCATGTCATACGAGCAGTATCCGACCAGCCCGCCGGCAAACCCGGAAGGTGCGGTGGAGATGAGTTGCTCCTTCTCAGTAACCGACCTCAGATATGCGACAGGGGACGATGATTCCCCTTCTCCTTCACCAGACACAATGGTTTCCTGTATTCCGGTTCCGATGATGGATCTGACTGCCCGTCGGGGTACCCCCTCCATCGACTCCAGAAGGAAGCCGGTGCCATTTCTCAGGGTACGGTACAGGGCTGCTGGTGATGCAGCAGGCTCGGGGATGGTCAGGGTGAGCGGAATACGCTGTGGTCTGCTCAGTCTCCGGAAAATCCGGGTGAACTCTGCGAGTGAGAGATTCAGTGACGGGACCTCTCCCGTCACTGCCTCCTCCAGTCCAGCGGCATCACCAGGATGGATTTCAAATCAGTATGAGTCATGCACAGAATTGTAGATCTTTGTACATATTTATACATTATTGCATCTATCGGCTATCAGGGGGACATCAGAACAGGGCTGGGTCCAGGAAATGACAATTAAAGTTAAATATTTTAGTGACCTATTGCCCTATGGTCCAATTCTCCCGG
>CAZSVH010000073.1:0-9627 GCA_964610235.1 uncultured Methanospirillum sp. | reverse complement strand
GGTACAGTATGCTTTCTGCTCACGATCCCGGTAATCAAGGGTCCGCGCCTTATTCATCAGAAGAGAAAACTCCTCCTCACCTGCTGAGGAGATGGAACTGGAGGGAATGACGATATGAACGTGCTTATCGGCTGCAAATCCCTGCTGGTAAACGATGGTGAGATCATCACCCATCACTGCCATCCCTCCGTAACTGCTGACTGCGGGACCGACCCCGGTCTCAAATCCGCATGCAACCATCCCGCCCTCTGTCTCTTCAACATAGTTGTTGCCGATAAGGATTCGGAGTTGATCCAGGGTCAGCGGGTCTCCTATTGCCCGGTTGACTGCTGCCGCAACCGCTATCAGGATGGTACAGGTAGAACCCAGTCCGACATGCTTGTACTCATGATCTCTGGCAGAAATCGAAAAGCCTCCTGAATACCCGACAACACGCGAAAAGAGCCTGAGAAAATGGCTGATGATAGCTGGCCGGTCATACTCGATGACATACCCGGAACCGGTGCATGCTGCAGTCACCCGTGCATACACCTGGATGGCAAACCCGATTCCTCCTCCGCCCGGATGCCCGGGAGAGAACCGGTTCATATCCAGCACGGTAAGGTGAATCCGGCCCGGAGCCCGGACACTAACCGGTTCAGACGAGACCTTCAGGGAATACTCACCCTCCATCCCCATCAGGTGCAGGTTTTCCCCCGGGTGAAACGAGACGAACTCATACTCAACCAGATCGAGATCCCCGCCACGAATTTTTAATACGGTCATATGCTCACCTGTCGAAGAAGATGTTCTTCCCGGTCACTGATAGAGGGATCGCATACGCGGTTGTGCACCCAGGGAGATGGCCCACGGAGAGTGCTGCAACACCGGCTGAAAAGAAGACGCGGTTATCAGCGTTATGAATCTGTGCAGTTTTTATGGCTGAACCGATTGCGATCCCCAGATCCGTCATCCGGATGATACACACCGGCCCCTGAAACAGCGTGTCCCTGGGCAGAGTCCCGCATGCACCTGCCATCTCCCGGCAGGTTGCATATCCGCATCCCCCACAGTTCAGGCCCAGAGATTCTCTCCCCCGGCATCCGATCAGCAGGCACGCAGAGGAGGATCTGATATTTTGTGCATCACGGAGAAAGAACTGAAACCCGGTCTTCGTTGCTGCCGTTTCCATCTCATCCGCAAGGGAGAGGAGATCGGGACCGATAAGGGCTTTCGTCACGATGGTATCATGCCCTTTTCCTTTCGGCGCCGTCCGGGCACTGACAGCCATGAGGCTGATTATCGTCAGTACAGCCTCCTGTTCAGGATCCATATCATCAGATGATAGACCTGAAATAAAAATGCTCCGGTCTTTTTTCTGACCGGAAGAAGGAAGACAGATTTAATACCCGGAATGCATCACCGCGATCGGGTATGCTGGGTAATATACGAGAGGATGGCATTGTATGCCATTTCTGAGCCTGAGTATGCCTCCTGCCGCGCGCGGTCAGGCTCAGCGAGGGCTCGGTTCTTCATCTCCTCGTACTCCTGGAGCAGGAAGTTCTGAAAGAGATAGAGATCATCCATACAGCCGAATCGTTCCACGGCCAGACCACAGGCACGGTCCCATCCCTGTTTCGCATACGGACTCAGAGTGTACTTTGTCGGACTGTGTTTCATCTCAATAAGCATCTCCAGCATCTCATCATGACTGATCGCACCCTTCCGCGCCCTGAACGCCGAAGTGATCCGGGTGAAGAATTCCATCCAGCCCTCAGTCCATTTCTCTACCTTCTGATCAGGATACTCCTCACCCGGCTGAGGTATCCGCTCGATACACATCCGGGAGAGGGGTTGGGAAAAACCGTCAACATCCTGGGGGAAGGAAAAAGTCAGGCAGATGCGGCCCGGGGAGACCGGTTCGGTTGAATATATCACCGAGTAAGGGATCACCAGGTAGTCCGCTGATTTTACTTTGACGAGCAGATGGTCTCCGGTAGCATAGAGGGTGCAGGTGTCAAGTTCCAGGGAGTCGAACCAGATACGCAGTTTCTCCTTGTTCTTCACAATGGCGAACGGATCCAGGCCATTAGAACGCCGCTGGACCCCTTCGATGAAGATGAGCTCCTCCTCCTCTTCCCTCATCTCCCTTGTTTTTCGGGCCGCCATGGACTGGTACCGCCTGACAAGCGAACTCAGATACTTCCTCCATGATTCAGCCCATCGGGGATCATCCAGAATTGCAATAACATTCCCCTCCTTCCTCTTCAGCCCCTGCAGGTACAGCCTGACATGTTCCTCCTTCTCCATGAAGAACCGCTGGGGAGTATTACACCGGATACTGACCTTGATTCCGTCCTCAACACTGATATCGTGGATCTGATCAAACGAGAGCCTGATGAACTCACCCGCCCTGTTCTTCAGGATAATCCGCCGGTCGGTGACGTACAACTTTGTAATATGACGAGACGTATGAGTGTAGAATACCGCAGTAATAGTCTTCTTCAGGACACTCTCCCCATTCTCACATTCAAGCGCCATGATACTGACAGACCATCAAGCATGGATGATGAGACGAAGGGTCTCTGATCGGTCCGGATTCCCGGTCCCTCATCACCTTTGATATAGGTTAGACTCACTGATTTTTATGCTGAGAGGGGCGGGGAGAGATGTTTACCGGGATTGATATCGGGGGAACCAATACTGACATCGCCCTGGTCGGTGATGAGATCCGGACCATCAAAATATCCAATACCCGGGGAATTGAGGAGGCTCTCAGAGCGGCAGGTGACAACACCCGGCTGGCAGTCAGCACCTCCCAGCCCCTCAACGAGATGGTAACCGGAGCAGGAGGACGGATCCGCACGATAACCATTCCCGGCCCCGGTCTTGTATACCGAGGAGCTGTCAAAGGGGCGGTCAGTCCACGCGGAGAAGTCTTTGAACCGGTTGACACCGGGGAGATTGAAGACCTGCTCAGGGGATGCCGGGCCGATGGAATTGCCATCGCTGGAAAGTTTTCTGTCCGCAATCCAATACAGGAAGAGATCGTCAGGGACATCGCCCGCCAGTTCTTCAACGATGACAGAATCGCGATCAGCGCCCCGCTGGGAGAACTGAATTTTCCGGCACGGATCACAACCACGCGGATCAATGCCCGGATAAAACCGGTAGTTATGTCCCTGACCCGGAGAATCCAGCCCTATCACGAGGATTTTTTCTTTGTCACCTCTGACGGCGGACTCAGCGGGCCTTCCCGGGTATCAGAGAATCCATCCCTTCTGTACCACTCAAGTCCGGCCACCGTGGCTTTCGGTGCTGCATACCTCTCCGGGAGGACCGACTGCCTGGTGGTGGATATCGGGGGAACGACTACTGACCTGGTTCCTCTGAAAGATGGGAAACCGGTCAGGGAACATCTCATCATGAACGGAACCAGCACAATGATCACCACGGTCAGGACCTACACAATCCCTCTGGGTGGTGATTCATGTATCAGGGATGAACTGATGCCATTCAGATCGGGGAACGCGCGTGCATTCGGAGGGGCAGAACCAACCCTGACCGATGCACTCAACCAACTCGGTGAATCATTCGGTGATCACCGGCGTTCAAGCTGCCTGAACCGTGAAAAAGCAGAAGAGGCAGTCGGACGGTATATCAGAAAGGTGTCAGATGCGATCCGGGCCCTGAACCCGGGACTGATCCTCGGAACCGGTTTCCTTGCACCCGCGCTGATACCCCGCATCGCAGACCCGGCACGGGTCCCGTATACCGTCCCTGAACACGCAGCCTCAGCGAACGCGGTCGGGGCAGCCGTGTCCAGAATCAGTATCAGCCTCCATGTCCATGCTGATTCGGGGAGACGAATAATAACCCTGAACGGAACGGAATACCCGTTTCCCGGGGAGTTGTGTGATGACGGGCTGCTTGATTATGCCGGGGAGCTGGTCAGGGATCTGGCACGAAGAGAAGGAGCACCTGATGAGGACCTGAGAGACCTGGAGACGACACGGTACTCCATGTACAATGTGGTGCGGGGAGGACAGGTCCAGGCCTGCATCACTGACTTTGTGATCAGTATTACACCGGGAATAACCGCTGATGCACCATGACCACCGGAATCATCTTCTCTCCTGCGTATCTGCACCATGAGCAGACTCCGACCCATCCTGAGCGGGTGGAACGGCTCTCCTATACCATGGACCAGCTGATAGAAGAGGGTATCTTCGATCTTGACGGGATTCTGCTCATCCCTCCCAGAAAAGCAACACGCAACGAGATCACCGCCGTCCACACACCTGAATATCTCACCTATCTTGAAGAGGCAAGCATAACAGGAGGGATGCTTGACTATGACACCCTCATCCCCTCCGGACTCATCACCGATGCCCTGCTCTCTGCAGGAGGCGCACTGACCGGGGCGGAAGCGGTACTGAGCCGTGCTGTTCACAATGCATTCGCCATATGCCGGCCTCCCGGACACCATTGCGGAGTGAGCCGGGGGGCCGGGTTCTGTTACCTCAATAACGCGGCGATCGCCGTCCGGTATCTGCAACGGAACGGAATGAGACGAGTGATGATCCTTGACTGGGATGCTCACCATGGAAACGGAACCCAGGAGATCTTCTCAGACGATCCGTCAGTTCTCTTCCTCTCTGTTCACCAGTTCCCTTTTTACCCGGGATCAGGTCAGATAGACGAAATCGGGGAGGGTGACGGGAGAGGGTACACCATCAACATGCCCATCCCGGCAGGAAGCTCTGACCAGGTCTACCAGTACCTCCTCAGGGAGGTCATCATTCCGGTGGCTGAAGAGTATGTTCCTGACTGTATCGTCGTCTCTGCAGGTCAGGATAATCACTTTACTGATCCCCTGACCGGCCTTGCCCTGACTGCCCGGGGATATGCTGAGATGATGCAGGAGATCTGTATAATCGCTGATACCCTCTGTTCTGGACGGCTGGTGGTTGTTCTTGAAGGAGGGTACGGCGTTGAGGGAGGACTCCCCTATACAAACCTGGGGATCATTGCCGCAATGGCGGGTCTGGATATCTCTGCAATCCGTGAGCCTGAGGTCTACCTCCCCCTTCTCCGGCGTTCGGTATCAGATACTGCCATGGAGGCCGTGATCCGGATGGTTTCGGAGCTGAAAACCGTTCACCGTCCCTTCTGGCAGGCGTTCATCTGATCCCGTCAGATGAGATGTATAACAAAAACGATCTTTATACTCTTGCCCGTCAAACCTCAAAGCAATCGATCGGAAGCCCTGATCAGGATAGGACAATGGTAGTCAGAACGATTACAGAACAGATCTATGCAGTCGGTGTCATCGACTGGGACCGGCGCATCTTTGATGAGCTGGTGAATCTTCCGGAAGGAACCTCGTACAATTCTTACTACATCAGAGGGAGTGAGAAGACTGCACTCATCGATACCGTGGACCCGGCTTTTGAAGAGGATTTCATCGGGAATCTCATCAGGATAGGGGAAGATCGTATCGATTATATCATCGTCAATCATGCAGAACAGGATCATGCAGGAAGCCTTCCCGTTCTTCTTGAACTCTATCCGGGGGCGACTGTCTGTTGCACAAAGAAATGCCAGGAGCTGCTTCAGACTCTTCTGGACATTCCTGCGAATCGCTGCCGGATTGTGGAGGACCGGGAGAGACTCCCGCTTGGTGATATAACTCTGGAGTTCATCTCTGCCCCCTGGGTCCACTGGCCTGAGACGATGCTCACCTACTGTCCGGAGAAGGAGATCCTCTTCCCCTGCGACCTCTTCGGCTCCCACTATGCAACCTCTGATCTCTTTCTCCAGGATATGGCACGGGAAGAGATACTGGCGAAACGATACTATGGAGAGATCATGATGCCGTTCCGATCCAGCATCGCCAAGTACCTCGCACTGGTCAGGGAACTGAAGATCGGGATCATTGCCCCCAGCCATGGGCCTCTGATCCGACCACCATCTCTTATTCTTGACCTTTATTCAGAGTGGACCAGCGACCGGGTGAAAAATTCAGTGCTAATTCCGTATGTCTCCATGCATGGAAGCACGGCACGGATGGTCAGGTTTCTCTCAGAACTCCTCCTCGAGCGGGGTGTCGGGGTGAGGCCGTTTCATCTCACAAATGCAGATTCCGGTGCTCTGGCCATGGAACTGGTTGATGCGGCAACGGTGGTACTTGCTACACCCACGGTTCTCTTCGGCCCACACCCGGACATGGTCTCTGCCGCATACCTGGCGAACCTGGTGAAACCCAAGACCCGGTATGCATCGATCATTGGTTCATACGGGTGGGGAGGAAAGACGGTGGATCTGTTGAAGTCCATGATCCCCCATCTCAAGGCTGAACTCATCGAGCCGGTGTACATTCAGGGTGCCCCGGGAGAGAAGGCTCAGGCAGATCTCCGGCGTCTTGCTGATGCCATTGCCGCAAAACACCGCGAGGACCCGCTGATCATGAAGAACGAACCATAACGGATTCTCCCACAACAACCCTTATCTCTGCCCCTGTCATATGAAGAATAGACCAGGCAGATCAGGACGAGATGAAGCCGGACTGCCAGCGAGGCAAATTATGACATCTCAGTATGAGGTTTACAAATGTGATACATGCGGGAATGTGATCGTTGTGTTCCATCCCGCTCCCGGTAATCTCGTATGCTGTGGAACTGATATGGTCCTGCAGGCTGAAAAGGCCGCAGACCAGGGGAAGGAGAAACATGTTCCGGTCATCGAAAAGACCGCGACCGGGGTTCTCGTTTCCTGTGGTGATGTTCCCCATCCCATGGAAGAGAAACACTACATCGAGTGGATTGAGGTCCATGGAGGAGACTATTACTTCATCAAAAAACTCTCGCCAGGAAGTGAACCAAAAGCAGAGTTCCCCTGTTCCGGTGGGGCAGTCACCGCACGTGCCTACTGTAACATCCACGGTCTGTGGAAGAGTTCGAACTGATTCGGGATATTCGAGACAACCCAGATATTCCTTTTTTTCGCCCATGAACAACCACACCATGCACGAGACCATCAGGTCCTCATCATATGTCTATATCATCGGGGTGGCAGGCGATTCAGGCTCCGGAAAGAGCACCTTTTCTGATGCGATCGTCTCCATCTTCGGGAGCGAGCTGGTTTCGACGATAACCCTTGATGATTACCACATTTTAGACCGGAATAAACGGGCAGAGCAGGGTATAACCCCGCTTGACCCCCGTGCAAACGATTTTAAGCGGTTGGAACGTGATGTTGCCCTTCTCAGGGAAGGAAAGACGATTCTCAAGCCGGTGTATTCACACAGTACCGGAACGATCCAGGACCCGGTATCGTTCCATCCGACCCAGTTCATAATTCTGGAAGGACTCCATCCATTTGCGACCCCTGAACTTCTCCGTCTTCTTGATTATACCATATTCGTGGATCCTGACAGGGAAGTCAAGTATGACTGGAAGATACGGCGTGATGTCGGAAAGAGGAACTATTCACCGGATGTAGTCAGGAAAGAGATCGAGCGGAGGGAACCTGACTACCTGGCATATGTTCTCCCCCAGCGGGCGAGTGCAGGGACGGTCATCAGGATCGCGTACTCTGGATACGGGAAGGATCTGGGGGGATCGAGGAATATCTACCGAATCACAATTGCCATGAAACCCCCGGAGACCTGCCTTGAGGATATTGAACTGAACATCGATCTCTGTGGATTGTTCACCCGTTCTTCGCATGATTTTCTGATCGAGTGCCGGACAGGGGAGGAGGATGGGCGCAGAATGCGGACCCTGACGATGGACGGGGAACTCAGTCTCGAGACGATCCATAAGATAGAACAGAACATTGAGGAGCAGACCGGGGTCAGGCCGATTGATCTCTTCAGTGGAAAAGAGGTGATATCAGGGTCTGATCTGGCGCGACTCATCATCTCATGGCAGATCATCAATCACCGGATTCTGATCGAGATCAGAAAGGACCAGACCACATCCCACCATTAAATTCAGAATAAAGAGGATGAGAGGGTTCCTGGTTTTTATGCTACCGGCACCAGGTCCGTGAGTACTAATACCCCCATCCCCAGTACATACTCAGAGATGAAGCAGATCGCCATTTACGGAAAGGGAGGAATAGGAAAGTCGACCACCTCATCCAACCTTTCTGCCGCACTCGCCGACCGCGGCCTCTCGGTTATGCAGATCGGGTGCGACCCCAAACAGGACAGTACCCGGATGCTGATGGGGGGAACACTCATCCCGACGGTTCTGGACCTGATCCGGGAATCCGGGGAGGTATCGCTCAGAACAGAGGATGTGGTTTTTTCCGGATATCAGGGGGTCAGATGCGTGGAAGCAGGAGGGCCGGAGCCCGGGGTCGGCTGTGCCGGGAGGGGGATTATTGCCACCTTCCAGTTGCTCGAGAACCTGCAGGCTCTCCAGGGGGATGTCATCATATATGATGTCCTCGGCGATGTGGTCTGTGGCGGGTTCGCCATGCCGATGCGGAAGGGGTACGCCCAGGAGATCTACCTGGTGACGTCAGGAGAGCTGATGGCACTGTATGCTGCAAATAACATCTGTAAAGCGATATACCGAATCTCCCAGAACTCACGGCAGATATGCCGTCTCGGAGGAATCATCTGTAATGCACGGAATACCCCGGGGGAGAGGGAACTTGTGGAAACCTTCGCCCGGGCAGTCGGATCACAGGTGGTGGCGTATATCCCCCGAGATGAGATCGTCCAGCATGCCGAACTCCATACCCAGACGGTCATCCAGTTCGCACCAGATTCACCCCAGGCAGGGGTATACCGGAGTCTGGCCGATGCAGTCCTTACCAATACCCTATTTTCAGTCCCCGGGTTCCTGGAGATGACCGAGCTCGAAGAGATGGGACGGGCCGTTTTGAACGTCCGGGGACGGGATGGGCCCGGGGAGTAAAAGTGAGCCGGAACGAAATGTGGAAATATTTGAGCGATTCGTAAAATTTTAAGACAATAAAAGAATTATATTTTAAAAAATATAAAAGCATTACTCACTTTCACCCTGTTTTTTGAGCCTTTAAATATCCTGATCCCTCACGTTCAATCAGAAAGGGACGTGATGATGATGCTCGAAAAAGCAGGATACATTCAAAAAAGCAGGATGATCACCATCGATGAGGATGGAACCCCGACTGAGATCGTTGAAGTGATCGTCGAAGGAAGACGGTACGGGATTCAGACTGAGGAGCTTCTCGAAGCTATCAGAGGGAAGGTCTCGGCACGTACCTTCAAATTGAAAACGAACTGGAAGCAGTATGTCGGGGCACTCGCCGGTATTGCGTATCTCTCCAACTCCAGGCGGGCACTGAACTTTGAGTTCATTGACGGAAGCAGATACACGGTCTCAGTTGACTCACTCAGATCACTCATCAGCCGGCGATCATCGTATGCACCCGTCGCCCGTCTCCCGGTCAGTTCTGCTCTCTGTAGCAACCCCCGGGCGGTTCCTGCCCAGCGGGTGCTTCCCTTCATCTCCTGACAATGTCACCTGATCAACCGAAGGAGGAGCCGGTTTTCCGGACGGAAAGTAATACTTAAAATCTATTATATGCAATATTACAACGGTTTTCCATAGAACGATGTTCAATATAATCCTCCTCCGGAACCCGTGC
>CAZSVH010000072.1:0-9773 GCA_964610235.1 uncultured Methanospirillum sp. | reverse complement strand
GGGGCTCTATCCGTGCCTTGTCGATGAGGATATTCTCCCCTTTATCGGTCATGTAGAAGATCTCGACGACCCGGGGTGAGTCGGGTGCCGGGTAGTAGAGCTGGACGTTCTCTCCTTCAGACCAGGGCCAGGCACCGTTGACAAAGTCAAGGTTCCGGTTGTTCACCACGTCGCCATTGACCCTGACCACCAGCCGGTCGGCAGGGAGCGGATCGCCTGCCGTATGGTGCATGACCAGGGAGTCACCTTCCCCCTCGATGGAGAGGGATGCTGCCGGTATCTTCTCGGTTACCGGATTCCAGAGTACCAGGGTGATGCCGAGGATAAAGAGGATGATCATGACCGCTGAGAGGGCCAGGATCGTCTGTACCTGTGACATCGCCGGATCGTATCGTTTCATAAACCACCCATCCATTTCCGCCCGGGTGAGAGGTTCCCCATCCGCCTCCCGCCCGGTATCTGTATCGTCTTGTCCTGTTTCAGTTCAGGGATCAGGCCGGGACAAAGGCACCGGTCTCGTGGGATCCGATGCCGCCCCTGAATGAGTACCCTGCCCCGTTCTGCACGCTGAAGAGGAGTTTGCCACTCGAATCAACCCCCACGCCGGTGAGAGTGAGGAGCTCGCCGGGTGCCGCGTTGATCACCGGTTCTCCGTCCACCAGCCCCTTTGTCCCGTCTCTGCCGACGATTACCTGGATGGTGAGATCTGCGACCTCGAAGTCCTCGTACTGATCGATGTTGATCGAGGAGATGGTGCCGGTTATGATCTCGTCCCCGTTGACGGTCATGGTCACGTTGCTGTAGTCACACCGGAGGATCGCATTGGATACCACCGAGATGTCCCCGGTCCCCCCGCTGTTGAGGGTGAGCTGGACATGATCCCCGGATTTGAGGGTGTGATCGCGTCCCCCGATCCTGACAACCTTTCCGGGTCCCTTCACCGTGAAGAAGAACCTGGCTCCGGGAAGGATCCGGGCATCACCGGTACCGCCGGATATCGTGTCATGGCGGAGTGAGGGTTCCACCACCACCGGCTGGAGCGGCAGCACGGTGGGGTTGTCATCAGGATCACAGAACCTGACATCCAGGGTGACATTGTAGGTCCCGGGGTAGGCGAAGACATGCCCGGGGTTACGCTTCATCGAGGTCTGTCCGTCACCGAAGTTCCAGACCCGGTTCCTGATGCAGCCGGCAGTCTGATCCGAGCACTGCACGGTCAGCGGGGCCGGCCCGGATACCGGGCTGACACTCATGGAGATGACGTCTGAGGTGATCGGCTGGACCGGGACCGGGGTCGGCTCAGTGGCAGAAGCCCCGGATTCGATCTGGGTGATCGGGGTCACCGCGACCGGACCGGTGACATTGGTCACGTTCAGGTCAGGGGTGATCACCGGTTCCGGGGTCGGGACGGGTGTCGGAGTCGGGGTCGGCTCCACGGTGGTCCCGAAGATGACATGGTCCGTGCCCTTCGGCCGGTAGATGAGCGCTACGGGTGCGGGTTTGGCATATCCGGATGTATCAATCCGCAATACTGAATTCAACACCCAGGGCCAGGGAGAACCCCCCATGAGGGAATATTTCTCTGCCGGCAACGGTGCTCCGTTGATGAGAACGGTCAGATGCTCCTGGAAGAGGGGATCTGTCCCGGTATGGGTCAGGTAGAGATCTTCTCCCTGCTGGCTTGGCGTGAACGAGACGGCCGGAGGGTTGTCTGCCATCATCGGCAGGAGAAAGAAGACCGCCCCGAGGATGATGGCACCGATGGCGATGGCTGCAAGGGCGATGTACCTGACATCGAGGACCAGGCCTGCCGGTTCCTCCTCGTCCTCTTCCTCATCCTCTGCCTCTTCATCCCCGGCAGGCTCCTCCTCCCCTGGTTCGTCACCGGATGCCGGCTCCTGCTCCCCGGCAGACTCCTCGTCGGCATCATCCAGTTCCAGGTCCTCATCCGTCAACTCATCGGCGGCATCATCATCGAGCTCGAGTTCTTCCTCATCTGCGGAGGCGGCGCCCAGATCCTCCTCGTCAAGTAACTCGAGCATATCATCTTCTTCTTTCATGCAGATCCTCCACTTCTCCTCCCGGGGGCAATGAGCACACAAACAGGACAGAAATCTGTATGATACCTATATCTGAGATATTATATAAAAGGTGGTATGTGAAACCGGGAGCAGGGAGAGCCGCTCATCCCGGCCGTCGCCAGGCACCGGATCCCAATATCCGGAAGAGGAGGGGGCCGGTCAGAAGAGCGTCCCCAGCCCGACCTTTGCCGGGATGCCGGGATCGATCGCGGTTGCAGTCCGGAGACAGTCCTGGTACCCGGTATAATTCCCGTATGCCCGGTGGGTCATCCCCAGGTTGAACCATCCCCAGGGGTTTGCCGGATCGAGAGAGACCGACCGGGTGAAGGCCTCCTTCGCCTCCGGGTACCGGGAGAGGACCATCCAGGCCGTGCCCTGGTGATAGTAAGCCCAGGCATTCTCAGGGTCGGTCCGGATAGCATGGGAGTACATCCCGATCGCCCGGGAGACGAGACCGCGGTCCTGCAGGGAGGTGCCCCTGAATATCCAGGCCCAGGTATTGGCCGGGTCAGTCTCCGTCGCCTTGGTGAACGCCTCATACGCGTCTGCCTGACGGTTCTGCAGCCTGAGGGACTTGCCCAGTTCCAGCCAGATCCAGGTGTTCTCCGGTTCCAGGAGGGTAGCGGTCTCGAAGGCCCGGGAAGCTGCTCCGTACTCGCTCTGGTTCAGGAGGGATACCCCCTGTTCATACCAGACGGTGGCATTCTCAGCCAGGGCAGGCCCTCCCATGACGAGGAGCAGCAGGAAGAGGAGAAGGGATCGGGATCTCATGGGTACTACTCGGGAACTGATCCGATATCAGCCCATCGGAGGGCGGGTTTCTCAGGGGTATGCCCGCCCCATCCGGAAGGCGGCAGGAACGCAGAAAAAAGAAGAGGCGGGCGTTCTACCTGCTGACCCCGATACCGATCCAGTCGATGATCGCGTTACACTGGGCAGCCTGGTTGACCAGGAAGTCGTACAGCCATTCGCCGGTGCCGGTGCCGGTGTTCCCTGAATTCGGGTATCGCAGGGTGGAACTCGTCGAGGTCCAGGTTGGCGGGGTCACGACATTGGGGAGCTTCACTGAGAACCTGGTTCCGCTCGAGACCGGGGCCGGGAGCACGTAGGTCCCGTCCGGCTGGGAGATGGTGTACCGGATGAAGGTGGTTCCGGGCCGGTCGTACAGTTCCACCCTCAGCCCGCCGACCGGTGCCCCGGTCCCGTTTACGATCCTCCCGGTCACCCGCTGGCAGACCGTGGTGTATACCGCCATGATGGTGTAATCCTCCTGCACCGACGGGAAGGTATAGGGATTGACCACGCCGACCGGATTGCCATTGATGTATACCCCCACGAGGACATAATCGGTATTGCCGACTTTATACCCCGGTACCATGGTATAGGTCCGGGACTCCCCGCAGGGGACCGAAACGGTCCCCTCAGGGCTGATCCTCCCCGGATTCGGGGAGAAGGAGCCGTCCGGATTCATGATCACGGATGATGAGGTGATCGTGAAGGGTCCCCGGGGAGTGAAGACGGCATCGATGGTGTGGTTCGCCTGGAGGTTCGTGAATACGTACGGACTGGTCGCCGTCCCGGTGGGGACCCCGTCGATCACCAGGTCTGAGAAGGTGAAGCAGGTGTCGTTGGTGATCGTGTAGGACTGGTCCTGGCCGCAGGGGACCGGGGTGTTCCCGGACGGGGAGATACTGCCACCCGGACCGGCGGTCGCCGTGATATTGTACATCCGCATCGTAAAGGCGGCGTGGATCGTCTGGTTCGACGTGAAACTGGTGAAGAGGTACGGGAACGGACTCGTCCGGGGACCAAGGGAGGTGCCGTTCACCACCACATTGCTGATGTTGTGGCAGGGGGCTGCGGTGATGGTCACCTGCTGGTCATCCCCGCAGAGAACGGTGGTGACACCCGCGGGATCGATCGTCCCGCCGGCATCTGCCGTCGCGGTGAGGGTGTAGGGGATCCGCTCGAAGGTGGCATTGATGAGATGATCCGCAAAGACCCCGGCGAAGATGAATGACCCGATCCGGCCCTGCGAAACCCCGTCCACGGCCACATCCTGAATCTGGTGGCAGGAGAACGGGGTGACGGTGTAGTCCTGGTCACCACCACAGGGCACGACGGTTACGCCCTCAGGGCTGATGTTCCCGCCCTGACCGGCATTCGCCGTGATATTGTATCGGATCTCATCAAACATGGCGTGAATCGTGTGGTTTGCCGTCACGTTGGTGAACTCGTACTGGCTGAGATTGCCGGCAGAGAGATTGTCGATGAGGACGTCGCGGATCTTCCGGCAGGTATCGGGCACGATCGTGTAGGCCTGCGACTCCCCTTCCCGGACGGTCGTGATCCCTGCCGGTGAGATGGAACCGCCGGTCTCCGCCGTCGCATTGATGAAGTAGACCGGCCTGACGAGAACCGTCCGGTTCGTGGTGAAGTACTGGGTACACTCATTCTCGATACTGAGCGTGATATTGTACCTGCCCGGGGCCGTGTAGGTATGCGAGGGGGGTTCGGGATGGATCTGATCGGTCGTCGAGTAGTACCCTCCGTCACCGAAGAACCACCGCCACCGGATGATCTTCGAGTTCGGGGAGGAGTTGTCGTTGATGTCCACGGTGAGGGGCACGAACCCGGTCTCCGGGCTGACCTCGAAATCAGGGGTCAGGTTGGGGCAGGTAAGGGTGATGACCCGCTCGTTCTTCCCTTCCTTCCCGCAGTTGTTCTTTGCGAAGAGGAGGACATGGTACTGCTGCCTGCCCGGGTAGAGATGGGTCGGGGCCGGGTCATGGGAGACGGTCCCGTCGTCAAAGAACCAGGTCCACTCGGTGATGGTATCATACACCGCCGGGTCTGACGGCTCGGTGATGAAGAACGAGACGTTCAGGGGATCGTCAGACTCCGGGTTGTTGATGACGTACCTGAAGTCGATGCTGACATCAGCGCACCCGGCATTGACGGTTCCTGATTTCACCCCGGCCCTTCCACACTCACCGGTCGCGACGAGTTTCACCTGGTAGGTTCCGTTCCTGGCATAGGTATGGCTGATGTCTCCCCGGGTGACCGTGGCATTCCGCTCCACGAGACCGAAGCTCCCGTCACCGAAGTCCCAGTGCCACCTGGTCGGATCACCGGTGGTCGTGTCGATGAAGTTCACGGTCAGCGGGGCGGTTCCGTTCGTGAATAACGGGGTGAAGTTGGCGAGGACCGGATCGCAGACCGACCCGTTGTAGACGAGCTTGTGGATCCGATCCACCTGGCCGCACTCGTTCTCCACCTCAAGGACCGCAGTATACGGGGCGGTCTCGGGGTACCGGTTGATGATCGATCCATCTGCGGGACGGGTCACCGGTGTCCAGTTGGTCCGGTTTCCGTCACCGAAGTCCCAGGACCACCGGGTGATCGGGGTGCCGTATCCCTGGGAAGCATCGGTGAACCGGACCGTGAGGTTTTTGGCAATCCGGTCGGCTGCCAGGTACTCATACCCGAAGTCGGCGGTGGCGTCCGGGCATACCATCCTGACGATGCCGGTCTTCGTCCCGGTATTGCCGCACTCATCCGTCACCGTGAGGGTGACAGAGTAATTCCCGCTCCGGGTGTAGAGATGGGAGGGATGCTGTTCCGTCGAGTGCTGCCCGTCTCCAAAGTTCCAGTTCCATCGCACCGCACCGGGAGTGAGATCGGTGAAACTGATGGAGTCGGGGGCATATTCCTGAGCAGAGAGCGGGATAAAGTCTGCCACAAGAGGACGATCACAGGCTGAAAGGTTGTACACCAGTTCGGTCTGGTGATCAGAACTGCCGCAGATGCTGCTGACCGTCAGGGTCGCCGTGTACGGGGCACGCTCCGGATACGGGTGAGATATGGCCCCCCCGGCTGCAGCCCACTGGGTCCGGTCCCAGGTCACCTGTGACCGGTCACCAAAGTCCCACCGCCATTCCCGGATCCGATCCGGCTGGGGAGAGGAATCGGTGAAGTCAATACTGAGCGTGCCTGCCGCAAGGTCCGCGTGCGGGGTGTATCTGAAGGAGGCATCAGGGACAGGGCAGACTGCCCGCACGGTACCGTCCTTTCTCCCCGACGCACCACAGTCATTTGTCGCCATGAGACTGACGGTATAGTTCCCGCCGTTCTGGAAGGTGTGGGGGACCGGGTCAGCGGTGGTACGCTCCTCGATCATCCCGTCTCCAAAGTTCCAGACCCACCGCACCACATCCGGATTGGAGGCCGGCTGGAAGAGAACCTCCAGCGGGGCGTCACCGGTTACCGTACCCGGGGTAAAGTCAACCGGGCCGACGGGGGGACAACTAAGAGACCGGCGGAGTATCTGCTTCTCCCCGCACCGGTTCTCGATCGTCAGGGTGATGACCGCGTCACCGGCGGTTGCATAGGTATGCGGGGTGATCTGTTGGTAGGTTGCCGGGGTGTATTGGATGGGGGCTGTACCGTCACCAAAGTCCCAGGTCCAGGCTGCAATATCAACCTGGGGGGCCGAGGTGTCAGTCACCTCAATATGCGTTGAATCGATCACCCGCAGGTCAAAGCCGGGTGACAGCACCGGACAGGGAGGGAGGATGGTCCGGGTGATCTCATCAGTGCAGGAGTCCCGTTTCACCTTCAGGTGCACGGTGTGTGGGATGAGATCAATATAGGTATGATCCGGTGTCTGCTCGGTGCTCGTCCCACCATCCCCGAAGGACCATTCCCAGGAGGTGACCCCGGGGGTTGAGGGGGTTGCATCAAACCTGACCTGGTAGGGGTATGGATTGAGAGTCGTGTTGGTGAAGTCAGCGGTGAGGTCCGGGCACGGCGATGTGACCGTGTTGGTGACCAGAGCGTCACAGGCAGAGTCATCCACGACCCGGAGGGTGATGGGGTGGGTCAGGAGATCATAGTTCGCTGCATAGGTGTGCGGGTAATCCTCGCCATTCGGCCGGGAAACCTGAGGCGTTCCGTCCCCGAAGTCCCATTCCCAGCGGATGATCTTCTTCGGACTGACCGGGGTGGAACAGCTCCCGTTTACGATCACCTGGATGGTTCCGTCTGCCTGATAGGTGGGATTCGAGGTGAAACAGGCGGTTGGGTATCCTCCGTCACACCCACCGTATGATGAACTGGTCGAGATGATCCGTTCGGTCCGGTAATCCGGGCACCCATGGGGTTTTACCGTGAGGGAGACCAGAAAGTTGCCCGGCTGGGTAAAGAGATGGTCAACCTGTCCGGTCCAGTCGCTCTTATCCAGCTTCAGCTGATGAGTGTCGCCAAAGTCCCAGATGAGTTCATACTCCCGGTCATGCACCCCGGCTGCAAAGTCATCCCAGTAGAAGGTGGTCTCATAGGAACTGGTTGTGGTGTTGAATACCAGCTCATCCCAGGTGAAGAGGGTCGATACCACACAGAGGGGGCCGGCGATCTCCCGGGTGACCGAGGCCTTCTGCCCTGCCCGGTCTCCGGTTCCATTCACCGTCAGGGTGGCATAGTACGGGCCCGGACCTGAGAAGAGCACCCCTGCAGCAGGTTGGTCCCCGTCATATTCTGCCGGATTTCCCCGGGTGAACTCCCAGTGATTCTGCGGAGAGTTGTGGCCCTCGGAGAGATCCGTAAAGAAGACCGTGACGTCATCACTCGAGTACCGCCAGGAGAAGTCCGGAACCAGCGGGCCCGAAAAGGTCGGAGATACATACACCGAATCTGACGCTTCATTCTGACAGACCAGGTTCCCATCCCGGTACTGGGCAACCCAGTGCATGATGGTGAAGGACTCGCCTGACGTTCCTGCCGGGACCGGGAACGTCTCGGTGACCGATGCATCAGTGAAGGTCTTCAGGAAATCCTTCCCTGATAGGGTCCAGCCCCACCGGTACCCGTCTGCTGCCGCGTAGGTGAGGTTATCAGGAGTGAAGGTGAAGGTCCGGCCGGTACTCGCGATGGTGAATCCTGCATCCACACCGGAACAGGAGGGGAGCGTGGACGAGGAGGGTGACCCGTACCCAATCATCTTGATGAGATATTCTCCTGAACCGGCACGGTAGATGAGATGGTAGGAAGTCGCATCCCCCTTTGCCGGAATCCTGAGTGTCTCCCCGTAGGTGAAGGGCTTATCCCGGTCTTTCCAGGTGGTATCATAGACGATGGCCCCCCCGGGATCATGCCGGCTGAGATACAGGTCTTCATAGGTATACTCCCCTTCAGGGTTTCCGTCAGCATCAAATGCCCTGACGGTCACCTGCGGCCCCTGCAGAGGCTCGCCTCCCTGATGAGAGAAGTCTGCCTGGGGATCTGACGGGATGGAAACCAGATCAAGAATGAGGGCGGGAACCCGGTCAGGCTGGGGATCTGAGAGGAGGGCGACGGAGATGAGCCCGGCACCGGCGGTGATGATACCTATCAGGACAATGGCACCGACCATCTCGTTCAGGGCCGAATCCCGGTCACGCTCAGAGGGGCGGTTACCAGGCCGGGATCCTGCCACAGGCATCCTCCTCTCTGCTGATCCACAGCCGGTACGCTGCATTCTTTGCCAGGAAAAACGAGAGCCGGGGAATTCGATCCCTTCTCACGATACCCCCTAGGTCACCAGGGCCTGTGATTCAGCCCTGCCCTGGAAGACGATCCGGTCCGGGGAGAGGAGGAGGTTCATCCGGTTCCCTTCATCCGGCATCAGGCCGGTCACCACCAGGTCACGTTTCATGTCCCGCCAGAGGGAGAAGTCGTACCCCGGTACCGGTGCCCCGTCCCAGAGGAAGAGGACCGAGATCCCCGGCTTCGTATTCCGCAGGGCCCGCACCTGCAGGTCTGAATGGAAGTTGTAGAACTCCTGGACCCAGATGTCAGTGCACGGACCCCGGTCTATCAGTGCCCCGTTGATCCAGAGCTCGACATCCCCGGCCGAGAAATTCGTGATGATCCCGTCCATCTGGTACTGGAGCTGGGTCTGCTGGGTCGGGAGGGACATCCTGACACTGTCACCCGTGGTCAGGTTGTACCTGACCCCGTTCACGGTCATGTGCGAGGTGTTCCCGATCATCTTCCATCGCACCGAGCCTCCGGCCGCGATGTACCCGTTCCGCATGGTATCCAGTTCAGCCATGTGCCAGGTTTCGTCCACCGTGATCATCTTCCGGACCGAACTGACGGCTGCCGGCAGATCGATGGACCGGACGGTCAGGGTGACATTGTAGGTCGCCGGACTGGTGAAGAGATGGGAGAAGGCCCGGGTTCCGGTCTGGTTCGGCGATCCGTCATCAAAGTTCCACTCCCACGAGGCCGGGCCACCGGTTGAGGTATCGGTGAACCCGACCTCGAGCGGGGCCGGACCGGTCATCGGGTCGGCAGTAAAGTCAGCGGTGAGCGGATTCGTGCTCCTGACCCTGACCGTGACCGGGGTTGAGTTCGTGACCTTCCCATGGAGGGGGATCGCCCGTACGGTAATCGGGAGGGTCTGGCCGGCGTACGGCTCACAGTTCCAGACTGCTCCGAAGTTATCGGCACCCGGGTAGTAGGTCATCTTCACCGGGGCAGAGGTGTTCCCGAGGACCAGGTAGACATTGTCCACATCCCGGTTCTTCCCGGTCACGGTCGCATTGACATAACTGCTCCCCTGGACATACTGGTTCGGTGCCGGGTAGGTGGTCGTCAACGTGATCGGTTCCCAGTCCACGGTGACGTTCCGCATGGAGTAGAGGCGCCTGG
>CAZSVH010000071.1:0-9780 GCA_964610235.1 uncultured Methanospirillum sp. | reverse complement strand
AACGCCGGGAGAAGCGAAGGATGGATATTGATCATCCTCCCGGCAAACATCCGGACAATCCCGCTCCCGAGGATCCTCATGTACCCTGCGAGCACGACCAGATCAGGATCATACCCGCAGATCGTCTCAATAAGCCGGTCTTCATAGGCTTCCCGATTTGGAAACGACCGGAACGGGACCACGGAGACGGGCACCCCGGCAGTCCGGGCCCGCTCGATAACATAGGCATCCGGATTGTCGGTGATCACCGCCGCACAGGTGGCAGGAATGTACCCGTCCGCGATCCGGTCAAGGATGGCCTGGGCATTCGACCCCCGCCCTGACGCCATGATCACCAGAGACGGGACCGTCACGACTCCCCTCCCGCACGGGCAGCCATCTGCGGAGAGAGGAGCAGTTTGATCCGGGTGACCCGCTTGCCTTTCATCTGTATCACGATGAGTCTCACCCCGCCGTCATCCAGCTCGCACGACTCCCCGATCCGGGGGATATACCCGAGCTGATCGATGACCAGGCCGGCCACCGTCTCGTAGCTCTCGCTCACCGGGAGGTTCAGGTTGAGTTCCTTGTTCAGGTCAGAGACCCACATCCGTGCATCGACCGAGTAGACCCCGTCGGTGATCCTGACCAGTTCAGGCTCTTCGGTGTCATACTCGTCGAGGATATCACCGACCAGTTCCTCAATGATGTCCTCGACCGTGATGATCCCGACAAACGCCCCGTACTCGTCCAGAACCACCGCCTGGTGATTCTTCTTTGCCTGGAGCTCCCGGAGCAGTTCATCGATCTTCTTCGTCTCAGGGACGAAGAGCGGTTCAGAACAGAGCTCGAGGATCGGGACATGATGCCGCTGATCGATGATGGAGGTGAAGATATCCCTGATATTGAGAACTCCCCGGATGGAGTCGATACTCTCATGATACACGGGAATCCGGGAGAACCCGGTATTCTTGAAGATCTCGAGGGCCTCCTCGGCAATGAGGGTGTCCTCGATCATCACCACATCGATCCGCGGGGTCATCGCCTCCCTCACGCGCGTATCTCCGAACTCGAAGACCGAATGGAGCATCTCCTGCTCATCCTTCTCGATCGTCCCCTCTTCCTGGCCGACATCGATCCACTCCTTGATCTCCTCTTCCGTGATGAGATGCTGGGAGAAGACCGCCCCCCCGGTCATCCTGCCGGCAACGCGGTTAAAAACCCATATCACCGGGCTGAAGACCCGGGAGAGGAGCAGTATGACCGGGGATATGCGCAGCGCCATCTGCGAGGGATGCCTGCTCGCATACATCTTCGGGCCGATCTCACCAAAGACCAGGAGGAGGATGGTCACGACCACGGTCGAGACCGTGACGGCGATCCCGGCCTCCCCGAAGATGCCGATCGCAACAGCGGTCGCCACCGAGGCGGCAAGGATATTACAGACGTTATTGCCGATCAGAATACTGATCAGGAACCGGTCAGGACTCTCTTTCAGTATTGAGAGGGCCCGGGCACCGGCAACTCCGTCATTGACGAGAGTCCTCACCTTTGCGCGGGTGATCGAGAAGAGGGCGACTTCAGACCCTGAAAAGAAGGCAGAACATATGAGGGAAAGGATGAAGATCCCGATATACAGGTAATACTCCATCATCCCCTGACGGCACCCCCCAATCCTCCGGGAAACCCGGAGTCTGAACATAAATCAGGGAGTGATGCCTGAACGTAATCCATAGTTTGGTTATACTCCGAGAGGAGGCTGATCAGATCTCCACTATTGTGAATAATGAGAGCGGGGGCAGGAAATATGAACTTTTTTCTCTCATGCCGATCCGCACCCTCTCCCGGCACTCTCAGAGAGAGGAGGAGAAGTACCTTCGCACCCGTTCCACATCAGTCCGGACAATAGTGACCTTCTCATCATAGGAGAGTGGTTCCCCAAGAGAGAGATCGTTGATCTCCAGGGTAATCAGTCCGCGATACCCGGCACCTTCAAGGGACTCCAGTGCAGTATCTGCCCACCGGTCTCCTGATACCGGCTGGTGCATCACGCTCCCTGAGGCACCGGAGAGATGCACATTCGCGATCCGGTCCCCGGCCCCGTCCAGGTACTCATCAAGCACCCCCTGACCCTGTCCTGCCACATGACAGGCATCCAGGGTTAACCAGAGCCAGTCCCACTCATCCAGAATCCGGAATACCTCTCCCGGGGTAGAGAGCAGGGCATTGACCTGAGGCTCCATATTCTCGATCGCCATCTTCACCGGAAGCCTCCCGGCATGCGGGGCGATCCGGTTGAGCAGACGATCCAGGCGGCGGTAATCGGTCTCAGTCGGGGGACGCTTGGAGGTCCGGCGCCCGGGATGAAAGGTACAGACACCGGCACCTAGTGCTGCAGCGAGATCCAGGGACCTGACAACCCATTCCGTGGATACCTCCACAACATCCGGGTTTATCGAGCAGGGATTCAGATCCAGAACCGGGGCATGTACCGACAGAGGGGATCTGAACCGGTACTTCTCTAGGGATCGGGTCAGCCGGTTCATCGGCATACCGTCAAGCCACCAGTCCGGAGTCTCGGGCCAGAACTCCACTGTGTCTGCACCACTGAGCCCGGCTGCCTGAAAGATCCGGTCCAGCGGGTGATCATGGAAGAACATGGTCGAGAAGGAGATCTCCATCCCCCAAGATCTCTCGGGTTCACCTCTTAACGGTTTGGCGAGGCAGGGAACCAGGGCCTGCTGGAGAACATACCGACCCCCCGGGCAGGGGGGTTGCCAGTATCTATATACCGGGGTGAATAACCGATCAGCAGAGATGGACCAGCTGACCCTTGATACATGGAGTGGGGAGAAGAGACCGGAGGTACTCAGAATATCAGAGGTGACGGCTGTCATCACCCGGCTCCTGGACACCCCCGCCCTCCTGAACATCAGGGTGACGGGAGAGATCACCAACTTCAAGCGGCACAGCTCCGGTCACCTCTACTTCTCCCTGAGCGAGAAACAGGGGGAGAAGGAGTACACGATCCGCTGTTCCATCTGGAAATCTGCAGCCCGCCAGCTCTCCTGGACTCCCGGGGACGGGATGATCGTGGAGGCGTCCGGGTCCGTCAGCCATTATGAACGCAGCGGGCAGTACTCCCTGATCATCACCCGGATGTGGCAGTCTGGTGCCGGAGAGAAGGCACTCCTCATCGAGAAATGGAGACGGGAGCTCGCGGCAAAGGGGTACTTTGCACCTGAACGGAAACGCCAGCTTCCTGAGTACCCGGTGCGGATAGGGGTTGTCACTTCTGAGACCGGGGCAGTCATCCATGACATCAGGAACGTCATCGCCTGCAGGTTTCCGACCGAGATCATCCTCTCCCCGGCCGCGGTCCAGGGAGCAGGGGCAGAAGAGGAGATCGCAGCAGCCATCGGGCGGGTTGCCCCCCGGGTCGATCTGATCATCGTCGGACGGGGAGGGGGGAGTTACGAGGATCTCTTCCCGTTCAACCACCCGCTGGTCGTTGAAGCGATCGCACACTGCCCGGTCCCGGTCGTTGCTGCCATCGGACACGAGGTGGATGTCACCCTTGCAGACCTGGCCGCAGATATCCGGGCATCCACCCCGTCCCAGGCTGCAGAACTGTGTGTCAGGGATCGCCGGGCTGAGATCGAGACCCTGAACCATATCAGGAGCAGGATCTTCAGGCGGCTCCTCTCCCGGATTGAACAGGCTTCAGAAGAACTCAATGATCTGCGCGAACGGTTCATCCCGGCACGAATGGACCGGTCCATATCAGAGAGACGGCAGTTTCTGGTTGAGACCGGTGACCGGATGGAGGAGGTGACGGCTCTCACCCTCTCACGGTATCATGTCCAGCTTCGTGAGATCGCGGCACGACTGGAGGCGAAGAACCCGGCAGCAATTCTCATCAGGGAGATCCCGGAGCGGAGATCCCGGATTGCCGATATCAGGGAACGGCTCATCCGGGCTGCAGCGTGCAGCCTGAACGAGCGCAGGATGGAACTTGCAGCCCTGAAATCGGCACTTGAGGCATCCAACCCGCATATTCCCCGGAAGGGCTGCTGCATCGTTCACCGGGAGAACGTCCTCATCGGATCAGCGGGGGAGATATCCGCAGGTGACACCGTGGAACTGAAATTTTCTGATGGCAGGGCAGTGGCAGCGATACGTGAGGTGACTTATCATGAAGAAGTATGAAGAACTCATCACCGATCTGAAAGAGATCGTCAGGAAGATCGAAGACAGTGAGACGAACCTTGATGAGATGGTTACCCTGTACGAGCAGGGAACGGTCATCATCAGGCAGTGTGAAGAACGGCTGAGCGAGGCTGAAGTGAAGATCAGCACCCTCGGAAAGGGGGAGGCATGAACCGGAATACCGTGGTCCTGCTGACCGGGATTCTGCTCATTGCCGCCATCGCCGGATGCGGCTGCACGAAGTATGCAGACCCGGTTCTGGACATCTCCCACACCATCACCCGGGTATCAGAGGATCCCCGGTCAGGAAACCTCACCTATGACCTCGCGATCTCTATCGCCAATACCGGGACGAATAACGCATACCAGGTAAAAATTCTGGCAATCATCTCAACCCCCCACGACCTTCCGGAGTACCGGTTCATCAACAGCAACATCGATATCGGTGATGTCCCGAAAGGGGAGACGAGAACCCACACCGAACGGATGGTGCTCCCTGCCACCCGGGAGAATTATGACCTGATCATATCCGGAACCCGGCAGCCTGAGGTGGATATCAAACCAACCGAGATCACCTCGAATATCATGGGATGATCCCGGTTTCCGGGAAGAACCACCCCCATCCCCCTTCACAATCTATATCGCTGATGATGGAGAAGATCTCACCGTGAGCGCAACGAACCGGGCCCTCCTCATGCTGGACCTTCTGAAAGGAGCGGTCGCTGTTGTTGCCGGGAATATCGCCCTTCCCCCCCTGGTCCTCTTCCTGGTCGGGACCTTCAGACCGGACCATCAGACAGCCGTCCCCACCGGGCAGATCCTCCTGACCGTCGTCTGCCTCATTATCGCGGGATACTGCTTCCATAAGACCGTCAGCAAGATCATCAGGTTCCTGGTCGTGATCTGCATCTTCATCCCGGTGATTCTCATGCTCCTCTCCTACTTCGCGATCCTCACGGTCCCCCTGCCGTTCTGATCAGAGGAGTGGAGCATCCTTTCTGCGGTGACACCATGGAGCAGAATACTATCCGGCATACTCCGGTAAGACTGACCTCCGCTCAAGGAGCCCTGATCACACTTCTGCTCCTCTGCGTCCTCCCCCCGGCGGTTGCGGATTCACCTCCTCTGCTTCCGCTCCCTGAGAACGGCACGCTCTACCACGGGGTCTTCGCCCCGGTATCAGGACACCGCAGTGAGATGGAGATCTCGTGGGAGAGTATCAGATCCTACGCGGAGGCAGCCGGGAAGAATCCTGCCATCGTGGTATTCTCACATGAATGGAGGAGCAACCGGACCTTTCCCCTCCGGGAATCCGCCCTCATCAGGAGCACCGGGGCGGTCCCGTACATCAGGCTGATGATCAGAAGCGATACCCGGCAGTACCAGCCCGAGCCCCTCTATACCCTTGCCAGGATCCGGGACGGGAGGTATGATCGCGAACTCTCGGCCTGGGCACAGGACGCCCGGGCCTTCGGTTCCCCGATCATCGTGGAGTGGGGGACCGAGGTGAACGGAAACTGGTTTCCCTGGAACGGGTTCTGGAACAGGGGTGAGGAGGGAGCCCGGAGATTCTCTGACGCATACCGGCATATCATCACCCTGATGAGAGAAGAAGGGGCCGCCAATATCATCTGGGTCTACCATGTCAACTGGAACAGTGTCCCCTCCTCGTCCTGGAACGGGTACTCATCCTATTACCCGGGTGATGAGTATATCGACTGGATCGGAGTCTCGTTGTATGGTGACCTGTATACATCCGGAAGTCCGGGCCCCTTCTCATCGGTGATGGAACAGGTATACCCGGCACTTGAGGGAATCGGGAGGGAGAAACCGCTCTTCATCTCAGAATTCGGAACTGATCTCTCAGGCCACGCAGCAGCGGTCTGGACCCGGGATGCCCTGTCGTCGCTGGTGTCAGGCCGGTGGCCCCGTATCATCGGTTTTGCGTGGTGGAATGCAGCATGGCCGGATGCCCGCAGCCCGGATACAACCATATCACTCAGGATAGAGGAGAGCCAGGAGATATCAGCCCTCTTCAGAGAGTACATCGGAGAAAATCCGGCAGTCCGGGATCGGGTTCCCCTCCCTCACCGGGATGAGCCTTCAGAAGGGAACCGGGAGTGACTCAGGGGGAGCCGGAGAGCGGGGGGCGATCGCCAGGACCGGGGATCGCCTCGGTGTTGAGAAAGCGGGGAGCCAGCCCTTCCTGTATCTGGTCAAAGGGGGCCAGTGCCTGCGGGAGACCGGGGAGATTCGAGACATGGAAATGCTCTGATACCGGGTCATACGGGATGATTCCCATGAAGACCAGGGTGATCAGGACGAGAAAGAGGGTGATCATGATCGAGAAGACCAGCTGCCAGGCGGTGACCGGAGCAGGTCCGTCTTTCAGATCCTGATCCTTCAGTTCTATCCAGCGGATACTCCCGGAGAGCTGAACCGGTTCCTTCTCCGTAACAGACGGATCAGAGACACTCACCCCGTGAGACGTCTTCTCCCATTTGTATGCGTTTCCGGTGACCAGCTGCAGCAGCCCCTTCCACGCTCCGATACTCATGAGAATCCAGTAGAACGGGGAGAAGAGGGAGTACATGATCAGGTCCCACTGCTTCTCCTTCCAGGTGGCAAGGAGCATCATCAGGAGGAAGAAGAGATTCCCGATGACCAGGTTAAATACCGCTATCGCTGCAAACGGCCAGAAGTCAAACCAGCCCGCAAAGAATCCGGGGACGAAGAACCCTGCCAGGAAGACCATCCAGAGGAAGAGGTTCATCAGCGGAAGGTAGAAATTCCCCCCGAATCCGGTCTGGAATATGAGGAAGTTCTTCAGCCCGATATCCCGGAGTACCCGGATCGGGTGACGCATGGTCACGAACCAGGTGATGACAAAACCTTTGACCCACCGGGACCGCTGGCGAATCCAGGACCGGACGCTCGTGACTGCCTCCTCGTAGGTATGCGAGTTGAGCACGGCGGTTTTGTACTTCTTCCTGGCGATCCGCATCCCGAGATCGGCATCCTCAGTCACATTGAACGGGTCCCATGCCCCGAGTTCACGGAGCATCCGGAGCCTGAAATGGTTACTTGTTCCTCCCAGGGGGATGGGGGCATCTATCTTGTCCAGTCCCTGAATGTAGTAGTCATAGTAGTAGGAGTACTCGATCGAGAACCACCGGGTCAGGAGATTCCTGCGTGAGTTGTAGAAGTTGAGCAGGCACTGGACACAGGCGTATTCAGGGCCGAGCCGCGAAAACGCCAGGGCAACCTTCTTCAGCTGATCGCGGTCGGGGAGGTCTTCTGCGTCATAGATGACCACATACTCCCCCCGTGCCCGCTTCAGTCCGTAGTTGCAGGCACGGGGTTTGGTCTTCAGTTCTGCACGGGGAACCACCACCGGGTGGAAGATACTGAGAAACCGGCGATACTCCTCCAGGCTCATCGGCGCGATGACCTCTTCGATATTCCCAAAGAGGCCGAGACGGTGTGCCTTTCCAAGAGTCTCGGTGTCCTCCTCCTCCATCAGAATCTTGACATCCAGCTTCTCACGCGGGTAATCGATCCGTGAAATATTACGCAGGATGTGAGGGAGCATCTCCTCTTCATGATAGAGGGGAACCAGCAGGGTGTAGACCGGAAGATCATCATCCGGGATCGCCCTCATATCATCAGGGGTGATGTTAATGACCTGTTTGACCCCTGAAAGCCCCTGGACAGAGATGTAGAACTTCACCGGGTTCATCACAAAATACGTGACATTCACCACGGTAAAGAGGAGAAACAGGCCAAAATACGGGTTGTATGTGACCAGGAGTGCCATGAGGAGGATGCCGAGGATGATCGCCCCTTTCTGCCAGGGAACCAGAACCCGGTATGCAGACTCTTCCGGCTGCCGGTCCACCAGTTCCCTGAGGGCACTGTAGGCATGCGGACCTTCGTAACACCCGTCGGTGACGGCGGTAATGGTCCCGGTCGCAACCACCACCTTCTCAATCCGTTTGTGGAACACCCCGGCAAGCCGATCAAATATGGAGGGATCCAGCGGATTCGCGGTTGCAACACGGAGATAATCAGGTTTCATCTCCAGGAGCAGGATCAGCGCCTCTGCTCCGACATTATACGGAAGGAGGCACCCGAGATCACGGGAGGCGAGGAGTGCCTCCTTCTCGATGAACTGCAGGCCCAGGCGATCCGCAAGGGCAGAGAAGAAGAGTTCAGGGACGGTGATTCGGTATTTCTGCAGGAGAGGAATGATGGTCTGGGCGGTAACTGCCGGATCACGGAGCATCCGGGTATCAGCCACCCCGTGCTCCTCCAGCATCCGGATCACCTCATCCCTGGAGAGGGTGGGGATGGTATCAGGATCCAATTTACCTCTTCACATCCAGCAGTTTCTCTTCAAGGAACTCAGCCACCTTCTCCCCGTCTATCGCCTTCTCCTTGTCCTGTTCGTCGAGTTTCTCCTTCACCTTTGCGATGAGCATGAACGGGTCCACCGGCTTGAGAATATAGGCGTCAGCACCTGCATTCAGCGAGATCACCGAGTTCTCCAGGCTTGCAAACCCGGTGACCATGATCTTCTTCATGCCGGGCCTGATCTTCTGGGAGCGCTGGAGCAGCTCAGTCCCCTCCATATCAGGAAGTTTGATATCAAAAAGACCAAGATGGTAATAATTCGTCCCGATCTTCTCCAGCCCCTCGGTGGCGGTCTGTGCCGTATCCACGTCATACCCCTCCAGTTCAAGGATCTGTTTCGTACTCTCCAGAATACCGGTATCGTCATCAACCACAAGAATCCGTTTCATCGTATCAGCCATCCGTATACGTACGCTCCCCCCCGGCCGGCAGAGAGACTTCAAAGCAGGTCCCTGCCGGAGAGGTGGATTTCAGGGATATTGTTCCTCCATGTGCCTCAACCAGCCGTTTGCAGACTGCCAGACCGAACCCGGTCCCCTTGGATTTGGTTGTAAAGAGAGGCTCAAATATCCGATCCTGTGCATCGGGTGGAATCCCTGTACCTGTATCTGAGACGGTGAGGGTTATAAGTTCATGTTCCTCCCGGGTTGCCAGGGTGAGCGAGCCTCCCCCGTCCATCGCCTGGATGGCGTTGATGATCAGGTTCTCCATGATCCTGCGAAAGAGAGTCTGATCCACCCCCACCACAATCCCGGGCTGATAGTCACGGATCACGGTCACCGAATCAGGGATCGGAATTGAGGAGAGGAGAAGATCGAGAAACCTCCCCGGATCGATCGGTTCACTCTTCAGATTCACTTCCCGGGCATAATTCTGCAGATCCGAGACGATCTTGTTGAGATACTGTGTTTCAACACTGATTCGTGAGAATATGCCGGGGATATCATGCAACCGGAGGATTTCAGCCTCCTGCGGACTCATCTGTTCCATCTTCCGGGTCAGGATGAAGGTCAGGTTGGTGATGACCTGGAGCGGATTGCGCATGTCATGCCCGATCATCGTGGAGAGTTCACCGATGACGGCAAACCTCTGGATATCCCGCAACTGGCGGGTCCGCTCCTCAACGAGCTCCTCCAGATGCCGGGAGTAGAGTTCAAGCCGGTTCTTGGTCCGGTAGTG
>CAZSVH010000070.1:0-9926 GCA_964610235.1 uncultured Methanospirillum sp. | reverse complement strand
GAGAGTTCATCACCCGGGTCTCCCCGGAGATCGCGATCATCTCCCTTGCAGCGGACAATGAATATGGTTATCCCCAGCGCGATCCTATCCAGTATCTGACGAAGGCCGGGGCAGAGATCTACCGGACCGATACGGCCGGGACGATCACCGTGCAGTCAGACGGTACAGACCTCTCCGTCCAGGCCGGGGATGAGATATCTGATACCAGGGACTGTTCCTGTTCTGCCCTTCGGGAATTCTGTGGCGGGGCGGCCGGAGACATTCACCCCTGCTGCACCGCCTGTGGATGAGAAGATACAGATGAAAGAGCCGGGAAAAACCCTGATGGGAGTGGATCGGATAGAGGAGGGGTATGCCATCCTGATCCCTGAGGATGATCCCGAGGAGATCATCCACGTGCCCCTCCGGTACCTCCCGGGGGTGAGAGAAGGGGATATCGTCGAATGCATCTTCAGAAGAGACGAGGTCGCGACCCGTGAGGCCCGGGACCGCATCGGCAGGATCCGGGAGCGGCTCGTATACCGCGAAGAGGTCTGATTCGGCAGATACCGAACACAATCCCGGACAACCCCTCTCCCGCCCATACGGTTGGTTCCCACCGGATCAGCCAGCCATATCACTCTTTTTTTATACAATGGATCCGATAAAATAGCAGGTGCATGATATATCCCGCCCGGAGAGAGGAGTCATCCTCTTCCGGGTCTTCATCGCCGGCATTCTCCTCACCGCGGGAGTGATGGCTGATATACCGGATCAGCCAGAATCCTCCCCTATTCTCCCCGGGGCTGGTCCTGATTACGGGATAGAGACCGTGTGCCTCCCGAAAGAGGCATCGTTCATCGGACCCGGGAGCGTGATCAGACCCTCCGTCACCATCCTGAACTCAGGGGGTGACGATCCCCGTCCTGAGGCCCTGCAGATGACGGGATCCCTGGATGGATACCCCCTCATCCCGCAAAACGGCACCGTCAGCCCGCTCACAGAGGGAGAGCAGCAGAAGGTATCCCTCGCATTCCAGGTACCACGGGGGATTCCGCCGGGCGAATACACCCTGATCATCACCCTGCATCCCGGGAGAGAAGGGAAAGATACGGATCTCACGAACAATCAGGCAGCATGCCTGGTCCCGCTCCGGCTCAGGATGCAGACACCGGGGGTAAAGGTCAGCCCGTGTGCCTGTGCCGGGTGAGAACCGGGGAACCGGGTCATCGATCATCCGTCTCTTCATCTGACCCGTCATCAGGGATATGCCCGCTCATATACACCCCTCTCAGCTCAGCGAGAAACTCGTCAGCAGACCCATACCGTTTCCGCATGTCAGGAGCGAGGAGACGACTGACCAGCGGATCGCAGGGGGCAAGGGAAGGGGAGAATGAACTCACCGGACGATATCCCCACGATGATGCTTCGGCTCCGTCCGCCGTCTCCGGAACCGCAGGGAAGGGGAGGGTGCCGGTCATCAGCCAGTACCAGATCACCCCCAGCTGGAAGATATCGGTCCGCTTCCCGGGTCTTCCGAAGATCTCAGGATGCACCTGCTCGGGTGCCCTGACCATCAGGGGATCCGTCTTTCCCGGCCCTTCCTGGATGAGAGACGCACGCATCAGGCCTGATATCTTCGGAACCAGGGGTTCATCCAGGAGGATGTACCGCGGTGAGAGGTGATAATGCCTCACCCCCCGGGAGTGGAGATAGGCAACCCCGGATGCTATCCCCTCCATCAGGGCAAAGACCAGATCCCCGGGGAGCGGATGACGGAGATCCGCCACCGTCCGGCAGATCCTCTCCCCACAGGAGATCCCTGAGGCATACTCCAGTTCCAGGAAGAGGACCGGGTGAAACTCTGCCCTGAACATCTTCAGAACATTGGGGTGGCGGAGCTGGTAGAGGACCGATATCTCGGTGTACACCGATTCACCCGTATCCGCATCCGCGTGGGCGATCTTCAGGGCCCGGAGATCACCGGTATCGATCCGGATTGCGAGTACGATCGAGGCGAATGCATCCCGGCCCAGGAGCCGGATGGGGGTGTACCGGTCAGAGAGCTGATCTGAAAATCCGGGAACATTTCGTTCTTTTGCCATCTCAGCCCTCTTCTCCTCCCGCATCTTCTTCCTTATCGCGATGCTTCCCGAGAGGGCACGGGCATCCTCGTGATCAGGATGGATCGTCAGGATCTCTTCCAGAACCGCTGCCGCCTCCTCCTCAAGCCCCCATTCGAGTAATATCCTGGCTTTTCTGAGCAGTGCCTCTGTCTGATGCGGGTCTGCCGAGAGGATGCCCTGGTAAAACTCGTATGCTTTCTCCAGGACACCCCGGGCAAGGAGCGCGATCCCCCGGTTGTAGGGGATCGGAAGGTGATGATACAGCCTTCTCCCCAGCAAGGTGAGGACCATGAGCGGAATCGTCACATCGGGATCATCGGTCTCCGGCTCTGCCACATCGACTGTGAACTCAGCAGAGAGACCTGGTTCCACCCGTACCCCTTCCACGGTCACCGGTTCTCCGGACAGGTTCATGGCAGCAATATGGGCACGGGCAAACCCGGGATTCACCTCCAGATCCCGGAGAGAGAGCGAGAGGCCCGGGACCTGATCCCCGTGGTCTGACATTCCGGCTCTCCCGGATCTCCCCTTCCCCCCGGGCTGCCTCTCATCCGGGTGGGATCGGGGGGCGGCATGCTTCATCCGGCCGGGTTGTACCAGCCGTCTCTCCTCCCCGGCCAATCCTGCCCCTGGTGACCCGGCAGGTGAGACCGGTTCAAAGACCCGGGTGCGGGAGTGATACGAATCAAGGAGGTCTTTCTCCTCCTCTGCAGGATCGCGTTCATCCTCCCGCTTCTCCCCGGGCCGGTGCTTCCCGCTCAGGGTATCCTCCTCTTCCCGGCGGACCCTGACCCGGTGCACCATCAGTCCGGTGCAGGCGAGGATGAACACCGAGATGATCAGGATAAGGAGAATATTCGTCTCAATATACCCGATCAGGGTCCCGTCAGAGACGATACCGGCACGGGTATGAATGATCCTCGGCTCCGCGGTAGCATTATCGACATACACCCGTGAAAGCGTTCCTCTCTGAACATCAACCGGGAAGCTCCGCCTGAACACGTCCCCCTCGACCTCGACCTCATAGGATCCGGGGAGGAGGTCAGGGATGATACAGGGGACGCTCCCCATCCCGACTCCTCCCAGCGAGACCAGGAGGCCGCTGAGGGGGCTCTCCACCACGATCGAGCCGTTTCCAGGAGAGGAGATGCCGTCCGTCGGAACGATCCGGACCTTCCTGGAAAAGACTTCTGTGACCGGAGTGTCCCCGATGGCGGTTCTGAACGAGACATAGAACGGGAGTGTGTACTCCCCCGGAACCCCGACCGGGAGCAGAGAGAAGGCAAAGGTCGCCATTCTGCCGGGTGGTACCGCTGCCTGGTCCGGGATGGCAACAAAGGAAGGAGTGACGACGAACTGCTGCAGGTCAGCTCCACAGACCAGGCCCACCCGGTGGTTCCGGTTCTCCCAGACAATCAGCCCGGCATTCCTGAACGTGACCATGACCGGGTAGATATGCCCGGGTTCGAGCCGGTCAGGGATAGTGTTGCTCACGTACGACGGGCCGAACCCGAGGTCCCGGTACCCGCCGGACTCTGCTGCACCCGCCGGCAGGGTGCAGCAGACGGCGGCGAATACAACAAGAGTCAGAATCAGCAGAGTCCCCGAACCGTTCATGCAACACCCCTGATACCTCAGATTCGCACACCGGGTTATCTATATGCCGGTCTGAGGTCATTCCCCGGGAGGAGCAACCTCATCCAGGTCAGAGAGGAACGCATCGATCGTCGGGTATCGTTCATTTTTGTCCCGGGAGAGCATCCTGAAGAGGATAGGATCGAAACGGGCCAGATTCCCGCGGAGTTCAGACGGCAGAATCAGCCGGTTCTCCCCGGTCCCCTGCCAGGAGTGGTCCCCGGCCCGTACTGCTGCTTCCGGGCTGTACGGAAACAGACCGGTCAGGAGCTCATACAGGATCACCCCCAGCTGGTAGATATCAGTCTTCATCCCCGGGTTCCCAAACCGTGCCTCGTCCTTCTGTTCAGGGGCAATATACGCAGCATCTGCCTTCCGGGTCTCGGACTCCTGGACCGAGAATCCCAGTTCATTCTTCCCCCTGGCATACCCGGATATCTTCGCCCGCATCTGCGGGGTGAGGAGAATGTCACCGGTCTGCAGGTGATAATGCCGGATTCCCTGGCTGTGGGTATACTTCAGGCCTGCTGCAATATCGCGGATCAGGGAGAGGGCATACTTCTCCCTGAGCGGTTTGGGAAGCGCCGAGAGGGAGGTCAGGGAATTCCCGCGGTACCGAATCCCCTCCAGGTACTCAAGGTCCAGAAAACTGAGGTCATCATCGAACTCTGCCTTGTAGAGTTTCACCACGTTCGGATGCTTCAGGTTCCCCCAGACCGATGACTCCTTCTGAAGGATCTCACTCCCGGTATTCTTTGAATGTGAGACTTTGAGTGCCCGGATGCTTCCGTTCTCCAGCTTTCGTACCTTAAACACCCGGGCATAGGAGTCGTCACCGGCAACCCCGAGCGGTTCGTACCGGTCTTTCAGCCGGTCCGGAAATCCGAGAGGGTTGGAGATCTCCTGATACTCCTGATCACTCTCAGGAACCGCCTGCTTCCCCTCTTCCTCCTCTTCCCCGGATGAACGGTTCCGTCTCCCCCCACCATCCCGCTCCGTTGTCAGGAGGGATTTCTTCTTCCTCGTTCCAGTCAGGCCCTCAGTCCGTGCCTTCACGAACCCCTCGTTCTTCCCGCTCCCGTCCTCTGCACCTTCACCCGGCCCTGCCGCTTCCCCTCTGCCTCCCCGGGCACCCCGACGCAATCCCCGCCGGCTCCCGTCAAACGAGACCGGGACGACGGTGATCGGTCGCAGGAACCTGCGGACCGGGTGATGCTCGGGGAACCGGGTGGTATCCATCATCAGCATCTGCAGGCCGAAGAAGATGACCGCGATGGTGAGGATCAGAAGGGGCAGATTCGCCGTGAGGAACCCGATCAGGGTATACCGCTGGTCCTTCTCGGTGATCACCCCGGGTATCCCGGCCTCTGCCATCACGGCATGGAGCCGGCTCACGCTCCCCGCCTCCACGGTGACCCTGATGACCTTACTCCGGTACTCAGGGGAGGAGACGGTCAGTTCATAGACTGCCGGACTGAGATCCGGAATCGTCAGCGGGGTCACCCCCCGCCGATCTCCCCCGACAGAGACCTCGGCACCCGATGGATCGGATGTCACGATGATCGAACCGACCGACCCGGATGATATCCCTGACTGGGAGATGACCGTGACCACCCGGGAGGAGGACTCGGCAAAGGTGACATACTCCTCCCCTTTCAGGGTCGCCATGGAGAAACTGAGGGTATAATCCCCTGGCTTCTCCGGCGGGGTCAGCACCAGCGGGAAGGTGATCTCTGAACCCGGGTCGATATCCCTTCCCGGCACCAGCCGGGAGAACTCTGGATCCACCCCGATGGAGGACTGCAGTCCCTGGTAGAGCATCCCGAACTTCTCCACCCCCCAGTTCCACGAAACCATGCCGGTATTCCTGAAGGTGATCGTCGCCGGGTAGGTCTGACCAGCCTCGAGCATGCCAGGGATCGTGTCATTGACCCTCTCTGCCTGATAATAGGAGACCGGGATCGGCGAGTAGGGATCAACCCCGGCAACAGACGGGGAGAAGAGGAGGAGAAGAGCCAGAGCTGTCACTCCTGCGGTCAGCCATCTGATAATCAGGGATCGGCAGATCACCGGTTCTTCATCAGCCATGGACAGCAAATGTATATGAGTCTCTCTCTCCTATGAATCAAAAATGCATTCCCACCGGTTCTTCAACCCCGATATCGAGACCCTGCCCAGGGGGGATCTTGAGGCCGTCATCGATGAACGGATCACCTATACTATCAGATATGCTGCTGAGCACTCTCCCTTCTATCGTTCGTTCTTCAGACAGAATAAGATCAGTCCCGGGGAGATCACCTGCCACGAAGACCTCATCGAACTTCCGATCATTTCAGGCCAGGTAGTCAGGGAGAACCAGCCTCCGCATACCCCGGAATTCATGTTCAGGAGCCATGAGTGGCAGGGGATCTACACCATCCACGAGACGAGCGGAACATCGGGAACACCCAAGAGTTTCTTCCTGACCTGGGAGGACTGGAAGCGGTATGCCGAGAAATACGCCAGGATATTCGTCTCACAGGGATTCTCTGCCGGCGATCGCATGATCATCTGTGCCAGTTACGGGATGAATGTCGGGGCGAACACGATGACCCTTGCAGCGCGTGATATCGGAATGACCATCATCCCGACCGGGAAATGCACGTTCCCGATCCGGCTCCTGAACGCGTACCGGCCGACCGGGATCGTGGGCAGCATCTTCAAGTTTATCAGGCTCGCCCGGAGGATGAAGGCAGAGGGGCTCGATCCGGCAGAATCCTCGATCGAACGCCTGGTTGCCGGGGGAGAGAGCTTCGCACCCGAGTCACGCCGGTATGTGGAGGAGATCTATGACTGCGAGGTCTTCAACACCTACGGGAGTACCGAAGGAACGATGTGCGGGGAGTGCACTGCCGTGGACGGCCTCCATGTCCCCGAGGACATCGTCCATATGGACATCTTCAACGAGAAGCATGACGGGTACGTCAAGGACGGGATCCCCGGCCATATCGTCCTGACGACCCTGCTCAAACCCGGGGAACAGTGTGGATCACTCCTCATCAACTATGACACCGACGACACAACGACGGTCATCAGCCGGAACCGGTGCTCATGCGGGAGAACCCATATGCGGATCCAGAACCCCTGGCGTGAGACCGAGACCACCCATATCTTCGAGGTGCCCGTCAACCGGATCGACATCGAACGGGCCGTCTTCCAGCCTGAGATCCTGGGATCACTCACCGGGGAGTATGAGGCCTTCATCTACGGGGACGAGGAGAGTGAGGTGACGCTCCGGATATCAGTCGAGGCCGAAGATCGGGATTCGTGTGATATCAGGCATATCGAAGGGGTCATCACCGCGAACCTCCTCGCACACCTCCCACCCCTGGAAGGGGCCTTCAGTGACGATACATTCAGAATCAGCGTGAACGTGACCAGCCCGGGCGGACTCGAACTCCATCATATCAGGGGACGGCCAAAGCGACTGGTGGACCGGAGATAGGGAGAAAAGACCTTCCCGTCCTGGAGAAAAGAGCGGATCAGGACGTCGGACCACTCACCGGGCCCGCCTGCAGAGCAGTGGCAACGATGCTGCCCAGCTGATCCACGGTCCACATCTCGGTGTCAAGGACCAGATGATAGGGGTCCAGGGAGTTGATATCGATATCATAGTACTGCTTATACCGGAGTGCCTCACTCGCCTCCCGTTCAGCCGTGGCCGTCATCGCTGCTTCAAAGTCAGCAAACCGGTCGCGATCAAGGATCCTCCGGACCCGGCACTCGAGAGAGGCCTTCAGCCAGATTCTCAGGTCCGCCTCCGGGATCATCCATCCCGAGAGCCGTCCCTCGATCAGGATCTGGTCCTGGGAGAGGGCAATCTCCCGCTGCCGTTCATCGATCAGCCGGTCCACCGATGGATCATTTTCACAGAATGCCCCGAACTCCCCCAGACTCATATCCCGCTCCTTTGCCATCTGACGGAAGACCTCTCCGGCAGAGATGACATCGAACCGGTGAGCACTGGCAAGATGATAGGTGAGGGAGGTGGTCCCGCTCCCGGGAAGACCGCTGATGGTCACCCGCATGGATCAGATGCCCCCGATATCAAGGGCTTTTCTGATGACCTGTGAGAGTGATATCGAGCAGAGCATATACCATATCATCCATGCCGGCACCGGACCGAGAATGGCCGCGGTAAGCGGGACATTCCCGACGAACGGCATCGTGATCATCGCATCAAAATGATCCAGCCGGTAGATGAGCCAGAAGAAGATGGGGAGAGTGATGACCATGATGTACCCCATCGGTTTGAACTGTGCCTGGCTCATCTCGAGCTGATCTTTCATCATCCCGTCGCGCTTTGCCTCGATCTTCTTGATCCGTTTCTCATCCTTGGAGAGCATCGCTTCCCGGTACTCTTTCTGGAACTCCTTCATCCGGTTCTGGGTCTCTTTCATCTTCCGGTAATCAATCGTATACTTCTGGATGATGGAGGAGTAAAAACCGGTCATCGCGGAGAGGACGATGATGACCACGTAGAACGGAATCAGAAACGTATCGACCAGAGGGCCGAGCAGGACGTTCAGACCGGTGCCCAGCGAGACCCGTACCACCTCGATACTGGCAACCATGATGAGCCCCATCGCAAGAAGGAGGGGCATCATACTCATATTCGCAGACTTGGACGAACCCATGAAACCGTCACCGGAGGGTCTGCATCATCTCATCAACCGCACGTTCGATGAGAAAATCAGCATTGGTGATATATTTTATCGTGCAGCCGGTGATCGTCGCATACGCGGCAGCAGCGGCACGATTGAAGTTCTGATGATCAGCGATGGCACGTGCACCCTCAATGTCACGTACCCGTGTTGCATCAGAGAGGCGTCGCTTCAGGATCTGATCCTCGTCGGTCTCGACGAGAATGATGGTGTCAGGTTTCAGCTCACGGAGCACCCACTCAGGGAGTCCGGCCAGAAACCCGGCCGGTGTCTTCACCGAGGCATGTGTATCGATGATGACATTCCCCTCGATCCGTCCGATCGCCTGTGATGCGAGCTGCTGGAGCCTTTTCTGGGCATCCTTATCGAGCTTGCGCATCGCATCACGGTCACTGACAATACCCTCCCGCTGGGCGACCTCGAACATAAAGGTTCCAAAATTGATGTTCTGGTAGGGGATTCCTTCAGTCTCAAGACGTTTTATTGACTCGTTGATCACTGACGTCTTTCCTACTCCCGGAACACCCGTTATGATAACCTTCTTCCCAGCCATAGGTAATATCCTCTGTTACTCCTTGCCAAAGAACGTTCTCATGAAGGGATACATCTCCATGATCTGCTCACTGGCGATCTGCTCATAGAGGCGGTAGGTGATACTCACGGTCAGCAGCAGACCCGTGCCCGATACCGCACCGATCACCCCGAAGAGGTTTGCAATGACGGACATCAGCCCGACGAAGACCCCGCCGATGACGGTGACACGCGGGATGTACCGGTCAAGCACCTTCTCCAGGATGGCCGGACTCCGCCGGTATCCGGGGATGGACATGCCAGAGTTCTGAATCTGACGGGCGACGGCACTGGAGTCAAGACCAGCGGTCTTCACCCAGAAGAGTGCGAAGATGGCACCACCGACGATCATCACGAAAGCATCGATACCCAGCCTGAGGAAGACTTCCCAGGGTGCATGGGACCCGACATAACTCGGCATCCACCACATCCAGTCAGACGGGGAGTTGATGGGTGCAAGGAACCACATCAGACCATTGACCGGAGTCTGGTTCTGGAACTCTCCGAAGATGGTGATTCCGACATTGTTCAGGAACAGACCGACCATCTGGACGTTCGCCTGGAGCACACGGACGAGAATCATCGGCAGCACACTGGCGTAGATGAGTTTGACCGGGAACCGTGCCCTGGCACCTCTGACCTGCGTGTGAGCCAGCGGGATCTCAACCCGGGTAGACTCGACATACACAATCAGGAGGAAGATACCAATGGTCGTGATGAACGCGATGAGATCAGTCCCGAAGTACTGGATGAAGTTCGCCCCATCCAGTACCACCTGGAAGAGCCGCGGGAAGAACCCGACGGCATACTCGTCATTGACCGGTGTCCAGTTGATGAACCCGTTGATGAGCGCCTGGGAGATACCGGCGATAATGAAGAGACCGACACCTGACCCGATACCCCACTTGGTCAC
>CAZSVH010000069.1:0-10068 GCA_964610235.1 uncultured Methanospirillum sp. | reverse complement strand
CGGTGGAACAAACGCTCAGGGAGTTTTTCCCGGGATGTGGATGATGAGCGGCGGGAGAAGAAGACCGCTGAATTCTTCAGTATTCTCGGAGAGGTCGGATTTGCCCCGGGTGGATCAACCGTCCTGGACATCGGATGCGGACCCGGATCCCTGGCGCTGCCCCTGGCAGAGGCAGGAGCCGTGGTGACGGCCGTTGATATCTCAACCGGCATGCTCGATCGGATCAGGGAGACGGCAGTGGAACGGAATCTCAGTATCAGGACCGTGGAAGGGTCATGGTGGTCTGCAGACATTGACCGGCTGGGTCTTCGGGATGCATTTGATCTCGTCATCGCCTCGTTTACTCCCGGGATCAAGGATGTCGGAACCTTTGAGAAGATGGTGGCATGTTCACGGAAATGGTGTTATTACAGCGGTTTCATCAGGGCAGATCATGCGAAGATTCCTGAAGAGATTTACGCCGTGGTTCCGGGAATCGTCCCGAAAGAAACGTATGTTCACACCGGGCTGGTCTTTCCCTTCATGTATCTCTATCTCCAGGGCATCCATCCGGCATTACGCATTGTTCACCGATCTGAGGATATGGAACTGGCCTGGCCTGAGGCGGCTGAACGGGCGATCGAATACCTGGAACTGAACCAGGAACTCAGCGATGAGCAGAGGGAGAATATCCGTTCGTATTATCACCATTCATCACCGGATGGCATGTACCGCACCCATTCAGAAGTGTACCGCGGGATGATGGCATGGACCACCGGATAAGGGACTCCCCCGTGCCTCCCCGACCGGTCTTTTTTATCACCGGCGGGCAGGGGGAGGGGAAGACAACGCTCCTCCTGAACATTGTTGCAGAACTCCGCAGGAGAGGGCTGAATGTGAGGGGGTTTGCAGCACCCGGGACGTTCAGCGATGGTCTGCGTGCCGGATTCTCTCTCCTCGATCTTGCCACGGGAAGATCAGAAGAGTTCTGTTCACGCACCAGGGTACCGGAAAACATCCAGCATGGCCCGTATTATTTCAGACCTGACGTGCTGTACCGTGGATACCGGATCCTGGCCGAGGCACGTGACCCTGCTGAAACCGACCTCCTGGTGATCGATGAGGTCGGCAGATTTGAGTTGATGGGAGCGATCTGGTCTGAGGGTATTGACCGTCTCCTCACCCTGCCGACCCCCCCGATGATCTGGACGGTCAGGCGGTGTTTTCTGAGTGAGGTCATGAGACGGTGGGGACTTTGGCCATCGCTGATAATTGAGGCCGGGTCAGATGAAGAAGAAGCAGCTGAGGGTATCCTCAGGGAAATCCTCAGGAACCATTCAGATAACTCAGAAGCGTGCCCCTGTCGGGATGATTGTCTGATTGCCGGGAAGGAGATCAGCGGCCCTCCCGTTGGGCATGATGAGAGAGAATCGGGATCCTGATGATCTCCGGTCTGATGTGATGAATGCTGAACGGTATGCTCTTCCCGATATTGGTGGGTATTGGAGGACGAATAACCGCATCATCACCGGTGCTTCCCGTAATGGCCGCAGAAGGGCGAACTCTCATCCATCTCTTCATCTTTGGATGACGGGATGGCGGGTGGAGATGATTCACTATCATTAACATTTGCATTGGGTTAACTCTTTACCTGTATTTGGACAATGCTATTGGAATACCGCAGGGATGAAGATTCCCGGAGTATGTTGGTTATCAATACTCTCCGGTCCTCAATCCGCGTGGAACCCGGTTTATGACTCATATCCAGAACGACACGAAAGAAAAAGATCTCATTCTCTCAGAAACAATCGCCATACTCAGAGAACAGCTTCCGGTACCGTTCTCTGATATCACCCTTGAAACCGTCGTGGTCGGAGTCTTTTTTACCGGCGTAAAGCTGAGCAATGGCCATGGCGGTATCTGTTTCACCCCGGTCGATCTCATCCCCCAGGCAGTCTGCTGTACCACATCTGCAAGTGCCATGCCCTTTTGTGGCAGCATGAAAGGGGTGAGCGTTGAGGAGATCCTCACCCACTCCTCATCACCTGCCCCGCTTGTCAGGGGGGTCATCATCAGCGTGGTCAATGCCCTCTCCTCCTGGGTGTTTCAGCACAGCCCTAAGGAACGGTACCGGGTCGAGGATGACACCGATGCGTTCGATCTCCTGGATACCGTCGATCCCTCCCGGCCGGTCGTCGTGGTTGGTGCCCTCTGGCCCGTGGTTCACCGGCTGAGGAGCAGGGGTGTTCCGTACCGTATCTTTGAACTGAACCGTGATGCACTGAAAGAAGAGGAGCTCCCCTTTTTGTCCAGCCCGAAGATCAGGATGCGGTTCTTGCACAGGCCGGCGGAGTGGTAATGACCGGGGCCACGCTCGTCACCGGTACCACCGAGGATCTCCTCTCCCGGACCCCTCAGGGAATCCCGGTCATCATCGGCGGTCCGAGCGTAAGCATGATTCCGGACATCCTCTTCAGACGGGGAGTGAGTGCCATCGGTGGCATCCTCGTCTCAGACCCTGATGAGATCCTGTTGACGATCATGCAGGGAGGTTCCGGGTATCACTTTTTTGAGACATCGGCCCGTAAATTTACGATCAGACGACCCTGATATACAGTCCCCCGGGAGATGATGATGGATCCGTATGGAGAACCCTTTTATCAGGCCTTATCCCATGACCCGGTCCGCCTTTCACAGGTCGAACGGGCAGAGCGGTATGCCATCCGGCTGCTCCCGTTCATCCCCCGTGGACTCCCGGTATTCCAGTCACACGGAATCGGACATTCCCGTGCGATTATCAGGCATCTCAACTGCATCTTCACCATCCCCGGTCTGTCCCCATCCACGGAGGAGACTGCCCTCCTGTATATGGCAGCCTGGTTTCATGATCTCGGCTACCTGCACCCGGAATCGGTTCATAACCGGGGAACCCATGCAGATCTCTCCGGTGATATGATCCGCCGCGATCCGGTCATCAGGGACCTGGTGGTGCAGAGTGAGCGTCAGGCTCTTGATACAGTCGTCAGGTGTCACGACAGCCGGGCCGATCTGACCCGGATCTCCAATTACGGTTCAGACCATCGTGTATCCCTGATGGCCGCCCTCTTCCGTCTTGCTGATGCAGCAGATATCGGAACCGACCGGTGTCCGCCTGAAGTCTTTGCCCTGATAGAAGACGGCCTTGATGAACACAGCCGGAGGCACTGGCTGGCACATCAGAACGTGCTTGGATGCCGGGTAGCCTATCCTTTCATCCGGATCCTGGTCCATGATCTGCAGAACCCCTTCTTTTCGCGGAGGATCCTCCCTCACCTGGAGGAGGACTGCAGGAGTACCGGCATGATTCTCCAGAGGTACGGGTTTTCTCAGTTTTCAATCGTCTGTAGAAGAAATAAGGCTGAAACTGTTCAGATTGCATCATCTCTTCCGTGAACACGGCCCTGTCCGGAGCCTTCCATCATGAGGAGGGATGCAGATCTCCCCGTCTCCGGTCAACCCCGGTCATCCCGGAGGCACAGCTATGACCAGAGGATGCTCCCGGCCTCGGTCACCAGCCCGCAATTGGTGCACCGGCTGTTGGAATCAGAGTAACTGCGGATGATCTGGTCAAGAACAGACTCTGCCGGAGTTGCAGACCCTGGCCGGTACCGGATCGGAATGCAGACGTTTCTGCCTGCCACTTCGATGTATTCGACCCTGACATCAACCTGGTAGGTATCCTTCAGGGCATCGCTCGTAATCACCTCCTCTGCAGGACCGATCATGGAGAATTCCCCGTCCTTCATGATTCCTACCTTGTCTGATACGATGAATGCATGATCCGGAAAATGAGAGGTCATGATGATCGTGATCCCCTTCATCCGAAGCCGCTCGACCAGGGAGAGGACCTGCATCTGATTCCCGAAATCGAGATGTGATGTCGGCTCATCAAGCAGCAGAATTTCCGGTTCCTGGGCCAGGGCACGGGCAATGAGGGCCATCTGGTGTTCCCCTCCGCTCACCTCATTGACCGGCTGGTCCATCAGGTGCCCGATCCCGACCTGTGCGATTGCTCCCTGTGCAATTCTCACATCCTCTCCGGATGGCGAGGAAAACGGGGAGATATAGGGTGCCCTCCCCATCAGGACGTACTCAAGGATGGTGTAGGGAAACGCGACGTCATACCCCTGGGGGACAAACGCCATCTTTCGGGAGAGTTCCTGCCGATCCATCCTCCGGATATCGGACCCGTTGATCCGGACCGTTCCATCCTTCACGTCAAGGAGATCGATCAGGCACCTGAGCAGGGTTGACTTGCCGGTCCCGTTCGGACCCAGTATACAGAAGAGCTCTCCGGGATTCAGGGTGAAGGAGACCCGGGAGAAGACATCCCGGTGCCCGTTCCAGCTGAACCTGAGGTCATGTGAGCTGAAAGTCATGCCCATCCGGTCTTCCTCCTCCAGAGCAGGTAGGCAAAGAACGGAGCACCAAGGAGTGCGGTGAGTATGCCAAGCGGGATCTCGGTAGCGATGAGGGTCCGGGAGAGATCATCCATCACCAGAAGAAAGGAGGCACCGATTACGATGGTCATCGGGAGGAGCCGCTGATAATCCGGGCCGGTGATCATTCTGCCGAGATGAGGGACCACAAGGCCGACCCATCCGATCACCCCGCTGATACAGACCGAAGCGGCAGTCAGAAGAGTTGCACTGACGATGATGACCCGGGTGATACGGGTGACATCAACACCAAGGGTCCGGACTTCGTCACTCCCGAGCGAAAGGAGATTGATACGCCAGCGTATCAGGATAAGGACCCCTCCTCCGAGGATCATGGCCGGCGCGATGGCGTAGAGATCCGGGTATCTTACCGAGGAGAGACTTCCCATCAGCCAGAAGATGATCGTCGGGAGTTTCTCATAGGGATCTGCCACATACTTCGTGATGGAGAGGAGTGCTCCGAAGAATGCCGAGACGATCACCCCGGAGAGGACGAGGACCAGGATCTGACCACTCCGGTACAGCCTGGAGAGAAGGTATGTGCAGAGGACTGCCGCAACCCCCCCCGCAAACGCACAGGCCTGTATCATCCAGGTTGGAGATGCCACCAGAATGGCGATTGCGGCACCAAACCCTGCCCCGGATGAGACCCCCAGGATATCAGGAGAGACAAGCGGGTTTTTAAACAACCCCTGGTACGCAGCACCGGCGGTGGAGAGGGCGGCTCCCACCATCAGGGCTGCCAGGATCCGGGGGAGACGGACCTGGATGATGATCGTCTCTTCTGCACTGGACCAGGTCTGCTCGAGGGGGAGAATCTGGTCGATGAGGATCCAGGGGACATTCCCTGGATCAACCTCAAATCTCCCCATGAATAAAGACCATCCCAGGATAATAGGCGGGAGGAGATAGAGGATCACCTTCAGGGAGGAGGAAGGCATGGGCCTCTCTCCAATATCTCTGATATCTTCAGGAAGCACGGGCGATCCGTTCCGTGCAGGATCGGGTTCGGGTGAAGAATGGGTGCCTGGTCTGGTCATAGGGTCTCCGGTATGGGTCAGTCGTCCGGGTGGATGATTCTGAATGGAACTCGTCGTAAGGTATACAAGAGATGTTAATTTATTAATTATGTTATTGTTTTGAGAAATACATTGATTCTCCGATCCGATTAACGATCTCTCAATCTCCCCTCAGACCCTGAATACCGGGAACGACGGGAGATAGCAGCAGGAGAACGAAGATGGTTTCCAACCTGGAATTTGGCATGGATGGCCGCGGGGCGCCTCCGGACAGAGGGGGAATCATCTCTCTTCCTCTCCAGTCCGGGACACGAATCAGTCCTCCCGTCTCTCTCGTCATCATGGAGCACCAGCAGAATCCTGGTTCGGATGAGTTCCACTGAGTGATGGGATCCCTCTGTCAGGAATACCGGCAGAGCATGGCGGGTGACTGATCCTGATCCCGTATATGTTCTCATCAGCCGGTGCAAAGACAGATAAAGAGAGATGTATAGTACTCCCTGAGGATCTACCCACCATGAACCGATACCCGGTCCGAGGCCCGGTGATCTTCAGCCTCCTCGTCACCCTCCTGCTCTGTCCGGTCAGCGGGCGGGGAGACGAGGGGGGCGATCATCCCTCTCCCGGTCCGGCCCCGGATACCGGAAACATCTCACCGGCCCCGGGAGCCGGTGATGATATCAGGATGCTGTTTGCGATCATCTCATGGCTGGGGATCGACATCTCCTATGGCACAGAAGGGGATACCGTATTCTCGATGGTGAACGCCTCCCTCTTCCAGGTGGTGGATGATCTCTCCTCAGGAAACCCGGACGGAATGTATACGAATCCGCTCATCCGGGAGTTCATGAGGTACCTGGGGATCGATCCCTCCTCATTCGCCGTGCATCCCGGGAATGAAACACCCTCCATGAGGGCAGTGGATCGTTTTATGACTGACCATCCCACAGACCGGTGAACCCGGATCCCCTGGTCATCCAGATGGCAGACAGGCCTGCGACACCTGAGTTCAGGATGGTCCCGGACGGACGGTGATCGATGGACCCTCCCTCCCTGACCTGGAACCGGCTCCTCCCTGACCTGCTCGAAGCGGTTGGGGGCGAGGGCGTAATGGTCAGGAGACCATTCAGGACCGGGACCGATGCCTACCTTGTCCCGTCCCCGGGACGGAGGGAACTGGTCTTCGCCATTCCGATCCTCCTTCCCGGGAGTCTGCCGTGCGATCCGGATATCCCGCCCCTGTCACTGGCAGGGGCGGTACATCTCATCATCGAGCGGATCAAGAAGGAGTCTCACCATCATCCCGGCCTCTGCCCCCTTGCCGGGCCTGAATCCGGCGGTGATATGTGGTATGCTGCCCTGTATGAACCCTGCACCATCGCATCCTCCCCCTCCCGGATGGCCACCCATCTCTGGAGGCCTGATGATCAGAACCGGGTGGTTCCCGGCGGCATTGAACTCCTTCTCAGGGGAACCCTTCCGTACCGTCCCCCGGATACCGGGCATATTCCTGAGATAGCCGGGGTGCTGAACCGGTATGCGGACGCGGTCCGGGATATCACCCGATCCCTCTCCTCCCGGTCCCTGGACCAGGCAGCCCGGGTGGTCTGGGACCAACAGGATCTCCGCACCCGCCTCACCTCCCTCGGCCTCGTCTCGTTCATCAGTGACGGAACCCGCCCGGCCAGGGATATCACCCGGCACCGGTGCTGGTACCGGGTTGCAGGGCCCAAGCAGGGTGTTCATATCCCGTTCACCTGTCCTTCTGCCCTTGATCCGGTCGAGGTTGAGGGTGCCGGGACCGGTGCGACGATCACCGGTCTTGGAATCCGGCAGCGGGAGGTCTTTGCGATCACCGGGGCGAATGCCGAGGGGAAGACCTCGCTCCTGGAGGCGATCCTCTCAGGGGAGGACGACCATGCTGCCGGCGATGGGCGGGAACACCTGGTCACGGTGCCGGGAGTCGTCCGGGTTGATGCTACGAACCGTGATATCAGGGGCGGTGATGTCAGCCGGTTCTTCACCTCCCTTCCCCCCGGGATGGGGGGCACGGTCCGGTCTGCCACCGGACGGGGGAGCGGTTCCCTCTCGATGGCCTTCATGATACAGGAGGCGATCCGGCGGGAGCGATCTGTCATTGTGATCGACGAGGATGCTGCTGCAATGAATCTCCTGATCCCCTGTTCCTGTACCACCGAGGCGGTCAGGCCCCTCTCTGAACTCGTCTCCCAAGACCGTGACTGGCTTGGCAGTACCGGGCTGATCATCGCCGGATCCGCGATGGAGATGCTCATCGCCCGTTGTGACCGGATCCTGCAGCTCTCCGGTCACCAGGCAGAGGCGATCCCACCGGATCAGTACCGGCGGGAACTCTCAGCGTTTTACACCCGGATGGGTCGGATCCTCTCGGACGCCGGAGAGGATTCAGACCAGACGGCTGCCTGAGAAATCCTGCCCCTGTCTCCCCCTGGTCCGGCATCTCCGGCAGATAAAAGATTCGCATCCGTGCGGGAAGAGCCTGAAAAAAGGGGATACATCAGGCCGAAGGATAGTCGATCCGCATCGGTCCCATGAACGAGTTGAAGAGGAGGGATCCGTCTTCCAGGTACTGAAGGATGGCGTACGCCCCGTTCCCGAAGTTCATGTCACCAAAGACGGTCTGATGAACGGTCTCACCGGTCTCCCAGTCAAGGCCGAGCACCTCCCAGCCACCCGGGCTCCGGTATCCGTTAATGAGGGCCATCCCGGCTGAACTGCTGTGGATCGGGACCATGCTGGTGGAGGAGACATCAGGGCGGGCCCAGACCGATGACCAGGCATCCGCCACCGGGTCCCATTCGAACCGCTCGACCCCATACGACGTCTCGTATGCCGGTCCCATCAGGGAGACCTGCAGGATCTTGTTCTGGTTTACCAGTTCCCCGCTGATATTCGCCGGGATATTATTCACCACGAAGGCCCCGTATCCTGATACCACGACCGACTGTTCTGACTGAATCCAGTCAGGGAGTGGCTCAAATCCACAGGTGACCGGGATACTCCCGGCAAGCCGGGGGGATCCCTCAGGGATATCATCACGCCAGAACGCGAGCAGGTTCATCTGCCTGGCGCCATCGGTCAGGACCACGAGTCTGTCCGCGTCCTCTCCGAATCCCATCAGGGTCGGTGATGATCCCGTCCCGGCCCCTACCTTGATGATCGGAGGCTGTTCAGACTGGGGATACGGGCAGGACCAGGCACCGTCTGCCTCATCATCCGAGAGGGTTGTCCCGTCCCAGACGATCTTGCGCATGATCGTATCCGATGCCACGTAGATCCCGTTCTTCTCATCCACCGCCGGTGCGTTCGTCAGGAACTCGCCCTCCCCGAACCGGTACAGCGAGGCGGTCGCCGGATCGAGGTTCCGGTCGATGACCGCGATCCCGTTACTGAAGGTGATGATGAGGTGCCCGTCATAGGTCATGGAGAGGCCGAAGAGTCTCGTCCCCGCAGGATACTCTTCACCCTGGATCGTGGTGATGACATCCCGGATCACGGAACGCCGGGTGATCCCTGCCGCGGGATCTGCCGGGTCGGTCAGAGTGAAGGCATAGAGGTCACCGCCAAAGTCTGAGTAGAGAACATTCTCGTTATCAACGACCGAGTAAAAACCGTTCTTGAACCGGGCATCGTAATGAGGGCCGAAGAGTTCAGAGAGAGTCTCGTTCATCACTGAGACATTCATCCCGACTGCCGATGCCTTCCCGAAGCTCCTGAAGTTCTCCTCCGGGATTGGTGCGAGGATGCCACCGGTCGACTCGGCAAGCGCCTCGTACGACGCCAGTAGAGAGAAATTGCCGTCTGCGATACTCACGTATCCAACATGGCTGGTCCCGACGACCCAGAGATAGTCCTTATCAGGAGAAGCGAAGGTCATGATGTTGATCGGGCCACCGCAGACCACCGGCTGCGCGATGGGATCAATCGGGAAGGTACCGGCAGGAGGTCCGTATGGAGTTGAATCACTCTGTGCATTATCAAAATGGGTGATGGCATAGAGGGGTGATGCCAGGGAGGGGTTCGGGACCGGTCCGCTCCCTTCCCATCGGGGGCTGCTGCTTTCGGCAAAGGCCGGAGACGCCGCTCCGGCCCATGCGGCAGTACATCCCAGGAGGAGGAGGAGCAGTCCTGCCCGGGTGATCAGGGGGAAGAGATTCGTCATCATCGTCATAGGTAACTAAAGGGAGATCGGGGTTCCGGGACTTATGGGTTGTGTTTTTTTCTGCCGGATGCACCACCCCTCGCGGGAGGACAGATCTGGAATAGCAAGTATTATATCAGTTGGTATATAAGGTGAACATGAGCATCAGGGTCTCGTCTCATCAGTACCAATGACCTCCCTGATGCTCAGATCGTTCGTTCTTCTCCCCTTCCATGGGTGCAGAGGATGGAGCATCCTTCCGGGATACCCCGGACATCAGGAGAGCAGATCATGCAGGGAATCCTGAGGGCACCAATCACTCGTCTTCTCACCAGCCGGTTCCATTCCGGTATCCACTGGATTCTCCGGACGGGAGGGCCCGTCTATGCAGCCCTTTCAGGGGAAAATCCCT
>CAZSVH010000068.1:0-10251 GCA_964610235.1 uncultured Methanospirillum sp. | reverse complement strand
ACATGTAGGACAGAGACTTTTGGTCTTTTTCAGAAGCATAATATCACCCACTATGTGATTCGTAGAATCAGTGCGAACAGTTGTATCTGTTATTTATGCAGATTGGACCCTTATATGTATTCAGGAGTGAGCATCTATAATCTTCGATCTCCTGTACATTATTGCATCAGCCTTCTGGATAATGCTCCCTGCATACATCCCGAATCCGGTAGCAGCCGCTGTAGGCGGGGGCAGACCCGTTGACGGGGGGATGGTCTGGCGTGATGGCCGACGGGTCCTGGGAGACGGGAAGACCATCAGGGGATTTGCGGGGGGAGTACTCTGCGGCTGTCTTGTGGGGATCATCCAGATTTGGCTTCATGATATCCCTGCTTTTTCCTTCCTTCCGGAGCTGCGAATCATCCCGGTCTTTCTGCTCGCGACCGGAGCCCTTCTCGGGGATATGGTCAAAAGTTTCTTCAAACGGCGGGCAGGCATCGAACGGGGAGGGGAATGGCTCCTGGCAGATCAGTATGACTTCGTCCTAGGTGCATGGATCCTGACAGCAGTCGGAGCCCCCTCTTTTGTCTTCTCAACCCTGACTCTTCCCATCATTCTTGTCATCCTCATCATAACCCCGGTGCTTCACCGCCTGGTGAATATCATCGGTTATAAACTCGGAGTGAAAGACGTACCATGGTGACCCATCGTCTCATAGATATGCTCATCGAATCAGAAGCAATACGGTTCGGTGAGTTCACCCTTGCCTCAGGAAAGAAGAGTCCGATCTATATTGATATCAAGAAGGCCATGACCAGACCTGTCATCCTGCAGGAGATAGCACGATCCGTGATCAGCCTCAACCTGACATGGGATGCAGCAGCCGGGGTGGCGGTGGGAGGCGTGCCTCTCGCAGTTGCCGTTTCCCTGGCAAGTGAGAAGCCCTACATCATCATCAGGAAGGATCAGAAGAGCCACGGACTCTCTTCGCTCATCATCGGTGATGTCACCGGGAAGAAGATCCTCATGATCGAGGATGTGACGACCTCCGGGGGATCGGCTCTCTTTGGTGTGGAACAGATCCGTGCAGCGGGAGGGATTATCACCGAGATCATCTCGGTGGTGGATCGTGACGAAGGAGCCGCCCGGACCCTTGCTGGTGCAGGGATCAGGCTGGTCCCGCTCGTACACAGAAGTGATCTCCTGAAAGAATAAGATCGCTGGGTATTTCTTGGTTCCAAGATAAATATGACTATGAAAGTTCTCGTTGTCGGAAGCGGGGGCAGGGAGCATGCCATAGCCCGGGCACTTGCACGCAGCCCGGGTGTTGAACTGTATGCTGCAATGTCACGGGAAAACCCGGGGATCAGTGCCCTGTCACGGGAGCACCTGATCGTCAGCGAGACGGCGGTCAGGGAAATTGCCACTTTCTGCAGCGCCCATACTATCAAATACGCAATTATCGGCCCTGAATCCCCTCTTGAAGCAGGGATTGTGGACACTCTGGAAAGGGTATCGGTTCGGTGCGTCGGACCATCGCGTGCTGCTGCCCGCATCGAGACAGACAAGGCATTCTGCCGGAACCTGATGAAGAAGTACGGGATTTCCGGTCTTCCCGGGTATGCAATCTTCCATGATCCAGAGGCAGCGACATTCTTTCTCAGATCTGAAGCAAAGGAGTATGCCATCAAGCCGATTGGTCTGACCGGGGGGAAGGGCGTCAGGATCATGGGGGAGCATGTAGACACCGATGGTGCCTGCGAGTACATCCGGGAGATCCACGGTGAAGTGGTCATAGAGGAACGTCTTATCGGAGAAGAGTTCACCCTGCAGGCATTTGTAGACGGAGAACATCTCGTGCCGATGCCTCTGGTCCAGGATCATAAGCGGGCATACGAAGGAGATACCGGCCCGAATACCGGGGGTATGGGAGCATACACCCTGCCGGATCACTCCCTGCCGTTCGTCACCAGGGTTGAGTACCAGGCAGCCCTCTCGATCATGAACCAGGTGGTAAGAGCCCTGGCAGCTGAAGGGTCACCATACAAAGGAATCCTGTATGGTCAGTTCATGAATACCACCCAGGGTCCGATGGTCATTGAATTTAATGCACGGTTCGGAGACCCTGAGGCGATGAACGTTCTGAGTCTTCTGAGGTCAGATATGGGGATGCTCGTCAGGGATATCACCTCCGGAACCCTCGATCCCTCATCCGTCGTCTTCGAGAAGAAGGCTACCGTCTGCAAGTACATCGTCCCGGACGGATACCCCGACAGTCCTGAGTCTGGTTCCGTAATTGTTCCGGCCTCAGCCGGTCCGGCACTCCTGTATTATGCATCCGTGCTGGAACAAAGCGGCAGGCTCATCACTCAGTCCTCGCGAACCATGGCATATGTCGGGATCGGAGATACCCTGGAGGAAGCAGAGTCCATCGCCGAATCTGCCGCATCTGAAGTACAGGGTCCGGTCAGACACCGCAGGGATGTAGGAACCATGGAAGTACTCCGAAGACGCATCGAACATATGAAGGCGATCCGATGAAGAAGGACTTCATATCAATACTGGATATCTCCCGGGACGAGCTTGCCGGACTTATTGCCACGGCACGCCGTCTGAAGGAAGAACGACGGGTCGGTGTCTTCCCGCCCCATCTCTCACAGAAGACCCTCGGGATGATCTTTGAGAAATCCTCAACCCGGACCCGGATCTCGTTCGAGGTCGGGATGTATGAACTCGGGGGATATGCCCTCTTCCTCAACCCGAAGGATATGCAGCTGGGACGGGGAGAGGCAGTTCAGGATACCGCCAGGGTGATGTCCCGGTTCGTCTCTGCCATCATGATCCGGGCTAACTCGCACGAAGTGATTAAGGACCTGGCTGCCCATGCAGACATTCCGGTCATCAACGGGCTATCAGACCTGGAGCACCCCTGCCAGATCCTTGCTGACATCATGACCATCATCGAGCAGCTCCACCACACAGAAAAGGTAAAGGTTGCCTGGATCGGTGACGGGAACAATGTCTGTAACTCCCTCATTCTGAGTGCTCCCATGACCGGGATGGAAGTCAGGGTCGCGGCACCCCCGGGGTATCATCCGCTCTCCGGGTATGTGTCACAGGCACAGGAGATGGGAGCAGTGGTCGAGATCATGAGCGACCCGTTCAGTGCAGTCCGTGATGCGGATGTTGTAATGACCGACACCTGGGTCTCGATGGGACATGAGGAAGAGACCCGGGAGCGGGAGAAGGTCTTCTCCCGGTACCAGGTCAACTGTGATCTCCTCACCCATGCTCGCCCTGGAGCCATTGTGATGCACTGTCTGCCGGCACACCGGGGTTGTGAGATAACCGATGAAGTGATCGACAGCAGCCGGAGCGTGGTTTGGGACCAGGCTGAGAACCGGCTTCATGTACAAAAAGCACTTCTCCTTCGCCTTCTGGCCTGAACCCGTCCCCCCTTTTTTTACTCTGACGATATCTCCCGCTTAAAGATAAACATCGTCGCAATGAATCCGAAGACGATGTTCAGATAGAACATAATGAGTCTCCAGAGAAGGATGAAGATACCGAGGGCCGCAGTGGGGACAAAGAGAGCATACAGGGATGCTGCAGACAACTCGGCAATGCCGGATGCTCCCGGAGTCAGGGGGATCATACTGACCAGAGCAATGATGACCTGTGCCAGGATTGACTCCGAAATGGAAGGGGGAAGCCCCAGCCCCATCAGGATAACCGAGGCGACCACAAACTCCGAGAACCAGAAGAGGATGGTATAGACTGACCCCCAGATAAATCCGGCCTTTCCGTGACTGGCAAACGCATTGATCCCTGAACAGAAATTATCAAATTCGACATCGGTGCTGGAGATGATCTTCTGGATCGAGGGACCCTTCATCTTGATCTCAACCCAGTGGAGGAACTTCATCACCAGTCTCTTCGCCGGGTCCGGATACCGGACAGCATAGAGGAGCAGAAGAACGAAGAGGATGAGGAGGAAGAGGGAGAGGAAGATCACGAAGATGATCCCGCTGGAAAGGGACCAGATGATACTGCCCATCACCAGAATGCTCACAACACTCAGCAGGACGAGCATGACAGCGTCCAGGACCCGTTCCATGATGACCACCGCGGTAGCATCCCCAAGGGTCATCCGTGCCTTATACAGTTCATGAATCCTCACCGGTTCCCCCCCGGCCTGCCCCGGGGTCAATGCCCCCACCAGGAGGTTGGCGACAACCAGATTGAAGCAGTGAGGGAACGGAACCGAATACCCCAGTGATAAGGACATCTTCTGGATTCTGAGTGCCCAGATAGTAAACGAGAGAAACCTGAGCCCAATGGCAAGGATCAGAAAAAAGATGTTCATATGTGTGAGGTATTCAAGTGTCTCCTCATTGAACGTAGAGCCGACCATCACGGCCAGAATAACAGCACTGATGCCGAGAGAAAGGTATATCCACCGTTTCTGGGTTTTATCCATGGTATTTTCTTCCTCGTCCGTGACCGGTAACAATGGGTAGCCGCTGTAATATCATCACTATTATGCGTATTACATCTTTTCCATGGGATCAGGAAAGAGACCCAGGTTCTTCATCACCACGGATGCAGCCGGAAGTCCTCCGTCGAGATACGATGCGCCGACCAGGGCTTCCACGCACTCTGCCAGAACCCGGCCTGATGTCCAGATGTGATTCCGCTCCTCTCCGATCCCCCAGGCAACAAACCGGTCAAGACCCACCCTGACGGCTGCCTGCCTGAGAGCTGACATGTTCACCAGGTCCATCTTCTGTACCGATATCCCTCCCTTATCCGACCCGCCCTCCTGGACGAGCCGGGTAAGAATCAGGAGTTCGATGACCGCATCACCCAGGGTGGCTAATGCGTCCATGTGTGCATCATCAGGCAGGCCTGTCTCATGACAATATGCTCTCCTGCGGAGAGAGCGATCACGCAGGGCAGGGGACATGAAGGAGTATCCGATCAGATCCTCCAGCGGATGTCCTGAACCGGTTTCAGGGATGATATCAGGTCACCGGCTCTGCAGATACGTGGTGATACTCTGTGCCGCCTTCTTCGCGCCGCCCATCGCAAGGATAACGGTTGCAGCACCGGTGGTTACGTCTCCGGCTGCAAAAATCTTCGGATGGGAGGTTTTCCCGTCTCCGTCTGCAACAATATTGCCAGCCCGCCCAATCTCAATACCAGGCAGTTCCCTGACCAGGATCGGGTTCGGACCCTGTCCGATCGCCTGTATCACCACCGTGCAGTCCAGGGTGAAGGTATCCCCGTCGATCGGCTCTGCAGCCGGTCTCCCGCTCGAATCGAGTTCACACATCCGCATTCTGATGCACTCGACACCGGTCACCGACTGTTCGCCGAGGATCCGGATCGGGTTTGCACAGCAGATGAATGCAATCCCCTCTTCCTGGGCATGATGTACCTCGGCAAGCCGTGCAGGAAGGTCCTCTGCCCGTCTCCGGTACACAAGGGTGACATCAGCCCCCATCCTCCGGGCGGTGCGGGCGGCGTCCATCGCCACATTTCCTCCTCCAACAACCACGACCCGGGAAGCCTTCGCAACAGGGGTGTCATATGCAGGGAATCGGTCGGCATGCATAAGGTTGACCCGGGTGAGGAATTCATTGGCCGAGTAGACCCCGTTGAGGTGCTCACCCGGGATACCCATAAAGTAAGGAAGACCCGCACCGGTCCCGAGCATCACCGCATCATACGAGAGGAGCTCATCTATCCCCACGCTTTTCCCGACAAAATGATTAAGCCTGATATCCACCCCGAGTGCGAGGACCTGATCCAGTTCAGCCTTCACGATATCCTTGGGAAGTCTGAAGGAGGGAATCCCGTAGGTCAGGACCCCCCCGGGCTGGTGCAGGGATTCATACATCACGACCTGATGACCAGCCTTCGCCAGTTCACCGGCTCCCGTGATCCCGGCAGGGCCGGAGCCGATGACTGCCACCCGTTTCCCGGTGGACGGGCTCCGGGTCGGAGGGGTGATTCCGCTCCGCCGTTCCTCATCTGCAGCGAACCTCTCGAGTTGACCGATCCTGACCGGTGTCTCCTTTTTGCCGAGAATGCACAGCACTTCACACTGGGTCTCCTGCGGACAGACCCTGCCGCATATCGCGGGAAGCATGTTCTGCTCCCTGATGAGCCGGGAGGCATCAGGGAATTTCCCTTCAGCGATCAGGGCGATGAATGCCGGAATGTTGATATTGACAGGACAGCCGTCCACACAGGCAGGCTTCTTGCACTGGAGACATCGCTCTGCTTCAGCAACCGCCTCTTCTGCACGCAGACCGCAGTCTACCTCAAGAAAATCATGGATCCGGTCTCCAGCCGGTCGATCACCCATTACTGCCCCTCCCCGCACCGGCAGGTATGCTGATTCCACCGGGCAAGCGCCTCTTTCTCCTGGTCCACGTAATATCGTTGCCGTTGCATGAGGAGATCAAAATCCACCTCATGTGCATCAAATTCAGGTCCGTCCACACAGGCAAAGACGGTCTTCCCACCCACCTGGCACCGGCAGGAACCGCACATCCCGGTCCCGTCCACCATAATGGGATTAAGGGAGACGAAGGTTTTGATCTGTTTCTCCCTGGTAACCTGGGAGGTCACCTTCATCATGATCGTCGGACCGATGATCCAGACAGCATCCACCTGGCGTTCTGCAACAATCTCCTTCAGGACATCAGCGGCAAACCCATGTCTCCCCTGTGACCCGTCATCGGTAGTTACGTGGAGCTCATGGCAGATACTCCGCATCTCGTCCTCAAGGATGAGCATCCCGGCATTCCTGGAGCCGATAATGCCAATGACCGTATTACCGGCTTCTCTGAGGGCTTCAGCAATGCAGGGAGTGGAAGCGATGCCGGCACCTCCTCCGACGATGACACAGGTCCCCCACTTCCGGATCTCACTCGGTCTGCCAAGGGGACCGGCGATATCGCTGATCATCCCTCCTTCAGGAATTGCAGCGAGGGCATGGGTTGTTTTTCCCACTGCCATGAAGATGATCCTGACCTGGTCACCGAAGATGCGGGATATTGTCAGGGGAATCCGTTCTCCGGCTTCATCCACCCGGACGATGACAAACTGGCCTGCCTGGGCATTTCTGGCAACATGGGGTGCAGTTACGTAAATCTCGAAGATTTTATCTGCGATTTCACGGGATTTTTCAATTGTATACACGGGTGGGTCACTTCCAGAAAGCTGATCTTCGCCTTATTTATTCCCCTTCCAGCTTCTTTACTTTACGCACCCTGACGGCTACTCCCCGCATGGACCGCACCATCTCTCCGGCACTCATCACGGCCCTGCCGGTAGCCATTGCCCGGTTTCCGATAACCAGGACCTCATCACCCTCTCTGACCGAAGGATCTGCCTCAATGACTCCGGGTGCGAGGATATCACCCTGGGGAACGAAGTCATCAATATACACCCGGTTCCCGGTCTCGATGAGAGACCAGCCGTCAAAGGTCGGCCTGAGCATCCCGGTGGACGGCTCGAGTGAAAAGATCTGACGGCGTTTCTGCCTGACCAGGATCTCAGGATAGGACCCCTTCGCCTCAAGGCCGGGAGAACGGAGATCGTACCCAAACTGCATTGAGACCATCCCCCGGATAAGATGGTTTCTGACCTTCTTCTCTCCGGCAAGCGCCTCACTGAGTGTCCTGAGGGCGACCGGGTCAGTCGGATGGGTTGAGCAGGTGGATTCAAGTACGATTCCTGCCATATCTGCAGCCTCCTGCGCAATAAGCAGCGCATCGCCGTCCAGATGTGCGATGACCCGCCGGTACGGGTGCTTTGTCAGGTACCGGGCAAGCATCCCGGTAATGAGATACCGTTCCTCATGATCCCAGTACCCGGTGACCGGTACATCGTAATGTGCTGCCGGATAGACCATCTCCAGGTCACGGGGGACCACGCCCAGGGGTGAGGTCAGGATCAACTCATGGGCTCTCCGTCCGACTGCCTGAATAAACCGGTGATGACTCTGGGAGAGGGAATATGGTTTCCGGGCAGAACAAGGGAGGATTACCGCAACATCAGTTTGGGGAGGAATATAGCGGGTGATCAGTCGGTCAGCAAACCGCCGGATCTCAGGGCGGTGAATACTGTCCCCTGAAGATGCGATGAATGGAGTGCTGCGGGTGACCGGCGTATGCTCTTCCATCCAGGAGGTGCGATCGAGGTGCCTGAGCAGGGAGACATACGCAGGCCGGGTCCTGACTCTTCCTTCAAGGAACTCCCGGAAGGTACCGTTCCTGATCCGCACCCGGACAAGGGCGAGTTCCTGCATCAGGGCATACCGGTTATGCTCTGAGAGCGAGCCGGAGTGACAGCCCGGGCAGTGGCAGAGCCCGTCTTCCATCACAGAGGGCGGATAATCGCCGTCCGGAAGACAGAAACGGTTCTGTGCCGTCTTCAGGTCAGCGCCGGTGTAATCAAAGAGGTCGAACCCGGCATGGACCAGAATTGCCGCATTCTCAGGAAGGACCCCCCCCGAATAGTACCAGCAGGTATCAGGGACGAACCGTTCCTTTAGCAGAAGCAGCTGCCGAATGAATTCCCGGGGCTGATTCAGCAGAGTGTGCCAGTTCATCAGACTGAGGACATCCCCTGACTGAACCGGGTTATCACCATGAAGATGAACCGGAACCGGCTGATCCCCGTCCCGGGTCAGGAACCGGGCGACGAAATCCGGGTCGTCAGACGGGAAGAGGGCATCTTCCCGGCGGGTACCGAGCGCGGGAAACAGGGAACCGGTATCACAGACACCTGGTAGCAGGTACTCGTTCTCATCGATCCTGAGTCTTCCTGCCCGGGCAGTTCCATCCCGTGCAGTAAACTCACAGGTTCTCACAATCCACCTCAATACCCGGCACCTGCTTCAGAACTATCTCTTTCCATCGTGACCGGCACCTGACCACCACCCGGGTCTGGGGGTTTGACTCTGCCAGGATCCGGATCCCGGCACACCCGGAGATGACCATATCATCATCCCAGTCCGGGATCTCACTCTGCCCGATGGGGAATGTCTCTGACAACTCCGGAGGATACGGGCCAAAGGGAGGTTTAAAGAAGAAGACTGAGTCATAGCCGGGATGGCTCTTCTGATCAAAGGTAACCAGCGCCCTGTTGCCGGTAAAAAACCGGGGGAGCATCGCATGGTACCTGAGCACCTCGGTTCGCCTGCAACTCTCGCTCCCCCGATAAAAGAACCGCCGCTTTGATACGCGGTCCTGGAGGAGAAGTTCCGTCCCTGCAGCCAGTAATTCGCGATAGCCCCGCAGCAATTGCGGATGTCCACGACATCGTTCATCCACCAGCTCCCATAAGACACCATCCCTGATAGCCTGCCTGATACGGCGGATCTCAGCAAGCGTGACATGGAGGTTATGGAGCGCAAGAAGACGCTCCCGTTCTGGGGATTTCTGCACCTCCTCGGCAGAATGGGAGCTGCAGACCGGACAGCAACAGGGCAGGTACGTGAGTTCATTCAGGTGATAACTCCCGTGAACAGTCATATACCGTCCGTCCTTGGCATACAGTGCATACGCGGCAGAGTCAAAGAGGTCGCATCCCATGGCGACAGCAAGGGCGAACATAGACGGATGCCCTGCTCCGAAGAGATGGATACAGATACCCGGATCGAGTCCCCGTTTCGCAGCCAACACAACCCGGACAAGGTCCTGGTACCGGTAGGACTCCATCAGGGGAACCACCGCTCCTATCGGACAGAAGGCAAATCCGGTCTCCGAGATCTTCCTTCCGGCCTGCTCCCGGAGATCCTCGAAGGTACCTCCCTGAAGCGGGGCGGCAAGAGTATGATGTTCATGATCAGCCACCTGAAATGCTTCAGCGAGCCGGTCCATGGTTATCCTGAGTTCGGCTTCTACCTGCTCCCGACCGGTATCCGGGTGGGTTGGAATATCAAGCGGAACAATAATGTCGCTGCCAATGGACTGCTGGAACTCAATCGTCTGGCGGTTGGTGATCTCAACCTCACCATAGACCGACAACTGGAATGAACCTGAATCGGTCATGATGAGGCCGTCAAAATCAAGCATCCGGTGCAGCCCCTCAGCCAGGGCCCGCTCCCTGAACTCGTTGCTCCGGGATATGATGTATGCATTGGTAATCAGGGCAGAGACGCCCATATCCTGCATCTCCCGGGGGGTGATGAGAGGAAGATGGGGAGTGATGACCGGAAGCAGGGCCGGTGTCCTGATGCTCTTTGTACCATCT
>CAZSVH010000067.1:0-10276 GCA_964610235.1 uncultured Methanospirillum sp. | reverse complement strand
GTCGGTCTATTGTGCCTCGGTTGACACCGAAGGAAAAGTCGGGCTCTACCGGATTGAAGTGGGAATGAGTGCCGGTACCGGGAAACTCAAGTTTCGGGGCGGCATTGCAGGGAGTATGAAGGAATCGATTCAGCGGGCTTTTTCATACATCGAGAGTCATAAAGTTGTAATGGGAATTGGCCAGGAGTTTGATACCTCTGATTTCCACGTCGAGGCGATTGATCTTCTAAGCAACCGCATACCGGCAGATTCAGGAGTGGCGTTTATAACCGCTGTTTATTCGGCTATCAGGTCTCATCCGGTCCGGCCCGGTGTTGTTATCCTGGGCGATATCAGCATCCAGGGAAACATCAAACCATTATCATCCCTGATAGAAGTTCTCCAGAATACCATGGATAACGGAGGAAAATCTGCGATTATTCCGGTGGAGAATAAGCGGATGTTCCTTGAGGTGTCAGGGGATATTCTCGAGCAGGTGGATCCGATTTTTTATGGGGATCCAATTACCGCAGCGATGAAAGCCCTTGGGCTGCATTGATGTAACTGGAATATGATTTCGGAATGGAAGATTCTTCAAAATAATGCTGATGAAAAGGGATTGTGACACAGGAGAAGAGGTTGAACTGAAGGAGAGAGATAATAGGCACGGTCACGTGAATCCGGATTTAAATCAAATGCACTCACATGCCTGAGAAGAATACATGAAGAATATTCGAATTTATATCGCAGGCCCTCTCTTTTCACAGGCTGAACTGGAGTTTAATGAAAAACTCAATGGATATTTGCTCAGTAATGGATTTTCCACCTTCCTACCTCAAAAAGACGGATATAAACTGAGTGATTTAGGAAAAGATGCGGATCCAAAGGAGGCATCGATGGTCATATTCACCTATGACCTTGAGGAGTTGAAAAAATCAGATATCCTTGTCTGCATCATGGACGGACGGGTTCCTGACGAAGGTGCCTGTGTTGAGCTGGGAATCGCGTATGCATGGGGAAAGGAGTGCTATGGGCTTAAAACAGATACCCGGTCCGTTATCCATGCCCAGGATAATCCCATGATAACCGGTGCAGTCAAAGGCAGAATCGCAGATTCCTTCAGCTCTCTGGTATCACTGATTCGCTGATCAGAACCCCGGACTCCGTCTCCTCTCCGGCATCACCCCAGGTACATCCCGTCCAGCAGCCGGATCCCTGATTCTGTCCTGAATACCTTTTCTTTGAGCCGCTGAACCGTCTCCCTTCCCATCGAGTCCTCAAAGATATTCACGATCAGGTCGGCCTCAACCAGGATCCGAAAGTCGATCCCGTCAATCGCCGGGTAGGAGTGGTGGTTGCCGATGATGAAGCAGATCCGGTCAAGGATAGCCTCATCGAGACCATACGATGAGAGGAGCACTCTCGCGACCGGGGGCCCTTCGGTCTCCTGGTATCTCCCTGAAGAGGAGTGGTACTTCCGTTCGGCCTCCACGATCCCGATGTCATGGAGCAGTCCGCAGATACCGATGATCCGGTGTTCCTCAGGGGTGGTCCCGGTCTCCCGGGAGATGAGACAGGCAAAATCAAAGACCTTCAGAGCATGGTTAATCCGTCGCACATCACCCTGGAAATACCGGATCATGTCACCCATAACGGCTGCGATCATAGCATCAGATACCCGTAGGATGAGACCGCATATCAAGACACCCCCTGCAGGGGGAAGGCCGGGAAGACTGGTTGCCGGTTGTTCTGTCCTGATGATGCTCATCACACCTCATCGTCACGATTCTGCCACCTCCGGGTCGGACCGGAGGACCTCCCGGAAGAAGGTACCCGATAATACCTCACCGGACCTGCCAAAAAAAGGGGGGTTAGCGTTCCGTCTCTGCCGGGGTCCCGTTCACCAGGACCTCATCCACCGGTTCTTCATCTGTTACACCGGCATCATGCAGATTCCGGACCACGACATTCATCTCCTCGACCAGTTCTTCAAGGGCGGCCGCCTCATCAGGGGAGACCGATCCCTCCTGCTCATAGGTGGCAAACATGGTCTCTGCCGCGGTCTGAATACCCTCCTTCATCGTCCGGATTTCTGTAAAGGAGGCCTCCGGGAACCGCTCCCCGTACAGGGCAATCCGGGCATCAACATCCGCAAAGTCAGCAAGGGCATCCTCTTTCTCGACAACATCACCGATGACCGGGTACGCATAGGACTCTTCCACCGCTGCGAGCAGCCGTCCGTACAGGGCACGCTCGGCTGATTGGGCAGTGGAAGGGCCGCCGGAACCGGCATGATGATCAGCCCAGGCAGCATCAGTGGCATTGAAGACCGCGTCGATCGCCTCCTCGTATACACGAACATCCTCCATCACCGGACTGCCTTCCTCTTCGAACGAGGCGAACATCGCGTCAGCGGCCGTCGTCATGGCTGCATACGACGCCATCACCTCTCCGTACCCTGCTGCCAGGATAGACCCATTCTCTCCCGCCCGGGCGGCTGCATCCTCAAATGCGGCAAACGCCTCTTCTGAGGCGATGATGTCATCGTAGAACGCCTTCTTCTCCTCTGCATTCTCCATCAGAAGATACCCGAAGGCCTCTTCAGCAGACATCAGGAGAGTGCTGTGCACTCTCCCGAAAGCCGGTGCCAGGTCCGGTCTTTCATCCCCTGAATCCTCAACCGGTTCAAAAACCGCCACTATCCCGATCTCACCGGCCATCGTCACATCCTCTGCTGCACAGACTGCCAGCGGGACTCCGAAAATCCCGAGCAGTATACATCCTATGAGTATGGATCTCATCTTCCTGCACTCCAGGTATAAAAAAGGATCTCAGGGTATAAATACCTGAGGATCAATCAGAGAAACCGGATCTGGCAGAGGATTCTCTGTTTTTATTCCGAATGAGAGATGAATCCCGGGAGGAGAGAAACCCCATGCCCGGTCACCACGGATCGTTTTCCGCTCCGAGACCGGAAGAGGAGAAAAGGGTCCCTTTATGCATGATGAAGAACAGAGGGTGATCACTCCATCGCGGCAGGATACCGGAACATGTGGCAGAATACCAGGATTGTGGGTGAAGAGTCAGGGGGTCTCGTCTTTGAGTCTGACTTCAGGAGCATCGCAGAGAGGAGAGAACTGGGGAGGAGACTCAGGATTGAGATCCCCCTCCAGTCCCACTCGGTCTGGACCCCCTCCCCGGGCAGAAACCATCCGGCAGATATCATCAGGATGGCGAACCAGGGGCTGCTCCCCCACCTCATCCCTATCCGGTACAAACGGATGCTCCGCAGTCCGCTCGCATTCTTCCGGGGTGCTGCCGCCCTGATGGCATATGATCTCTCCACCCTCCCCCGCTCCAATATCATCGTCCAGGCCTGCGGAGACTGCCATCTCTCCCATTTCGGGTTTTTCCCTGCTCCGGACGGTTCCCTGTCCTGTGATATCAGCAGTTGTGACGAGACCCATCCCGCTCCTTTCGAATGGGACGTCAAACGGCTCGCAACCAGCCTCTTCATCGCGACCCAGACGGCAGGGTGCCGGAAGAAGGACTGCGTGAAGGTGGTGCTGGCCTGCCTCTCCTCCTACCACGAAGCCATGCTCAGTTTCAGCGCCATGGGACTGTCAGAGATACGGGGGGCCAGGAACCCTCCCAGTGATATCAATACACTCTTCAGGAGCGGAAAAGACCGGTCCGTCGCGAAACGGATCACCGGCAGGACCCGGAAGAAGACGGCAGAGTACATCTTCCCCGGGATCACCAGGGATCAGGGCGGACGGTGGAAAATCGCTGACGAGCGCCTCCTTATTGCTCACCCGGCCTCTGACCAGGGATACGGGGAGCTCCTCGGGGCATTTGATCAGTACACCCGCTCCCTTACTGCCGAGCAGCAGTTCCTTCTGAACCGGTACCGGATCGCCGATTTCGTCATCAGAACCGTCGGGATCAGTGGGATGGGAACCCGGTGCGGGATCTTTCTTCTCATGAGCGAGGAGGACGAACCCCTCTTCATCCAGATCCGGGAGGCACGACCCTCAGTCCTGGAACCGTTTACCCGTCCGTCTCCCTATCAGACGAGAGGGGAGCGGATAGTGCAGGGGCAGCGGATGATCCAGTCAGCCAGTGATCCCTTCCTCGGATGGACCGGTGAGAACTCCGGGATCCAGTACTTCTGCAGCCAGTACCGGGAGATGAACCTCTTCACCGGTCCATTGGCACAGGATCAGGGCAGCCTGCAGGGGTATGCCGGTATCTGCGGGTGGACCCTTGCCCGTGCCCATGCCCGTGCGGGTGATGCCCCGCTCATCGCCGGATACATCGGAAAGGATGATACCTTCGATACCGCCATCGCCTCATTCGCGAAGGCATATGCGAAACAGAACGAGAGCGATCTCCGGGACGTGGAGACCGCCTGGAGGAGCGGCCAGCTCACCCCTGAGGGACCGGCGGAAGAGGGAACAGTCTGGGCTGATCCCTCCCCCGGGAAACGATCCGGCAAACCCGGAAAGGCCGGGGAGGAGGTTTCCACCGACGAAAGGAAGGAACCGGAGTCACCCTGAGAAGGCCGGAACCTCCTTCCCCATGTTCCCGGCCTGCACCGGTATCCGGCGTGTTCGTCATCTCCTCATCTCATACCAGCGCCGGCCTGCCAGGAGAGGAACCCGCCCACAGGAGCAGATCAACGGTCCGGCGGTATTTCCGGCCCCATTCCTCCCCTCGCCCGGAGTCCGGAGCGGAGGTATTATATCCAGGGACTGAGAACCTACCGATTCAGAGACCCATGACAAGAGATGACCAGAGACCCACTAACCTGAAGGAGAGAAACGTTTCCCGCCTGGTGCGATGCGGGGAGATCATCATGCTCCTCCTGGTGAGCCTCCTCTTCCTGCACCCGGTGCTCGGAGCCGGTGACGAAGGAGCAGTCCCAGCTCCCGACTCTTCCCGGCCCGGGGACGGTTCAGAATCCCTGGCAGAAGACGCAGAAGAGGAAGAAGCAGAAGAGACCGGGGAAGAGCCGGATATCCTCCCTGATATCAGCGGATTGTGGAACGGAACACTCTACCAGGACCCCTGGGAGTTCCCGATCACCGTCAACCTGACCCGTGACGGGAGGAACATCACCGGAACCTATCACTGTCTCCACTTCGAGGGGGAGAAGTTCATCACCTCCACCCTCAGGGGAGGAATCACGCAGGAGAACCTCACCTTCCGGATGGGAGGTATCACCGGGATGGAGGGAGACTGGTACACCAACATCTCCTGGGAGTTCCCGATCACCGAATCCGCACCTGTGAGCCTGAACGGCACCTGGGATGCCCATGAGCCACCGGTTCAGTACCCGTCAGCCGGGATCACCACCCTGAACCGGGAATAACCCTTTTTTCCCGGAAAACGGCAGCAGGAGGAGCCTGCGGCCATCAACCCATGGAGAGTCAGGATCCCCTGACCCCGGGGATCAGATCCGCCGCCTGCAGGACCGGGACGGCTGCGAGCCGGAGGGGAGGGACTCGGTCTCGATGTAGACCCGGGTGATCTCAGGGTATGCGGTGCAGATATCAGACTCAATCCGGTGAACAGCCGCGTGGATCTCCTCTGCGGTGATCCCGGGTGTGAAGCAGACCCCCATGTTCACGAGCAGATCGTGCGGACCCATGTACATGGTGAGGATATCACAGGCCTTCTCCACCACCGGATCAGACTCCACCCTCAGGCGGATGTCTGCCAGTTCATCCGGGTGCACTCCCTCACCCAGGAGCAGGCCCATCGTCCGCGACGCAAGGATCCCGGCAACACTCATCAGGAGCAGCCCGATAGCAATGGATGCCGCTCCGTCAGGATACGGGGTACTCAAGAGGTGACCCAGGAATACCCCCAGGAATGCCAGGATCAGACCGACCATCGCCGCACTATCCTCCAGGACCACGGTATAGAGGCTCGGATCCTTGGACCGCCTGATGAACTCGGTGGAACTCATCTCCCCTTTGGCCTTCATGAACTGCCTGATGGCAACCGAGAAGGATCCGGACTCCACCAGGAGGGAGATACCGAGGACGATGTAGGCCGCAGTCGGATCCCCGGGGGGAGCGCCCGGGGCAGCATCCAGGATATGGGTGATCCCCTCGTACAGGGACATCCCCCCGCCGATCCCGAAGATCGAGACCGCCACGATATGGGTCCAGAAATAGAGGGACTTCCCGTACCCGAACGGATGTTCCTCATCTGCCGGCTGCTCTGCTTTCTTCATCCCCAGGAGAATGAGACCGCCGTTCCCGGTATCGACGAGGGAGTGTATCCCCTCGGATATCATCGCCGAAGACCCGGTCATCGCCGCGGCGATAAACTTGATGCAGGCGATGATCAGGTTCCCGGCTATCGCGGCGACCACCGCGATGGTGGAACTTCCCTGGGTGGTCACCGGATATTCCCTCCATCCTCCGGAAGGGGAGAGAGAGGGGAAGAGCAGGGTTGTCCGGCCCCCGGGTTGATCAGGGCGGAAGATGCGGATCTGAGAGCGATCATACCCAGGTATGCGATCTGAGAGGGTTAGTAGATATCGAAGAATGGACCCGGTTTACCCTAATGAGAAATTATACCGGTGATACAACACAGCATCCGAAAAAAGCGAAGGGATATCAGGAGATGATCAGCTTCTCCAGAAGAACGCACCCATGATCACGGTGATGATACCGGAGATCAGACAGAAGAGCCCGAGGACCATCATAATGAGGGCCATCCCGCTCTCCGGGCTGATGAAGAGGAAGAGTCCGGCGAGAAGGCTGACAAGACCTGATACCCCGGTGAGGATCCGGTGCTTCTCCCATTCGACAGATGCCGCATAGGCAATGGTGAGAATCCCGTTGATGACCAGCCAGAGCGCAATGAGGTATCCGATCGCGACCGTCGCGATGTATGGGGATATCACTGCAAGCAGACCGAGGATGATGCTCACCAGTCCCGAACCCAGCAGGACCATCCGGGGGGTTCCGGCAGGGGCAGAGAGACCCAGCCCCGCGGTCAGGATACCGGATATGAGGAAGATGATCCCGACAACCAGAACGATGAAGTCAAAAACCGCAGTGGGGGCACCGATTGTGACGATACCAAAGAGGAGAAGAATTACTCCGAGCACCAGTGCCATGAGTCTGTCGCTGTCCATGATAGGTACACTATCAGGCATGCGAATCTATAATCCTGCCGCAATCTCCCGGTCCGGAAGAGACAGGAGAGAGGAGGATACAGGGGAGGGTCGATCCGGTTCAGACCGGGAGCATCCCGCGGCTCTTCCCGGTGATACACCTGCCCCCTGACGGGGTCACGACAAAGGTATTCTCAATACCGACCATCCCGACCCCTGCGATCCCTTTCTTCGGTTCCAGCGCGATGACCATGTTCTCCTCCAGGGGTTCATCAAAACCCAGGGCAATCACCGGGATCTCATCCACCTGGAGACCGGTTCCGTGGCCGAGGAACTGGACCTGGCGATCCCCAAATCCCATGAAACCCTCTCTGAACGCATCGTCAAGACCGTCCATAATGGTGGTGTATGCAGACGACGGTATCACGCCGGGTTTCAGCATCGCAGCGAGATCATCCTGAACCTGTACACACCGTTCATGTTCCCTGATGACCGCATCAGGGAGGGATCCCCTGAACTGGTAGGTCATCGTCTTGTCGGTATGGTACCCGCCAAATCCGGTTCCGGTATCCACGAAGACCAGGTCACCCCGTTTCAGCCTCCGGTTCCGGTTCCCCAGGAGCGGGACCGCCGGACAGATCCCGAGACTCCCTCCCGGGCCGTCAAAACAGGTCGGGTACAGGGTCGTCTCCCCGAACCCCATCTGGCCGATGAGCATCTCGCTGTTGAACATCCCGAACCGGGTGATCCCGTGATGACCCTCCTCGAGCATCAGCCGGTAGAGATCTCCGGCAAACTCCACCTCAGTCATCCCTTCCCTGAGCAGGCCGGGCACCCGGTTCTCCAGGACCTCTTCGTGTATCCGTCCCGCCTTCTCCATGAGGCCGAGTTCATACCGGCTCTTGACCGCCCGGACCATGGCCACATCCCGGTCCAGGGAGAACATGGCAGGGATGGGAAAATACCGGGAAAACCGCTGGTAATGGGCCAGGGGAAGGATACCGGTCTCCAGGTGGACAGAACCGGGGAGAGGACCGGAGTTTTGGGCAGCATCCCGAAAACTCTCCATCTTCATGATCCGGGGAAACCCGGACTCATCCAGGGCCCGCTCGTAACTCCTCCGCACCCAGAGGAGAGCATCATCATCACGCGGAATGATGAGCATGCTGTCCTGCATCGTTCCGGTGAAGTAGAAGAGGTTAATCCGTCCGAATATGACGGAGAGTTCCCATTCAGGGTTCTGGTTATCCATCCGCTCCCTGAACCGGTGCATCCTCGCCTCCAGTTCAGTGTCAGGAACCCGGGAGTCCATGCCTCAGCATGGGTCTTCAGAAAAGATAGTGCCTCCTCCCGGAGGGGGCTGCCACCATGATCCGGTTACCGGTCACGGGTGATCGGCCGGTTGCAGAGGCGCCAGTTCATCTCCTCTGAGAGCCACCCTTCCACGACCCGGCCGGTGCAGACCCTCCCGGCAGACTGAACAGACCGGACGGCTTCAAGAGCCACCTTCCCGGCATAATCATCCCGTTTCCCGGCAAAGAGTCCTCCCCGGTACCGGATCAGGATCCTGGCGATCGTCCCGGAAGAGAACCCGAGCCGGGCAAGGTCGGTTGCCGCGGGATAGTCAGGGAACGAAGAATCGGAACCGAGACGGATCAGCAGGTGATCCACCCAGGAGATCTTCCTCCTGAGAAACTCGAGGGAGACCCCGTCTTCGGTACAGAAGTCCTCCCCCACCCCGTCCGCTGAATCGCCAGGACGATCCGTCCCGACCAGGCGGTCAGGGTTCAGGGAGAGACCGCTCCCGAGGCGGAGCGGGTCGAACCGGGCCGGAGGGAGGGTATTGAGGAGGGTGACGTGTCGGAACACCCCCTCATCGTGTTCCCCTGCAGGGAGGAACGAACCCGGACAGACAATATACCCGCTCCCGATGACATCACCCGCCGGCCTCCCCTGGAAGAGGAGCGCACTGTCCGTGGAGATACCGTCATGCAGGAAACAGACCTGGTATCCCCCGGATGCGGTCTGGATCATGAGGGTCTCCTGGAGCATCCGGACGATAAACGGCCCGGGAACCGGTAATTTTCCGCTGACCAGGGGGATGTTCAGAACCATCAGACCTGACGGGTGCACCAGGCATCCGATATTGTACCCGTCCCCAATCGCTGATTCCGCGACAGAGAAGTCCGCAACGGCAGCACTGCATCCGGGGTTGACCAGCCCGTCCTCCCGGGTAAGGTCCTCACCCCCGCGGGTGAGCGGGAAGGAGTCCCGGGGTCTGAGGAGAAAGAGATGGGAGGGGGTGATCCGGTCTGTGGCCCGGAAGAGGAATGACCTGAAGATATCCGCGTCCGGACCGGTCATTCCCCCCTCATATGCCCGTTTTAGCACCGTATCATCTCCTGGAGGATACTCTTTGGCAGAAGAGAAAAAGGTATGCCCTCATCCCCCGGAACTATCCACACAGGTTGCGATGATCGACCAGGAAGAGATGACCGCCTGCCGGCAGGACCGGGGAGGGGAGCGGAACGGCCTTTGAATGTACCCAGTGCGGGGAGTGCTGCAGCCATCTCGGCCTCATGTTCAGGATCTCCAGGCAGACCGGAGAGTATGCCTACCTGGTCAGGAACGAGTACACCGGGGAGAAGCACGAGGTCTGCGTTGCAGAGCATCTCCGCCACCTCTTTGATGATGAGGGCATCTTTGCCCTCCTCCCCGAGGCCTGCCCGTTCTTCCGGAGAAACGATGAAGACGGGCGGTACTACTGCACCGTACACACCACCCGGCCCGACGTATGCCGGGAGTATGGGTGCTGGAGATTTCTGATCCTGGACAGGGAGGGGAGGCGGGCCGGCAGGGTCATGGGGACCCGCCACCTCCATGCAGAGGACCCGGATCTCATGCTGTTCTGGGATGAGCGGATCAGAACCCTCCATATCACTGATGATCAGGAATGGGACCGGGTGATGGCCGATATCGTGAGATCCGCCGGGTATACCATCAGGGTGTAACCAGGCAGGAGGGAGACCGGTCCTGAGAGCGGGGCGGGCAGTGATGGATCATGCCCGTATGAGGCCGATCTGCATCAGATCCTCACCGATGATCAGGTTTCCGTCAAACCCGTCACCCGCTGCCTCAAGGTTGCTGACCGGCGTGTTCCCC
>CAZSVH010000066.1:0-10304 GCA_964610235.1 uncultured Methanospirillum sp. | reverse complement strand
TGGCAAGGGTCTGATGACCGCGATTCCGTTCAAATACCAGCAGGAGCGGCCAGACGATGAATACCCGTTCCTGCTCACCACCGGCCGGTGCATCTGGCACTGGCATACCGGGACGATGACCCGGAGATCCGAGAACCTGGAACGCGAAGAACCGACCGGCTGGATCGAGATCAATGATGAGGATGCAAAGGCACTCGGTATCAAAAACGGCGAGATGATCAAGGCGATCAGCCGCCGGGGTGAGATCCAGATCACCGCCCGTGTCACCAGCACCATCAAGAAAGGGGTTATGTTCATCCCGTTCCACTTCGTGGAATGTGCAGCAAACATGCTGACCATCAATGCCCTTGACCCGATCGCAAAGATTCCGGAGTCCAAAGCCTGTGCAGTGAAAGTTGAGAAGATCCAGGGGGCCTGAAGATGGTAGCAAAAGGCGATATGCTCTATGCATGGGCAAAAGATGCTGAGATCCTGAAGAAAGGAGAGTGCGGGGGTGCAGTTACTGCCCTTCTGAAGCATGCACTCGAGAGCAAGACCGTTGATGCTGTTCTCGCGGTCAGAAGGGGTCAGGATGTGTATGATGCCGTCCCAGCATTCATCACCGACCCGGCAGAGATCGCATCAACCGCCGGTTCCCTCCACTGCGGAACCCTGCTGTTGCCCAAACTCCTCAAGAAGTATCTTGAAGGGGTGAAAGACATGAAGATCGCCGTCACCTGCAAGGGCTGCGATGTCATGGCATTCTACGAGCTGGCGAAGCGCAACCAGGTGAACCTCGATAATGTCGTCATGATCGGGGTGAACTGCGGAGGATCCGTCAGCCCGGTCTCTGCCCGGAAGATGATCCGGGAGAAGTTCGAGGTCGATCCTGACCTGGTACACAAGGAAGAGATCGACAAGGGCCAGTTCATCATCGAGTACGAAGGCGGACACAAGGGGATCAAGATCGACGAGCTCGAAGAGGAAGGATACGGCCGCCGGTCCAACTGCCGCCGCTGCAAGATGAAAGTTCCCCGCGGTGCTGACATAGCCTGTGGAAACTGGGGTGTCATTGGTGACAAGGCAGGAAAAGCCACCTTCATCGAGGTCTGCTCTGAGAAGGGTGCCCAGCTGGTGACCACCGCTGCATCAAAGGGTGCCATCGAGACCTCCGCTGCGGATCCAAAAGGAATCGAGATCCGGGGGAAGGTCGAGAAGGCAATGCTCAAACTCGGCGATGAATGGCGTGCAAAGGACTTTGCATCACTGGGAACCGGAAAGGAACGGCTCAGGACCATCATGGACGAGAGCTCCCGGTGCATCAAGTGTTACGCCTGTATCGATAACTGCCCGATCTGCTACTGTGTCGAGTGCTCGACGAAGAAGCCCTGGTATGTGACCCCGGGACAACTCCCGCCAGGTCTCATGTTCCACCTGATCCGGTTCGCCCATGTCTCAGACTCATGCATCAACTGCGGTCAGTGCGAGGAACTCTGCTCGATGGATATCAGGAATGCCCTCTTCATGCATGCCCAGCAGGTTGAGATCGAGAAGATGTTTAACCACACCCCGGGACTGGACATGACTCCGCCAATCCATTCATTTGTCGAGGAGAAAACTGAGCGGGCACGGCTCGATGCGACCGGTACCGACTCCATCTACGAGAATATCTTCTCGGAAGAATAATCCTTTTTTGGGAATGCCCCGCACGTGCGGGAATTCCCGCATCAGCCTGATCCAGAGGAGAGCAGGCAACCATACGATACCTGATAACAGAGACCGGGAGCGCAGATCAGATCTGCTGATCTGATATGTCCTGGATGATTCCGTCGATGCTGACCACCCGGCCGGACTCGTCAGATACCGGGCGTCCCCGCTCACTCAGAAGCCTGACCCGTCCCTGCTTGTCGATGATCCGGTACTGAAGGTCGTATGCTTCTCCTGACATAATCGCCTCCATCTTGGTCCTGATGACCTGTTCCTTGTCCTCAGCCAGGATCAGGGGGATGAGGGAACTGATATCACCACTGGCAAGTTCACGGGAAGAATACCCGGTCACCGTCTCGAAGTGATCGTTGTAAAACTCGACATCCGAGTCAGAGAGTGAGATCCTGAAGACGATGCCGGGGATGTTCTGGGCAAGGGTCCGGAACTGCCGTTCACTGCGGGCGAGTGCTTCCCGGGACTGGAACCTGACGATCGTGCTCCCGATGAGAGAGGCCGCGATCTCCATCGCGTAGATCTCTTTCTTGCTCCATACCCGCTCAAATTTGCTCTCCATGAAGGCGACTGAACCCCGGATTGACCCGTCGATGATGACCGGAACCAGCAAAAACGAGATGATCCCCACCGCCTCAAAGACCAGACGATCCTGGTAGGGAAGGTTCCGAACCATTTTCACGAGGGTCCGTCCTTCTGCCACCGCGGTCCGGATGAACCCGTATGAATCTGATTCATCAGCATAAAACCGGTTATAAAATCCGTGAAGCGGGGCGAGGGAGGATTCTGCTATCCATATCCCCCGGAAGGGAATCGAAGTGAGGGGATCAGAGACGGGTGCATTCTCAAAGAGGCAGATCCCGCTCACGTCAGCAGCCTCACCGATAAGCCGAATCGTCGTGGAGACACACTCCTGAAACGAGGTTGACTGGAGAATATTCGAACCAGCCTGGCTTATCGCTTCAAATATCTCATTCTGTCGCTTGATCTCCAGCTCCATCAGCTTCCGGGGGGTGATATCACGAAGGGTCTCGATGGCCCCGATCACGTTCCCGTAAATGTCATACAGGGGGGCGGCCTTGATCCAGAACCACATCATCACCTTCGTCACCGGATTCCGGGACTGGATATCAGCGAGGGCGACATCCCCTTCGGTGATGACATTCTTGTACTGGGCAAGGATCGACTCATCACGGGTGAGGATATAATCCGCGAGGGCCGGGCGGGGTTCCCCGTAAAATGCAACCGAGTGAGAGTAATTCCCCTGGCCGGCGATCTCGCTCTTGAGAACCCCGGTCAGCTCCTCCATCTCCCGGTTCCAGGTCACTACCCTCCCGTCCATATCCAGGACGAGGGTCGGGTCAGGGAGGAACTCGAGGATGTACTCAAGTCTGAGAAGAGCGTCCTTGATCTCTGCCTCTGCCCGTCTCCTTTCGGTGATATCCCGGGCGATTGCAAGGGCGAAGGGTTTCTCCTGCAGGGTAAAGAGATGAGCATTAATCTCGACCGGAATGATGCTCTGATCACGCCTGATGAGATCTATCTCAAAAAAAACCCGGCCGTTCTCCAGGAATGATGCGATGATCCCAGGGATGCGGCCCATCTCGGCCGGGTGGATGAGGTCCCCGGGTGAGAGGGATGAGAACTCAGTCTGGGAGTACTGGATCATCGAAGACGCGTTGTTGTTCATCTCCAGGGAACTGATGCCGGTCTTCTCCTCGGTCAGTTCCATGATGACGATCGCATCATTAGCACTCTGGAAGAGTCGCCGGTACCGCTCCTCGCTCAGGGCCAGACGCATCTCTGCTTCGAGCCGCTCGGTGATGTCACGCCAGACCGAGATGAAATCCCCACCCTCCCCTGATTCAGAGAGACGCGGGGTTGTGGTGGCCTCGAACCAGATCCAGTCTCCCCGCAGGCTCCTGAACCGGTAGGATTCCGGGTTTTTGTGGGGATCAACCGGGAGCTTTCTGAGGTCTTCCCGGAAGGCGGGGATATCATCCGGATGGAGAAACTCGGTGATGTTGCGGCCGAGGATCTCCTGCGAGACGAATCCGGTCAGGCTTGCACAGGCCGGAGATACGTAGGAGATGAGCCCTTCATGATCCCACCTGATGATGATATCCCGCACACTCTCCGTGATCACCCGGAGGTTCGATTCATTGACCTTAATGGCCTCCTGCAGGGCATGTTTCTCGGTGATATCCTCTCCATTGATGACGAGGGCCGGGCGTTCCTGGAAGAATGAGACCGATGAGATGGTGAAGAGATAGGTCCGCACCTTCCCTTCAATACCGATGGAGGTCTCAAAAGAGCGGGTCTCCCCGGAACTGACGATCCGGACCTCATCCCTGAAGACCGTGCCGAAGATGCGTTCAAGCTGGAGCGAGTCGATACTCAGTCCCACCACCGACTCAGACGTCGACTCTATCAGCCTGAGGAAGGTATCATTGACCCAGCGAATCGTCAGGTCGGTGTTGAGAATGATCAGAATATGGGAGGAGAAGTTCAGCAGTGAGGATTCGGGCTTGATATCAGAGAGATAATACTTCTTCTTCTGCCCATGTTCCCGCATCTCCAGCCGGCCTGAGAGGACCAGGCTGTCGAGGTACCGTGCCACGGTATGCCGGTGATGGCCCGCGAGCTGGGCAACTTCAGAGATGCTCAGGTACTTCTTCCCTTTGGTAAACGTGGCAAGAATATCCTCAAACACCTGGTTATTGCGTGAGCTCATACCATCCTGCACTGCATGACTGCAACCGGCCGGGAGACGTGAGGGGGGAGGAACATGGAATTATCTGCCTGAGAACTCCTGGTCACCAGTCTCCCGGGAGACGGCCGGACCCGGACCGGCCGGTCGGATGGTCGGATCACCGTCTGATCCCTCCCTCCTGATGGTTCCGACCGGAAACTGTATCTCAAACCGTGCTCCCACTCCCGGCTGTCCGGTCTCGCAGATCGTGATACCGGTGATCGCGAGGATCTCCTCTGAGAGGAAGAGGCCATGGCTGGCTGAGGGGCCGTATTCATGGGAGAAGATGAGTTTCTTCACATGATTCGGAATCCCGACTCCGTCATCCTCATAGATCAGGACCGGCACCCCTCCCATCTCCTCGTAACTGAACCGGATCCGGGTGGTTTTTTTCCCGTGCCTGATCGAGTTGTCGATCAGTTCTGAGAAGACCCGCTCAATGAGCGGGTAGGAGTTGATGAGCAGATTGTCAGGAATCCTGCAGTCTATCGTGACCATCCCCGGTCCACTGTCATGATACGAGTTCCGGATCAGGGTCCTGAGATCCATCCACCGGGGTGCCTGGATCGCAGGATCGAGTGTTTCACTGGTGATCCTGACAATATTGAGGGCTTTATCCACGAGTTCAAACGCCTTCGAAAAATACCCTGAGGCCTCAGCCCTTCCGGTGAGGTGGCTGGTCCGGACCTTGTCCAGGTTGTGATGGACTGAACTGAGCTGGGTGAGGAGGATGTGATGGATGATGCTTCCCATGTACTGGAAGTTCTTCGTCGACCTGACGAGGGCATGCTCCAGTTGTCCCCGTTCAAGGTTCTTCTGGTGGAGTTCCTCATTCGCCTGTTTCAGGTCTGATACCGCCTTCTGCAACTGGGCATTCAGATAGTGAAGCCGCTCATCCGCCACCTGGAGTTCACAGTTCTTCTTGATCGCCGTCTCATAGGTGGAGAGGAGGATATTAAAGATCTGAGCCCGGCCCGACGAGATGGAGAATTCCCGACTGGAAAAAGAGATTTTGAACGGTTCACGGCACTCTTCCGGCCCGCTGTGGCGGACTGACTGGATGGTGTGGGATATCCGGGAATAGATGCATTCGGCGTCAAATGGCTTGATGATGAAGTTGTCGGCACCATACTCAAGCGCCTTGATGACATCTGAGGGGTTGTACAGGTAGGTGACGAGAATGACCGGGATTGACCGGGTCTCTTCATTCTCCTTGACATGTCTGCAGAACTCGTACCCGTCCATCGGCGACATGATGACATCTGTCAGGATGATATCAGGTTTCTGATGCTGAATGACCTCGATACCTTCAACCCCGTCTGAGGCGAGGATAACCTCGTGGCCTCCTTTTTCAAGGATGTATCTGAGCGATTCAGCCTGGGTCCGGTTATCCTCAACGACCAGGACCTTCAGGGTGGAGAGTTCTGTCGGACTCATGGTATTATTCATCAATCCTGTCTGAAGTATTGGATATTCACCCTATATCAGGATGTGTTATCCGGGAGGGAATGTTTCGGGGCTGCGGGATCCGGGCGGGCTTCCACACGGTCAGTGGCCCTGACAGAAAGACCCGGACCGGCCGGTCAGAAAAAACTTAAAAGAAGGATGATTATTCTGCCTATACGACCGGGACGGCAGACGGGTGACTCATCTCGGACTCGGGGATGCCGACAAAGACACCGACGGTCCTGATGGCAAGGTTGTTCTTCTTTGCTTCCTCAATGAGGTTGCGTGATTCCTTGCTGACACCGTTTGAGAGGACCAGAAGGTGAGTCCCATACTCAGCCATCCGGGTGTCACGCACCAGGCCTGCTGCATTCAGGTCATCCTGCCAGTTGGGTGCGAACTCAATGTATTTGATATGGTGAGCCTCGGCATAGAGCCGGGCGTAGATGTCGACCCCGGTCGATCCACCGGCGATGATCTCTTCAACGCCGCCGATTTCACGGATGTACTTCTCAATCTCTGCAAAGACAGCGTCTTTACGGTTACAGGTGCGGATACCGGAGATAATTAATTTTGACATGATGATTAACCTCGTATCCGTGCAGGACAGATAACTGGTGAGTGCACAGATGAACACACAAGATTTGCATTTCCGGTATATCAACGGCAGTCTGCCGGAGGCCGATTAGGATAATATTATATATACGATTGAATTCGTGATCAATCCACCCAATCTCCTGGAGTTGTAACAAAAAAGAGGTGGAGAAACCCGATCCTTATGACCCTGCCGGGTGTTTCAGGGGTCTCCCGGGATCAATGATCTCCAGCTTTGCTGTGGACAACCGGTAGTACAGGCCGATCACCCGCAGCGTTCCTGCCTTTTCTGCATCACTGACGACCTTGTAGGTCCGGAGATGCCTGAGCTGAAGCCTGACATTCTCCATCTCGAGTTCAATCTGCCATTCCCTCCGCGCTTCGGGATCCTCGGGGCAGGGGTTCCGCCCTGATACTGCCGTAAGGGCCGGCTCGGCATGCATCAGCCAGCCGGGGATGAGGGCATCATCGCTTCCATGTGAGTGGGAGAGGGCTTTCATCGCCCCGCATTCCTCATGGCCACAGACGACCAGAGTGTCAATCTTCAGGTGACGAATCCCGTACTCAAGAAAGGTCCCGATATTCCAGTCCCCTGGTGCCACGATGTTCCCGATATTGCGGTGAACAAAGATCTCACCGGGTTTTGCATGGCAGGTGATCTCAGGAGCAACCCGGGAGTCACAGCAGCCGATCATCATGACATGGGGGTTCTGCCCTTTCAAAAGCGCGGTGTAATACTCGATATTCTCCGAGTACTCCACATCTACGAAGTAATTATTTCCTTCAAGAAGTTTTTCAATTCCCATACTCTCCTCCGGGATGAGGAACAGGGGAACATCTACGGGACGGGTTAAGAATGTGTATATTCTGAGTCTGCCACCCTGATGCAGATCTGACCGGTCCAGCCGAGAGAAACGAGGATGCGAAGCAGATGAGGAGTCCATATACACCACATTTAAATATTGAACAGAGTATTTCCGGAGTCTGATCCACCCCGTCATCCGGAAGATCCCCCACAAGGCGATGGAGGACCAATCCATTCTTCCGGAAGTATATAAATAACGCGGTTACGGATTCTGATTCGGCGGAATATTGGGCCAAATGGGTTATCTATACATGCACCATCCGCCCACCCTACAGGGAGTTCTTCGTGTTTCAATATAACCATCGTGATATCCATGATTCAGAGACGAATGCATCCTCATCGCATCCTTTTTCACGATCACCACTGCCCTGAACCTGACGACCACCATCCCTGACCCACCGGACATTCCTGAAAAGAGACCGCTATGACTGATTTATTTATCCCCGCCATTCTGCTCTTTCTGACAGCAGGGCTCATCCCACTCTGCACAGGGGGAGTCCGATCCTGGTGGCTGGCCGCGCCCCTGCAGGCAGGTGCCGGGATCCTGACCATGGCTGGATCCCTGGTCTGCCTCTTCAGCAGTTCAGACATCACGCTCCTGACCACCCAGATCACTCCGCTCTTTCCGGTAATCCTGGGAGCAGACCGCCTGACCGGAACGTTCGCAGGGTTGCTGGGCATTCTCGCGATTGCTGTCAGCCTCTATACTCCCGGGTACGTGGACAGGATGCACAGCGGACGGAGGAATGACATCCTCTGTGCCCTGATACCCTTCTTCCTGGCCTCAATGCTGGCAGTCCTCCTCTCCCGGACGACGATAGCCTTCCTCATCACCTGGGAACTGATGGCGATCATCTCGTTCTTCCTGGTACTGATCGAGTACAACGAAGAGAAGACGCGAAGGGCTGCATTCTTCTACCTGGTCATGACCCAGCTCTCCACAGTCTGCCTCTTCCTTGCGATCGTCATCCTCTTCGTGATGACCGGGAGCTTTGCATTTCCCTCAGGGATATCCACCGGTACCACCTCCGGCCTCCTGGCATTCATCCTTCTCTTCCTGGGGATCGCGATCAAGTCAGGGGTCATCCCCTTTCATAAATGGCTTCCCCATGCCCATCCGGCTGCAGCATCGCCGGTTTCTGCACTCATGTCCGGGATGATGCTGAATACAGCCCTGTACATGCTCCTCCGGGCAGTCACCGGGATATTTGTCCCAGGCAGCATACCCGGCACGGCCATCCTCCTGCTCGGATGCCTGACCGCCGTCCTCGGGGTGATGTACGCCCTGAAGGAGGAGGACCTCAAAGGCCTGCTTGCCTACTCATCGATCGATAATACCGGGGTCATCCTGATCGGGGCGGGTCTCTTCTGCATCCTGATCGCTGCCGGGGAGAGTCATCTGGCAGAGATGGCACTCCTCGGCACCCTCTTCCATGCGATCAGCCACGGGCTCTTCAAGGGACTCCTCTTCCTCACCGCGGGATCGGTCTGTCAGGCAGCCGGGACGAGAAATATCGATGAACTCGGGGGTATCCTGGTCAGGATGCCCCGGACCGGGGCACTCTTCTTCATCGGAATGGCAGCGGTCTGTGCTCTTCCTCCCCTGAACGGGTTTGCCGGCGAACTGCTCATCTACCAGGCACTGATCCTCGGTATCATCGCCTCCACCCCGCTGATGCAGGTGGTCCTCCTCATCGCCCTCGCGCTCTTCGGCCTCTGCAGTGCCCTGACCGCGGTCTGCTTTGTCAAGGCCTTCGGTCTGACCTTCCTGGCCCTGCCCCGGACCGGTCATGCCCGCAAGGCACGCGAGGTCCCCCTGCTGATGCAGGCAGGGCCGGCGATCCTTGCTGTGGCATGCCTTATTACCGGAGTCTGTTCCGCACAGATCCTCACCCTCCTCGGATTTCCCGGATACCTTCCGGACCTCCTCGTCATCGCTCTTCTTCTGGTCCTGACCGGAGTCCTGGTCTTCGCTGCTGTCTATGCCGGTGCCTCCCGCCAGACCCGTGTTGCAATTACCTGGGGGTGTGGGTTGGACGCTCCGACCAACCGGATGGAGTATACCGGATCAGGATTTACCCAGCCGGTGGTCAGGATATTCTCCCCGGTATACCGGACACGCCTCTCCATCACCAGGCAGTTTTTTGACGGAGACTCCTGTTTTATGAGGAGCGGCGAGGCAGAGATCACCCTGATGAAGTTCTTCGAGGAGTACCTCTACCTTCCCATGGCCCGGGCCATCGATGCCTATGCCGCACGAGTCGCCGGACTCCAGAACGGCAGTCTGGACCGGTATGTTCTCTATGTCTTTCTTACGGTCATCGCCCTGATTCTCATCATGACGGGGGCACTCTGATGATGCATGAATTCATCATCCCGCTGCTCAATGCCGTGATCATCATCGCCCTCTCCCCGCTCTTCATGACGCTGGTCAGGAAGGTCAAGGCACGAACCCAGCGGCGGGCAGGACCTCCCCTCCTGCAGGGGTATTATACCCTGAGAAAACTGCTGCAGAAGGAGGTGATCTATTCAGACTATTCGGGCGCCATATCCCGAATTGCCCCGTATTCCGTCCTCTCTCTCATGATAAGCGCCGCCCTGATGGTGCCGGTGATCTGGATCCCGGGTGACGAGATTATTCCCGGCTCCATCATCATCTTCCTCTACCTCCTCGCCACCGGGCGTATCCTCCTCTCCCTGCTCGGCCTTGATGCCGGATCCACCTTTGGCGGGATGGGGAGCTCACGGGAGATGAGCCTCTCCGCGGTCATCGAACCGACGACGATCATCGTCTTTGCTGCCATGGCATACGTAACCGGCACCCTCTCCATCCCCGGGATGTTCAGGCATACCGCGAGTCTCATTCCTGCCATCAGTCCGACCATTCTCCTTTTATCAGTCTCTCTCTTCATCCTCATCATCGTCGAGACCGGCAGGATACCGGTCGAT
>CAZSVH010000065.1:0-10351 GCA_964610235.1 uncultured Methanospirillum sp. | reverse complement strand
TGGGCGGTGACGAGGACGATCTCTTCCGGACGGGTTGTTCCCGGCAGGGTGGCAATGACATTCCTGGATGAGTATCCCCCCACTGTCCAGTTCTCATACGAGACCGAAAGGTTTGGACGGGTGAGTTCCTGGTTGCCGTATGCGGTGGCCATCGTGATCGGCTCTGCATAATCAGTCATGCGGGTGAGAAAGGTGTAGGGACTGCCATTGATGACCGCCGGGACCTCTCCACTCAGCTCGCAAACGGTCTGATTGAGGTCTTCTGTCCTGACCTGTACGACCATTGCATCAATCCGGGGATCATAGGTGACTGCTGACTCGTTTGCTGCGCTGAGTACGGGCTCTCCGATGACGATGGGATGATCAAGCCACCTGACGGTGAGTCCTGCATTCAGCAGTGCCCGGCCCGCACTCCGGTCAGTCCTGAGCACCAGGTTTTTTCCGTCATCATACAGGATGGCGGTGATGTTGGTGATATCAGGTACTGACTGCCCCAGCCGGTACCGGGCGATGGCATAGGAACGGGTGCGGTCATAGGGATCCAGTTCCGTGTAGGGAAGTCCGGTCTGGTTCAGCCCTGACCCGGACGCCCGCACCAGTACATAATCCTCACCGTTTCCGCCCAGGATGTGTGCGTATATCGGGAAGGGGATGGTGTCAATGGATCCTGACACGGAAATTTTTGCGAGAATCTCTCCCGACTCTGAGAGATGTTCTTCCGGGAGCGGGTCATCCGTATCCTGAAGCGGAGACAGGACATACCCGGAACTATTGGGCATCTCAGTAATCTCATTATCCGCTGCAGCAGGGGAGTATATCAGGGATATGATGAGAAGAATACACCAGAGTGCGATTCGGGGGGATGCCAGGTTAGTCCGGGGTACCGGTTTCCCGATTTTCATTGAAGTAAAAATATATCTCTGGCATTATTAAACTGACTGTTCAGGCTGAACGGACAGATCGGGTGCATTCTCATCTGAATGGTCCTCACCCGGTCAGATTGTTCTTGCATCTGAAATACCCCCCCTGAGCTGTTTCTCTGCTATCAGATTGGAAAATGAGGGTATCCGGTTCTCTGGGAAATTACCGCGGCTGCTTTTTCAGCTCATCCAGGGCATACGTAAGCTGTACATCCTCACCCGCCATCGCCCGGGCAATGGTCTCCTCAGTCATGGGAACCCGGAGATGCGGGGCAACCCCTCCCATCCGTGATGCATCACTGTCCACCTGAATGGACCGGTCCTCATCCAGGGAGGCACCATTTGGATAGAGGATCTCCATGTCAAGGGGCATGATGGCCGCCTCAGCAACCATGCCAAATGCCCCGTTGGTCCCGTACCACGAGACGATCGTTCCCCTGCCGGTCCTGTTCATAATCATCGGGACTCCTTCACCAGAACTGATGGTATCAGGGCTGACCAGGAGAACCACCGGACCCTCATAGATCGCGGGTCGGGGTTTTGTGCATGCAGCAGAGATGATGGAATGATTCTGCAGACCAGGATCATAGGTTGTGGCAAACTCATAGAATACCGGTTCCCGGGCAAACCATCCCGCCATACAGGAGGCGAGATTGTCATCACCGCCCCCGTTAAACCGGAGATCAAGCACGATACCGGGAGAATTGTTCGCAATCGCAGAACGCACCGCCTCTCTGAACGGCTGATAGATTGTGAAGGACTCCTCATACACGGCAATATAGGTATATCCGCCCGCAAGGGTTCTGACCGTCACCGGATCGGTGCTGATCTGCGGTTTGATATCCAGCCAGGTCTTCTCGGTTCCATAATCATTGATCATCTTCCCGAGGAAGAATGACGACCGGTTCACCGTATCATACCCGTCATCATAGGCGGTCAGGTGAACCGTCGCTGACCGCGTATCCTCAGAGACCAGGGAAATATCCACCTCAGATCCCACCGGGCCCCGGGTCAGAAACCGTTGCTGGTGGAGCCTGATCCCCTCCCGGGTCGAGGGTTTTTTCGTAGCCCAGATATACGGAGTCCCGTTGACAGCCTCGTGAATCTCCGTCCCGTTCCAGTGGGTGACCCGATCCCCTGACCTGACACCGGCCTTCTCTGCCTCACTCCCCTCAGCCACATAACTCACGATGTATGCCCCGGAATCGAGGAGATTCACCGTGATGCCAAACCCGCCGCCGATATCTGCATACCGTGCACCAAAGTCCCCGTTCTCTGAAAGGATGTTGATATGACCATCCGGTACCGAATAGATATATTCACGGAGTGCCCGGTAATATGATGCATTATCGTTCCGCTGCTCTGCGTCCGCTACTCCCGGGGCATACCGGTCATAGAGGGCGTCCCAGTCGACTTCCTTCCAGGAAGTGAAGGCATACCGCTCTTTCAGCAGTGAATGTACGGCCAGGAAGGCGTCACTCCATGACTCGTTCCTGAGATCCGCAACCTGGGTGATATTGGCTGCCACGGGTGAGAAGGCAGCCTCTAACTGTTCGTTGTATGCAGCCTCGTCCCCTGACTCAAACGGTTCACAGGTATCGGTCCATACCATCCCGCACCCCGGACAGTCCGGGATTGCCGGTCCCAGTGCAGAGCCGGCTGCGACAGAATTCGCCAGGATCAGACAGGTGAGGAGGAAGAGGCCGGAACATCCGGCATATGAAAGGGTCATCTCTGAAGTATCCGTATCACCGGGTATAAACGTTCTGCAACGAGATATGTCCGTGATGGGTATCGAGGTTCCGGAAGGGAGATCTGCTCTGTTGGTACCGGGATGGAATTTTTGAGTATGATCATGCGAATCTGGCTGCATCCGAGTGGCAGGATGCTGAATGATCCCGCTTTGCTGGGCCTGCCCCGATCTCTCCCCGGTGATCAGAACCAATAAATACGCATTCATAATGATATCTCACCATGCATATGACCGTTTTCAGCATCCTGTTCATTGCGACCTGCATCCTGTTCATCTGTATGTCCGGTTGCATCGATGAGAACAGCCCCTCTGATTCTGATCCTGCCGGTTCAGCCGGGAAGCAGAATACCTCCCCTGATATGAACGGGTCGTCATATGTTATGACCCGTGACGGTATTCCTCTCAGGTATGTGATCCACGGGCAGGGTCCTCCGGTTATCTTCATTCCCGGGTACGGAATGACCCTGGACGAATGGCCGCACCGGATGATTGCCCGTCTCGCCCAATCTCACACCGTGATCGTCTATAACCATCGGGGAGTATCAGGGGTACATAACCCGGATATCCCCTTTACCATCCCCCAGGCAGCCATGGATCTGCATGATGTCATCCGTCAGCTCGCAGGAGGAGATGAGGGATGCGGGGGGAGTGATGATGACGGCCATGCTGATGAGCCGGTGATACCCGGTACTGGGAATTGCTCATTGTTCCCGGTTGATATCGTCGGGTACTCGATGGGGGGGATGATCGCCCTTGAGTACACGAATGAGTATCCGGATTCAGTACGCCGCCTCGTTCTCATCAGTACCGACTGCGGGGGTGCTGAACGGGTTCCGGCAGAGGAACAGGTGATGGAAGAGATGGGTCGCACGCCACAGAGTCCGGAAGAATTCATTGACCGGGCCGGAAGACTCCTCCTCTCCGAATCATTCCGCAAAAGCCACCCGGATCCCCGGACCTGGTTTGTGGATTATGGGGAGGTCGCCGACCCCGGGGCGGTCCAGCAGCAGTACGATTCCTTCACCACCTGGAAGGGGGTGTATGCAGACCTTCCGACCATCCGTCAGCAGACCCTGGTGATATCCGGAGACCAGGATCTCGTCATCCCATCGGAAAATGCAGAGATCATCGCCAGTGCCATCCCGAACGCAACGCTCCTGATCCGGCCGGGAGAGGGACATGGGATGATCTTTGAGGTGCCTGACGAGATAGCGGGGTTCATCGGGAATTTTCTGAAATAATCCCCCCTCTTCCGGAGTGCGGGCGGAATCCCCTGGGAGAAGAGAACTGGTTTGAGCAGACCGGAAGATGGTGCCAGGAGCAGGCAGTACTCACCGGTCTGTTCCTGATGATTCCGGTATATTTTTCATGGTTCCCGATGATGATCATCCATGGTCGCCACCACTCCGGGGATCTCATGGGTATCCCCCCCGCTCGTGCTCCTGGTCTCCCTGCTGATTGCTGCTGTTATCGCATCCCCGGTCTCCGGTGATTTCCGGCAGGGTCCCTCATCGGATGCTGCGGCCGGGGTGATGGACTGGTCGTTTGAGACGACGGATGACGGAGTGGTCCTCTCGGGTTCCCTCTCTGACCCCGCCGATATCGGGGAACTCGGCGTATGGATCATCAGTGATACCATCCGTAGGTATGAATCGATTCAGGTACAGGATCCTGATCACCTCTCCTCTCCCCTCCCGCCGGAAGTATCAGAGAACCTGATGTCTGAACCGGTGTATCTGTTCATCCAGCACCCGGGTGCAGACGGTCTCATGCAGGTCTATCCCAACAACCCGCTTGTCACATCTGCCATGTTATACGCCGATAAAACAGAGGGAAAGAGGGGACTGACCCTGGTCAGTCTCAAAGGACCTGAAGCTGCTGACACCGGGGAGATAGCAGAGACACTCGAAGAGATCATCACCGATCCGTCATCCATCGGGATGGATGATGTCTGGGTGGTATTTTCATCTGATCCCGGTGCATCCGGTTCGGCCTCCACGAGTGAACTGACTGACGAGGAAGATGGTGCAGAAGATACCGCCGGGGATCCGGCCGGTACCGGCTCCCTGAGTGAAGACCCGGATGAAGATGAAGCAGAACCTGTGGTCTCCGGTGCAGAGACGAGTTCAGCGGATGAATTGAATATGAAGGGAGAAAACCTGGGTGAACTGGGAAAGTATGGCGAAGCACTCCCATACTTTGAAGAGGCAACAAAGGCTGACAGTAAACATCTGAAAGCATGGATTAACCTGGGTACCTGCCTGAATAATGGGTTCCGCAGGTATGAGGAAGCCGTGCTGGCGTTTGATAAAGCCCTGAGTATCGATCCCAGGAACTCACTGGCCTGGGAGAACAAGGGAAATGCCCTGTATAACCTCAAACGGTACGAGGAAGCGGTGAAAGCCTATGAGAACGCACTCGCCTTTGATCCAACCAGTACTGATGCACTGAATAACAAGAACCGGGCTCTCAAGAAACTGGGACGATTCTGATTCGATCCGGGAATCCGGGGGATCCCGGGTATCTCACCATTCTGCACCGAAAGGGCAGGCAATAACTGAACATAGGTTTTCCCGGGATTCGAAGATACACAGATCCTCTGATTCTCACTGCCCTATCCAAACCCGGCCTGATATGTCACGTTTTGCGGGCAGTACAGCCAGTACCCCTGGTATGGGCGGATTGGCCGGTTATCACTCTGGTTCCCGGATCCTCCCCGGATAATCGGCTCTTCATACTGCTGTACTGCTGCTTCATATCCGGTGGCATAGGACCAGGCATCCATCAGGGTGTGGAATGTCTCATTCGCTGAGAGATCCGTCTCCATCCAGCCTCCCACCGATGACCACCCTGCCGGAAGCTCCCGGGATATGGGGAGAGCCGGGTCTGAAAACCTGACCGGAACCGCCATACCGGCGGTGGAATAGACCCAGTACCCCTGAAGGGGAACCACCGTATCGTTCATGGAGAGCGTCCGGTATCCGGTGGTATTGTTCACATACACGAGGACTGAATGGCCGGACGAATTAACGCCGGCAAATATCCCTGCCGTGTCAGATCCCTCCTTGAGCCTTCGGGGAACGGAGACCTGATTCCATCCCGGATACAAAGGGATTCCCTCAGTCTCTTCCAGGGATTGCAGGGCTCTTGAGAGGTTCACCCGTGCGCTGGTGATGGTCTTCCCCTGTAGTGACCCAAGCGGGTCAGCGGTATCCATGATCACCTCCCTGATCTCTCCGGCTGAAAGACCTGGGTTCTTCCCCTTGATAAGACCGGCCACGCCCGAGACCAGGGGAGTCGCCATGGATGTTCCGTCCATATACTTAAATTTCGGAGTCAGCACACCTCCACGATACCCAATCCTGATATTCCTGACGGCAAAATCTGCACTGCTCTCATCGGTTGCGGAATACGAGAACCTGACCCGGATGGATGAATCCGGGTCCACCTGAGTGAGGGGGATGAACTCCTGTTTCCAGTCAGTCTCGTTGATCTTCTTCTCATAATCCCGTAAGGCTCTCCAGGTCTCACCGGTATCCGAGTACTCCATCACCTGGGTGCCGACAAAGTGGCCCCTCGTATCCCAGACAAGATGCGGGATATCACTGGTATCACCCGGCATACGGACCGGCTGGTTCAGTCCGATCACAAAGGTTGAACTCTCTATATCTGCTGGTTTAACCGCATGGAGATACGGGAGATCTCCGGGATTCTCTCCCTGAACGCGTCTCCAGTCTCCGGTGAGCGTGAAGTTCTCCCCTGAAAAGGCAGGATCTTCAAAGATCGGTGAGTAGGAGTATACGGAGGGGATGGTGCTGTAGATGTCAGAGCCCGGAGCAGCCACATGGACCGTCTGGTTGCCATAATTCGAGAACCAGGAGAGGGAATCCTCTGCATCAGTCGAAGCAATGGTTATTACATTGGAGAAATTGAAGCAGGACGGATACTGGGGAGCCGTGTTCAGATCGACGCCGTAATTCCCTGCGGCACAGACGAAGAGTGCCGGAGACTGGCGGATGATATCCTCCATCACTCTGCTGTATTCGGTTCCGAATGAGCAGCTGATAACCGATGCGTTGAAGATCGTTGCATAGGCCATCCCGAGGGCGATATCAGACAATCTCCCGTATCCCTGGTAATCCATGGCTTTTATCGGAATAATGGTGGTATTCCAGGCCACCCCGCTGCCCCCGAGACCGTTGCTGCCAACCATTCCGATGATGCCGGCACAGTGGGTACCATGACCAAAATCATCCCAGGGTTCCACCGGTCTGTCTTCCAGGAGATTGATGCCATGCAGGGTGGTCCCTGACCCGGAGAACGTCCGGAGGTTGTCCACCAGGTCAGGATGACCAACATCTGCCCCGGTGTCGAGAACAGCGATGATCGTCCCGTTGGTGCTGGTGGTATCATCCCATCCGGTTATGGCACTGATATCAGAACCGGCGATGCCGGGAGTGGTATGCTCCCTGAATGGGGATCCGGTATTGGAGAGGCCCCACTGCCGCCAGAACTCAGGATCGTCAGGCGTCTTCAATGCCACGACATAATAGTCGGGTTCGGCATAGGAAACATCCGGATGGTCGGAATAATACCGGATAGCATCAGGAACCATGACTGTCTCCGGGAGTGTTATCAGGGATAACCCTGCTATGCCAACGTCCCCATAATCCCGTACAACCGCTGCCCCGATTGCTGCGTGGATATCTGAGAGGGAATGGACTGATCCGTCAGGATCCCGTTCTGCCTGCACAAGGATGCGTCCCTCCGCGTAGGGGGGATCCGGCAGAAATTCCTCAAATCTGGCACCATTTGTGGAATAGGTGCTATTATCTGCCAGGACGGATGAAATGGAGAGGCCGGCCAGGGAGACAAGAAGCAGGATGACTGCTGTTCTCGGTGTTCTACTCATACCCATCGTTCTCTGTGAGAGATAATGAATAGGGGAAACCTTATCTCTTTCCCTCTTCTGCTCTCCTCCCATACCTGTTGAGAGGAACGACACCCGGCCTTGTTTTGCATCTGATAATAAAATCGATTGATCGGACCGCTTCAATGGATAATCGGTACTATGGGTGTTTATTATTTCGATTCAGACGGGTTCCAAAGATCCCCGATAGTCGAATTGCACTGCCGCGAAGTCTCTTCTCCCTGATTGATCACATGCGGAGATATCAATGGTAATTCTCACCTGCACCGGGTCTGATCTGCTGACCTCAGTCATCTGCTCCCGCTCGCCGGACCGGCTGCCATGAACCGCACCTTCCGGGTGCTGTACTGTCCACTCATCATAACCTCTTCAGGCAGGCCTTCTCATGACCAGATAGGTGTTCCCAAACTCGTCCGGGTATCTCTCATAGACACTGATCTGCCTCTTCAGTCCCTCAATGACCATCAGGGCCCTTTCATCACCGGCAAATCTCTCTGCAGCTCCCCCGAGCTGCTCCCGTAGTGGACCATAGAAACTCTCCTCCCATACCGGTGACGGGAGCCTGAAGGATCCGACCAGTTCAAGGCCGGCATTCCGGATGATCTCACATCCTTCCTCCTCATGCATCATGGCAGGATGAAACACGGCAAAGAACTCCCGTGGCTCGTCAGAAGGTTCCCTGGTAAACCAGAAGATGTCCGATATCATCAGGTATCCGCCCTTCTTCAGGAGTTTCTTCCAGTAGATGACGGCATCCTTGATGCCGATGATGGATGCACATCCTTCAGCCCAGATAATGTCAAATGACTCCTCGTCAAAGGGAAGATCATCCATGGATGCGCAGAGCGTCGTAACCCTCCCGCAATACCCGGAGGCTGCAATTTTTTCCTCCACGACATCAAGATACGGCTGGTGGATATCGGTCGCGGTTATCCTGCATGACGGGCAGAGGCGGGCAAGGGCCATCGTCTGTACGCCCTTCCCGCACCCGACATCAAGGATCGTACCCCCGTTTTCAGGAATACTGGTGATGAGTGAGAATGCCTTCGCCGTATGTTCATCATCCCCCGCCCCCTGTCGGGGAACCGACTCAAAGATCGTGAAAACCGGATGGATCTCCATATTTCTTTCTCTCTTCATACCTTCATGGGGTTTGTGGTCAGGTCAGGTTCTGCCTCTTCTCCTGGCACCGGTCTGAATACGGCTGATCAACGGGAATGACCGGTACCCGGAAGACGGAGAGATAACTGGAGCTCCGGTGAGATTCGCAGGGAATGACCGGGTGGAGGAACCTGAACCACTTCATTCTGCCAGAGAAGGGAAGAATGCCGGTTCGCAGGAGCCGGCTGTCCTACCATTCCTGGAGTGCACCATATCCGGTGATGATATACTGGTTGGAAACGGACTCCTCTCTGTTCACCACGGCGACCGCCATCTGCAATCCCTTATCAAACGAGTAGTACTCCCCGAGATCGATGATATGCACCCGTTCATTCTCATGAACCCAAAATTCCGGAGTATAGGATGCAATGGTCTCGTATCCGTTATGTACCTCAACCGAGCGGATCCGTATCTCCGGGTCCGTGTCATAGGGAGGCAGATAATCCACGATCTTTAGGTACCTGATATGGGCATCCGGATTGACGGCAAGCGGGAGGATGAAGTACGCGGTTGCACCAGGAACCACGGTTGCAGCCAGCCCCCACCCTTCATGGTGATCGGTATCGCCGATCAGGTTTCTGATCTCAACATCGACGCTTCCCGCAGAACCACCGCTTATGATCCATTCTGCATGCTCATACGGACCATAGCGGATATCATCCATGGTCATCTCCTGCAGCCGGTCCATTGAGACGGTCCCCAGGGGGATATCAGAAGAACCGGTATCATGAGATTCAGATGAGATGATCTGCATCTCTGTCGCCTTCATCCCGGTCTCCGCTTCAATAATGGCATCTTCCGGCTCATCCGGCGATTTCATGCTCTGTTTCAATTCAGGTGGGATGGTGGTGATATTCTGAACCGGTACTCTGTCAGAGGGATTCACGTCCCTCTTCTCTGCAAGGACGCCTCCGGAGGATGCGATGAGAATGCAGAGAGCCAGGAAGAGAGGGAAGAGCGCTGATACTCTCATGATACTCCCGGGGACGGCAGAGCCGATAACCGTTTCCATCCCCGGTGATCATCCCCCGGCCTGCAGGTCGCTCCTGCTCTGCAGGGATCCCTGATACCGGGGGGGCGGTTCAATCGTATGACTCCGGCATCAGGTGCCTGATCTCCCCTCCCTCTCCCGGCCTGTTCCTCACCACTCCCCCAGTTTCATCTGCCCGTAAATCCTGCCCTTCTCCCCGATCTGCATTTTTCCGGCCGGTATCTCATCCAGCCTCTTCTGGTTCCGGGTTCTGAGCCGTCGCTCCTGGTGTTCTTCCTTCCCGATCTGAAAGAAATAGTCCGCCTTTCCTTCCAGAGAGAGGAGCCCCCGGTCCATGGCCGCAGTAATGACCACCACCGGCCCGCCCTTCCGGGCCCGTGTTCTGCAGACATCAGTGAAGATCACCACCTGATCGGCATAATCAACCTTGAACCAGGTGAGCCCGTATTCGATGAAGAGGATCGCTGAACGGTCTGATTCGATGGTGGATATGAGTTCGTCGAAGGTCTGGATCTCCCGGTGGTCCAGGCGGTTCCGGTCCTCTTCTCTGAGCCTGAGCAGGGGAACGAACCGGTGGTTATTGAGGTAGGTGATCC
>CAZSVH010000064.1:0-10379 GCA_964610235.1 uncultured Methanospirillum sp. | reverse complement strand
AACCATTCTGGATTGAGACCTATGGCAGGGTAGCCCGGACCGGGGAGAGCATTCATATCGGGGAGTACTCTGCTGAACTGGACCGGTTCTTCGAGGTGACCTCCTACTGCCCCTCCCCGGGTCTGTTTGCAACCCTGGTACTGGATGTCACGGATCGGAAGCGTTCCGAGGCTGCGCTGCAGGAGAGCGAGGAACGACTCAGACTCACCCTGGATGCCACCAGTGATGGGATCTGGGACTGGGATCTTCCGACCGGTAATGCTGTCTTCAGCCCCCGCTGGTATACCATGCTCGGATATGAGCCTGGAGAGATGCCCGCCTCTTATGCTACCTGGAGATCCCTGGTCCATCCTGATGATCTCCCCGTGGTTGAGAAGAAGATCCTGGAGCACATCTCTCTCAAAGAGGATGGATATGCCATTGAGATGAGAATGGTCACCAAATCCGGTGATTATAAGTGGATTCTGGGGAAGGGGAAGGTGGTTGAGCGAACCACAGACGGGAGTCCGATCCGCATGGTCGGTATCCACTCGGATATTTCCCGTCGGAAGGCGGTCGAGGAGGAACTTGCAGAGCGGCATGCTGAACTCGCCGCGTCGTATGAACAACTGGCAGCAGGCGAGGAAGAGCTGCGGGCAAACCTCCAGGAAATCACAGCAAAAGAATTGAATCTTCGGATAAGCGAAGAACGACTTCTGATGGCCCAGAGGATCGGACATACCGGCAGCTGGGAGTATACCATTGAGACTGACCGGATATGGGGATCTGCAGAGGCGTTTCGGATCTATGGATTTCCGGCGGTGGAAGGCGATATTGAGATCGAAACGATTGAAGCCTGTATCCCTGACCGGAGCCGGGTTCATCAGGCTCTGAACGATCTGATCCTGGATGGCCGGGAGTATGACCTCGAGTTTGTCATTCATCCTGCTGACGGATCCCCCCCCCGGGTGGTCCGATCCCTTGCCGTGATGGAATCTGATGACCATGGCCGGCCGCGTACCGTGACCGGAGTGATCCTGGATATCACCGATCTCAAGGAGAAGGAGGAGCAGTTGAGGGAGACGAATGCCTACCTCAGCAATCTCATCCATCACTCCAATGTGCCCATCGTGGTCTGGGATACGTCACTCCGGATCACCGTGTTTAACCGATCCTGCGAGGAGCTCACCGGGAAAAAAGCCGGAGAGACGCTCGGATTACCGCTTGAAACCCTTTTTCCGCCGTCTGTGAGGGCATCTTCGATGAGACTCATTCAGCCTACCCTCAAGGGGGTCAGGTGGGAGAACGTCGGGATAGACATCCTGCATGAGTCCGGTGGTGTCAGAACTGTCTCATGGAATTCTTCAACCATCTATTCTGCTGACGGATTCACCCCGGTGGCGGTAATCGCCCAGGGGCAGGATATCACCGAGAGGAACCAGCTTGAACGCGAAAGGTCCGCAGCACTCGAACAGATCCAGCAGAACCTTGCCCAGCTCTCCATCCTGAACGACGGGATACGAAATCCCCTGACGGTTATCAGCCTCCATGCTGATACCCTGCCCGATACCCGGATAAGCGGAGCGATCATCCGGGAGGTGGAACGGATCGATGAGATGGTCAGACAGCTCGACCGCCGGTGGGTGGAGTCGGATAAAATTTTCATGTATCTGGAGAAGCATCACCAGATATCAGTACCGAAATCCCTTTCGTCTCCTGACAAGGCCGGAGGAGAATCTCCCCTCTCATCCCCGGATTATTCCAGTGAGACTGCACGGGTCCTGGAGCTGCAGGCAGAACTCTATACCATCCTGGACAGCATGGATGCCCTGGTATATGTGGCAGACATGACCACCTACGAGCTCCTGTATATGAACCAGGCCGGGAGAAGGCATTTCGGAGATATCTCCGGAAAGAGGTGCTTTGAAACGCTCCACCCCGGCCGGGCTGAAGCCTGTCCCTTCTGTACGAATCATCTCCTGACTGATGCGTCGGGACCGGCCGGGCTGCACCGGTGGGAGTATTTTGACCCCTTACATGGACGCTGGTATGACTGCCGGGACCGGGCGATCAGGTGGAGGGACGGAAGGATTGTCCGGCTGGAGATCGCATCCGACATCACGCGGACACGGCAGGTGATTGCACAACTGGATCAGAGCGAGGAACGGCTCAGACAGATCACGGAAACGATACCGATCCTCTATTATGTCTATGACCGGGAATCCGGGCGGTTCTTATATGCCAGTCCTGCATATGAGACGATATGGGGGCGACAGCGGTCAGACCTGTACGGGGATCAGAACTCGTTCATTGAAGCGGTTCATCCCGAAGACCGCTCGTATGTTCTGGAAGCGGTCAGGAAAGAGATTGAAGAGGATACATTTCTGGATATCGAGTACCGGATCATATTGCCTGATGGCTCCATCCGGTGGATCCACTCCCGTGACTTCCAGGTCAGGAATGGTGAAGGCCGGTCATACCGTATCGTGGGTTATGCAGAGGATATCACCGAGCGTAAGGAGGTCAAATCAGCCCTCCTGAACAGCGAGGAGATGTACCGGACCCTCACCGAGCAGGTGCATGACGGGATCTGTATCTATCATGAAGACCGGTTTCTCTTCGTCAATACCCATGTATGTGAGATCACCGGGTATTCAAAAGACGAGCTGTACCGGATGTCGGTGTGGGATCTCATCCTGCCAGAGGATCGGGACCATTTGCATCCTACCGCCCGAGACCATACTTACTCTGGGGAGAGATCCGGCACCCTGGAGGCCCGGATTATGACCCGGGCAGGGATGGTGAGAACCCTCGAGATCTCGATATCTGAGATCCGGTTCAACGGAATGGACGCAGTTCTGGGGGCGGCCCGAGATATCACGGCTCATAAAGAGACTGAACAGTCTCTCAGGGAGACCTCTGAACGGTACGTGAAACTGGTTCAGAACATCCCGGATTATATCCTCGTCCACCGGAACGGTATCATCCTCTTCGTGAATGATGCTGCAGCCCGATCATTCGGATACTCCTCTGAGGAACTGATCGGATCAGATATCATGGGCTATCTCACCCGGAAGTCGCAGGAAATGGTCCGCACACATATTCCAAAGCGTGAGGCCGGGGACTCATTCCCTCCCTATGAGATCACCATCGTTGCCAGGGATGGCACCACCCGGACTGTTTCGGTTCATGGAGCCTTGATCCAGTTCGAGGGCGGTCCTGCCTCGCTCAATATTCTCACCGACGTGACCGAGCAGCACCGGGTCATGAAAAAAATCCGGGAGAACGAGGAAAAATTCCGGAATATCTTTGACATGATGAATGACGGGATCCACATCAATGAAGTGCTCCCTGATGGCAGTCCCGGCCGGTTCATCGACTTGAACCAGGTCGCCTGCAGGATGGTCGGATACTCCCGGGACGAGATACTCAGCCGCGACCCCGGGGACATCTCGACAGGGTCCTCTGGTCTCCCCGTTGATGAGATTATCCGTGGCATGGCCGGAACCGGCCATGTCATGTATGAGACCGGGCTGGTCACGAGAGACGGCAGGACGATCCCGGTCGAGATCAATGCCCACCGGGTGGTCCTCCTGGGAAAGGAGGTGATCGTCTCGGTAGTTCGTGATATTACTTCCCGGAAGCAGGTTGAAGACGCCCTGCGGAGGAGTGAGACGAAGTACCGGGAGGTGGTGGAGAATGTGAATGAGGCGATCGTCGTGGCGCAGGATGGGATGTTGAAACTGGTGAATGCCCGGATGGTTGAACTCACCGGCTATCCCGAGGAGGAACTCCTCTCCCGGCCTTTTATCTGGTTCATCCACCCCGCTGACCAGGAGAAGGTTCTCGGGACACATTATCAGCGGCTTGCCGGCGGGTGTCTTCCCTCACGGTATTCTTTCAGGCTTCTGCGCAGGGACGGGCGTATCACCTGGGTCGAGATCAGTGCCGTTCTTATCAGCTGGGATGGAGCACCGGCAACCCTGGATTTCCTCCTGGACATCACCGAGCGAAAGCAGGCAGAGGAGGCGGTTCTGGAATCAAACCGGAAACTCCGGCTTCTCACCAGCCTGACCCGGCATGACCTCTTCAACCAGGTCTCCGTCGCTGAGCAGTTCACCTCCCTTGCGATGTCCACATCAGATATCTCCAGGATACGGGAGTACCTCTCTGGATCGCAGGAAGCGTATGACCGGATCGGGGAGATCATCGGATTTACCCGGGAGTATGAGGAGGTTGGGATGGAATCCAGCGGCTGGCAGCGGGTGGGTGAGCTCATCAGCCTGGCGAACCGCGAGATCTCCCTTGGATCCATCACCGAGGAGAACCTGATCCCTCCTGACCTTGAGATCTACGTAGATCCGATCATCAGGAAGGCCTTCTCAACCATGATCGAGAATGCTATCCGGCACGGAGGGGATATCACCCATATTACGTTCAACAGCCGCGAGGAGGAGGACCATCTCACCATCATCTGTGCTGATGACGGACAGGGTGTCCCGGTGGATGAGAAGGAACTCATCTTTGAGCACGGATACGGCAGCCATACCGGCATCGGGCTCTTCCTGGTACGGGAGATCCTCTCCGTAACCGGCCTCTCAATCCGGGAATGCGGGGAGGAAGGGGCGGGAGCACGCTTTGAAATCCGTGTTCCCAAGGGGAAATACCGGTTCGGAGAGGCTGGCTGACAGCAGTCCCGCCCATCTCCGCTGAGGGTGGCACTCTTCTCTCAATCAGGGGAGATAATTTCCCCGGATGCCTGATGTCATCCGTCACATTGTGGAGGAAATGGTGGAAAGATTTCACTCCCTGAAGATATCCGGATCATCCAGACAAGGGAGGGATGACCGGTTCATCCTGCCGGCCCGGCCCTTCCCCTGATCAGCGAGATGAACCCTGTGGTCCCGGACCCTGTCTCCTGCAGAAGAAGGCCGGGAACCGGATACTCTCTCCTGAAGATCCCTCAAAGCAACAGGCTGGTGCTCTCATCTTCCTATTTACGGTTCCATACGTGGATAGTCTGGTTTGAAGGCTGACTGATCGCAATCTGTTCCTGATCATTCTCCCGTACCCTCCGATACCCCCTGTCTCCGGCACCTGTGCGGTGATGCATCTGGCGGGGAAGAATGGCTGCAGAAGCCAGATCGTCTATCCCGGCTCTTCTCCGGCAGGTTCATTGGGTATCAGGCTCCAGTACAACACCATGCGAAAATGGGCCCTCCACGAGAAGGGAGGAATCATCAATGAACTGGACGGTTCCCTCTGCACCATCAGGATCCGGATCCCTGCCGGTGTCATCACCCCTGAGCAGATGAAGGGGATCTGCTCGATCGCAGAGAAGTTCGGAGCCGGTCTCCACCTGACCACCCGGCAGACCGCAGAACTCACCCATGTGAACCCGGCCTCCATGGAACTGGTGGTCCAGGAGCTCGAGGAGAACGGAACCCCCCTCGGGGCGGAAAAGGCAGAGATCGTGAACGTGACCGCCTGTCCCGGGCTGGAACGGTGCAAACTGGCCCAGATCGACTCGATCGCCATGGCGCTGGAGCTGGATAAACGGTTCTTTGGCAGGGATATGCCGGTGAAGGCACGGATTGCGATATCAGCCTGCCCGAACTCCTGTGTATCAGAACGCCTGAACGAGATCGGGATCACCGGGGTGGTGAAACCATACCGGATCCCCGGCACCTGCACCGGTTGCGGCACCTGTGTGCATTACTGCCGGGAACACGCTATCGTCATCAAAAACGGAACCATCCGGATGGATGACGATACCTGTGTCCACTGCGGGATGTGCATCAACTGCTGCCCCTTCCATATCATCAAGGCAGACCCGGCCGTATACCATATCACCGTCGGGGGGAAACGGGGACGGCACCCCAGGATCGGTCACCACTTCGTCACCGTCAAAAGCCCGGATACGGTGTACCAGTGTGTCGAGGAGATCATCAGGTTCATCTACCGCCGGGCATGGGGAGATATCCTCCTTCCTGATCAGCTCGATGATATCGGATTTGAGCAGTTCAGGGAGGCAGTCGTCAGTACCCTGCCTCCTGACGAGATCGTATCAGACTACTGATCCCCCTCTTCTTCTTCATCCGTCTTTCCGACCGCCGCCAGGTAGAGGACGAACTTCTCAACCCCGTCCAGGCCGAGGATTGCGTTCATCTTCTCGTCCTGAAAGGCCCCTACGGCGCACGTCCCGCATCCGGCAGCCTGCACGGCGAGATAGAGGTTCTGGCAGATATGGCCGGCATCAAGGAAGAGGTTACGAAATCCCCGGTCCCCATACTTCCAGGTCATCCGGTAGGCTACCGCCGCCCAGATGAAGAGAGCCGCGGCATCCCCGATGAACGGCTGAGAAAAACACGATCTCTGAACCTCTGCTATGAGATCCGGAGTATCCGCGATCGGTTCCAGGGCATGGTCCCAGGCGATGTACCGGTAGAGCCCGGGATTCAGGCCAATGATGCGTCCGGCAACGATATACGTATCGATTGCATGCCGGCATCCGGCAGACGGAACCGTCCTGAACGCTTCATCTCCGGCTCCAAAGGTGATTCCAGCCGTGCACCAGAGCAGGTAGGAGAGATCGGAGAGGCTGAGATCTTCGGTGGAGAACTCCCGGACACTCCTGCGCAGTTCTATGGCCTCGGAGAGATCGATTCTGGCAACTTCCTCTGGTGAGGGATCCGGGAGACGGATCAGTTCCCCGTGCGGCGGATCCTCGATCGGCGGCCCGGTGATTCCCCGGGCCGCATCCGTACTGACTGGCGTATCCCCGTACCGGGTTGCCCTGATGAACTCCTCTCCGTTCATGGCTCCGCCATATCTGTTATCAGCCTCTCACTTCCGCTGTCTGGCCGGCCAGCAGGTATCCGGGAGACCTTCTCCCCTGGTCTGACCCTGGCTGAAGCAGGCTCCCGCTCCTGCCAGGCTGCTGATCCCAGGAACCGGATCAGGGGCCCGAGTTCATCACCGGTCCTGCCCGTCTCCCGGTAGATCAGGTACCCGGGTTCGGCCCTGACCGGGAGGAAGGAGAGGCCTGCCTGACGGGCAGCCTCAGGGGAGCAGATCCCTCCTGCTGCCTCACCGCTGAGAACCGCCGAAACCACCCGGTCTGCGGTGCCGCATGGGATCAGCTGGTCAGGGGAGAGGACGATCCCTTCTTCCCCCCTGGAGAAGACGGCCGGGTCTGTTCCGTCAGGACAGGCTATCCCCGGCATTGCAGAGACGGTGGCGGCATCAGCCGGATCGGGTGAACAGATCCCGGTCTGAACCGTTCCGAGGAGGATGACGGCCAGGGGATCAGGAGAAGAGGTTCTGAGGAGCTCCATCGCTCCTGATTGCTGGTTCATGATATCACCGCTCAGGATGATCGCGTGGCAGGTGCCCGAGCAGATTGCAGCAACAGCCCCGGTCTCTGATACCGGGCGTATCGAGATCGGAATGCCGGCATCACCACATGCCGTCTCCAGGGCATCAGTCAGTTCTCCGGATAGCCCGGCCAGGAGAATCCGGTCCTCGTCGATAAGCCCGCGGATCAGGGTCACCGGTACCTCTGCCCCCTTCGGATATCCCTCTTTCTTCGCCGGGACGTGCAGAATCGCGTTCGAACGGACCAGGTGCATCTGGCCGCCGGGTCCCCGGGGACGGGGAAGGATGATCCGGTCCCCTTCCAGCCTGAAGACCGATACCGGGATGAATTCGTCAATCCCCCCGTCGCTGGGGATCGGTTCCGCGATCCGTGCGGTACACCTGACCGGCGGGGGAAACCAGCATCCCCAGGAGGAGAGAACCGGCATCACGACCTCCCGGAAGGCGGTGAGTGAGGCGACGGGCTGGCCGGGGAGGCCGATCACGGGTTTTCCATCGATATCCCCGCAGAGGATGCTTTTTCCCGGCCGGATTGCGACCCCGTGGAAGAGGATTGTCCCCATCTCCCCGATCACCTCCCGGGTATGGTCCCGGGTTCCCGCCGACGACCCGGCTGAAACCAGGATGATATCACTCGTATCCAGTGCCACACGGAGCATCTGCCTGAGCTGGTCGCGGTCATCAGGGACCGGCGGGCTCAGCACCACCGCGATCCCCCCCGGGATCAACATGGCGGCAATCATGGCGGTGTTGCTCTCCCTGACCTCTCCCGGTCCGGGCATTTCTGTCTGTCCGACCAGTTCATCACCGGTCGGGATCAGGGTCACTGAGAAGGACCTGACCACAATCGAGGTGATCCCGCAGGTGAGTAGTGCCCCGATGTCGGATGCTGTGATCCGGTGACCGGCAGGGAAGATCAGGCGTCCCTTCCTGACTTCGTCACCCGGGTTCCTGATATTCTGGTTTGGCCGGGCCGGCTTTCTGATCTCTGTCTTCCCTGAGGCAGACTTCCCCAGTTCCTCTGAGGCGATGATCGCATCGTACCCGTCCGGAACCGTCTGGCCGGTATTCACCCAGATCAGATCCTCCGGTTCGCAGGGTGTCCGATCCCGTGCTCCCCGGGTATCAGCACTGTGGACCGCGACCCCGTCGACGAGGGCAATCCGGCAGGCAGGGATCGTATCTGGGGCAGAGACGGCAGCGGCGCTGACCCGTCCTGCTGCCCGGGAGACCGGGATCGTCTCTCTCCGGTCCGGACGGGAGAAATGCTCCTCCATCATACCGATCGCCTGGGAGAGGGGGATCTGGCTCAGGTACCGTTTCACCAGACCATCACCTCCACCTCGTCCCCGGCCTCGTATCCCTCGTCCCCTGCCGGGATCCTGATGATCCCGTCACTCCAGGCGAGCGTGTTCATGAGCCCGGACTTTCCGATGACCGGGGTGGCGCAGTCGCCGTCTATTCTGACCCTGAGGTACTGCTCACGCCCCTGCTCGGAGGGAACACTCGTTGCCATCCTGACCTTCCGCCTGAATACCCGCTGGCACGGGGATCCCTTCATTGCCTGGATGAGGTGAATGACCACCAGCGAGAGTACCATGAAGGTGGATGCCGGGTGCCCGGGGAGACCGATCACCGGGATATTCTCGATCTTCCCGATGATGGTCGGTTTTCCGGGTGCGATGGAAATCCCGTGCACCAGGACCTCACCCAGGGTATGGATCGTCCGGGCAGTGATGTCGTTCCGGTCCTTTGAACTCCCGCCACTGACGATCACCGCATCACACTCCTGGCATGCCCGGCGTATCGTCTCCAGGAGTTCATCCTGAGCATCCCGGATTATGCCGTACCTGACTGGGACTGCCCCCTGCCGGCGTGAGAAGACAGAAATCAGGTGGGAGTTGACCTCCCTGACCTCCCCTTCCCGGGGGATCGCCTCTGCCGGGACGAGTTCGGTTCCGGTGGATATGATCCCGATAACCGGTCGCTTCCTGACCGCAACCCGGGTCTTCCCGACCGATGCGAGGACTCCGATGTCCTGGGGTCTGAGGATCCAGCCTGCCGGGTACACCTCGTCTCCGGCCCGGAAGTCCTCGTCCTTCCGGATCAGGTTTTCTCCCTCGATGGCAGGTTTTTTGATGAGAACGGTGCTGCCAAGCCGCTCAGTGTACTCGATCATCACCACCGCATCGGCACCGTCCGGGATCTGCCCCCCGGTGGGGATGTACATACACTGGCCGGGCTGGATCTGCTGCTCTGGCGGGGTTCCCATCCTGACCACCCCCTGGCAGGCCAGGCTCACCGGTGCACTCTCACCTGCAGCGTAGACATCAGCGGCGATGAGGGCGTACCCGTCCCTCCAGGAACGATCGAACCCGGGGATGTCGGTCTGGGCAAGGACCGGTTCACTCAGGGTTCTGCCGTCTGCATCATCGATCGGGATCGTCTCAGTTCCGGTCTCATGTGAGATCGTCCTGACGATCCGCACTGCCTCCTCGATAGGGACGACGTCAAAATAGTATGACGAGGACGGATGGTCCCCGGTCCCGGGCTCAGACATATGCGCTGCCGAAGGGTGCCCTGGCGGCAGGTTGTTCCTGCTTTGCGGACCCGGATCGATCATGTGTCAGAAGAATAGGGAACGAATGCCTGTACCCGAGTTCAAAGTTCATAGACTATATTTTACCTGTCAAAATTTATAGTCCCTCCATCCCTCCACAGGCAGGGGGTACCCGCCGGGCCCGTCTCTCTCACCAGATCATCACCTCAACCATGTCACCGGCCTGAAATCCGTTCCTCCCGGCAGGAATCCTGACAATCCCGTCGCTCTCCCTGAGTATATTCATCAGCCCTGCTTTCCCGAAGACCGGCACTGCGGTATCCCCGGTCAGGGCGACCCGGATGTACCGGTCACTGCGGGGGGATGCATGGAGATGGTCGGCGAGCCTGACCATCCTCCGGTAGACCCGCTGGCACGGGGACCCCTTCATCGCCTGGATGAGGTGAATGACCACCAGGGTCAG
>CAZSVH010000063.1:9209-10390 GCA_964610235.1 uncultured Methanospirillum sp. | reverse complement strand
TACCCGGCTATCCAAGGCATTCTCATCTCCTCATATGGGGGGATGCAGCCTCATTTCTGAATCCTATCTGATCCGGGATGATTGATGTGATACCCGATCCTCTCCATGAGCCGGGAAATGACAAATTTTTCCTCAGTTCCCGGAACCTGAAGGATCGGCCGGTATCCGGTGGGTTCTACTCCTGGTACTGCTTCCCTGCAGAGAATGCCTTTCCGACCTCAGCACCCAGATCATAGTACATCCCCTGGGCATAGACGATCGGGGTGATCTTCCTGATATCCGGTCTCCCGTCAGTCAGACAGTCCGGGTCGGCATGAACCTCGACAACCCTCCCGATATAGAGGACGTGGCTGCCGCAATCAACTGATGAATAGAGGGTGCATTCGATATTCACCGGACACTCAGTCGCGAGGGGGGCGGTCTGTACGGTTCCGTAAAACGAGTGAAACACTCCTGATTTATCGGTTTTTGAACCAGAAACGAGGCCGCAATAATCGGACTCGGTAACCTGTGACGATGAGGAGATATTCAGACTGAAGGTCCTGTTCTCTTCAATCCCGACAGCGGTATGCCTGACCTTGTTGATGGCAACGCAGACCATCGGTGGTTCCATACAGGCAACCGTTGCCCAGGCTGCGGTCATGTAATTTGGCTTTCCGCCGACGGTTGTCCCGACGAGAAGAATCGGCATGACGCTCATGAATGGCATGGGGCCAAGGGTGATTTTTTCCATGGTGACCTCTCCGGATCATGTGGGGGACAGATGGTTTAAGGGTATTGATTTGATAGAAAATCAATCGTTTCGTCCCATTCGGGGCAGGGCGGAAATGGGACAGAGCAGGGATCCTCAGTTTTCTGATCAACCGGGTGAGAGTCCGCTTGAGGTTCAGGGACTTTCCGGAAGATATCAGCGTGGATGTGAAGATTCATGCCCTGAAGGGTGTCAGTTTGACTGCCGGACAGGCTGAATGGATATCCATCGTCGGTCCTTCAGGATCATGAAAGACCGCATTAATGAACCTCATCGTATGCCTTGACAGGACGGATGGAGGTACTATCAGGATCGATGAAACAGATATCACTTCACTAAGTGGGAAGAAGCGGGTGCACATCCGAAGGCATATGATAGGGTTTGTATTCCAACAGTCCTTCCTCATCCCGAGGATGTCTGCACGGGATCA
>CAZSVH010000063.1:0-9199 GCA_964610235.1 uncultured Methanospirillum sp. | reverse complement strand
CGGTTGATAATGCCTGGATTGACCGAATCCAGGAGATGGTCGGCCGTTGCCATCGGGCAGAGCATAAACCGCACGAATTGTCCGGCGGTGAGATGCAGCGTGTTGCTATCGGACGGGCCCTGGTGAACCGACCCCGGATTATTCTTGCCGATGAACCGACAGGAAACCTGGACTCCCGGACTGCTGAGCAGATGGATGAGATCTTACCAGCCTGGGCAGGCAGGGGATCACCCTGGTCATCTACCTATAATCCCGGCCCCTTGCCCGAAGGGCAGATGGATCATCATTATGAGGGTGGAATCACACTGGATGAGGCTGGTATTTCCCGATCTCATCCAGTCGCTGACGGGTTTACCGGCACCTGCTGACCAGCCGGGAGAGCCGTTCTGCCGTAATGAGGCCGGTAACCCGTTGTTCATTATCGAGAACCGGAAGTGCCGAGATATGATGGAGGTCCATCCGTTTCACTGCCTCTGAGACGGGTTCATCCGGTGATGCGGTGATGACGTCCCGGGTCATGATCTCGTCGATGCTCTGGTATCCCTGGGCAACAGAGCGGGATATATCCCAGGAGGTCACAATTCCGGAGATCCTGCCATCAGTGGCAACGATGGGGAGGTGGTTGACTGCTTCTGCTATCATCAGGGCCGCAGCTCCCTTGATCGTGACATTTTCACTCACGGTCGGAACGTCCCTGATCATGAGATCCCGGATGGTCAGGTGGGAAAGGAATCTGCCCAGGATGTAATTCATCTGTCCGCCTTCCAAGAGGAAGGCATCATGTCCGAACTCTGATTTTATCTCGCAGTAATCCACATCGATATTGAGTGAAGAGAGGGCTGATACAATCTCCTGTGAGAGGTAGGGAGGATAAAGCCAGTCTGACGTGACTGACACGATAAGAAACCTCGCTTTGACATCCCTGAATGCATCGGCAAGAGATTTGTTTACGGTAAGATCAAAGTAATCAACCGCTTTGGTGATATACAGGTAAGAATTGGCATCAAACCGCCTGACAAACTGGTCCCCCTGGTAATGAAGGTGACTCTCCACCTGAAAATCAGTGGAGAAATCATACCCGAACTCTTCTTTCCCCTGGAGGTCTCTGCCAAACTTTGAATGCATGGATGCATCAGAGAGGTAGGTGATATGAACGATCATCCGGGCAATTGAAAGACCTCTTACCGGAGGAGCATTATCATCATATTCACCCCGTTTCCAGTCAGGATCTGACCTGATTGCACATCTCCCAACCTCATTGAAAGCAATCTGCTGGGGCGTGGAATAAGCGTTTCTGGCTATCACAATCACCCTGTTTCCATGTCCGGATACAGCACTGACCACTGAAGTGTCTGCATCCCGCCCATGGATCCCCCGGCTACGGCGAATAGCCGGGAGATGCCAAAATACGTGATGAGACGGTGCTGAACATGGACCATGTCAGCGATGGTAAAAACCGGGAAAGAAAGACCGTATGGTCTGCCGGTTACCGGATTGAGAGAGGCCGGACCGGTTGTCCCGTTACACCCACCAAGAACATTGGAACAGATGATGAAGTATAGATCCGTATCAAAGGCTTTTCCCGGCCCGATGACCATCTCCCACCATCCGGGTTTTGTATCACCCTCGTGATAGCCGGCTGCATGGGCATCGGTAGTGTCAGTTATTTGCTGTAAAATTGAGTGACCCTGTTATCTACACAAACTGATACTACTGATCTATGTAAAAAGATTACTTGCTATCGCTACCTTCAACAATGTAAAGGGGAGGGGCTTTGTTCGTGGGGAGGGTGCACGAGATCCGTCCAGGAAGAATCCTGGTGATGGCAGCCTTGCGCAGGAGTGATCCTTTCTTGATCTTTTCCAGATTAGAACTACGCAAAACGAGGTCGGGGCACAAAGCCCCACTCCTGTCGTATGTTAAAGGGATCGATTGCGAGTAATTATTGGTAAGGATCCGTTGTATCAGTTTTGTGGATTACGGGGTACTCGGTTTTCAGCAAATACCTGACACAATCAGATGTGATATGGTTCTCTGCGTTACGGAAGATCTGGTTCTGACTGAATGGACCGGTGATGTTTATATCACCCTTTGGATTTTTTGCCTCTCTCTCTCTCTCTCTCCCGTTGTATCAAATACACTATCATCCGGCCAATTAGCCATATCCAACGGAATCTGTGTCTCCTGAATAGTGTCAGTGGTGTTTTTCACCTGAAGAGACCGGTCAGGAATCCGACGGGATCAGAACCGGCACCTCCCCCACTGCCCAGGATACTCCCGGCTGCAGGACGAACCGGATCAGGTACCGGGGCGATCCGTTCTGATGCCTTCTCCTGCTGAAGAGTGATGATCTCTGCGAGATGGCCCCTGATATCCTGGCTCCCCTCCAGTGCCAGGTCACCGACTACTACCGAGGGGGTGGAGAGGTAGGGAACCTGGTACTTCTGCCGGTACTCCTCAAAGATGGCCAGTTCTCCGGTGGACGATGAGAGATCATGGATCTCCGGATGTATGCCCGGATGGGCGGCAACGAGTTCATCCAGGTATCCATGGACAGCCCGGCATGACCCGCACCGGGTATTGGTGAAGAATATCACCGTTCCTGCTCCGGGGCCTCCCTCTGTAAGAGAGGGATCAGCCTGGATGATCGCGGTCAGATCCCCGGATCTGATTTCGGTCCCGTTCACCGCATATATCGTCGCGGCAGCCGGGATGACCAGGATTGCCACCAGAAAGAGGGGCAGGGTGATTCGGATGCTGTTGTGTACTTGTTGATGATTCATGGGTACCTTCCTGTTTGAGGCCGAAAGGGGGGGTTCAGGTAATGAGGAGAATTCCCACCGAAGACGGACTCCCGTGAAACGGGAACCGGATCTCCATTCCTGCCCGGGCAGCGGTCCTGATGAGATTGATCCCGAGGGCATCAGCCGGAAACCGTCTCATCGTCGGATGGGTACAGGCTCCGTTCAGTCCGCTGCAGGTCTCACAGAGGAGACACGGGCCTGGCATCAGGGCGACCGCATGCGGATATCCGGCACGGAATGCCTCCCGTTCGAGGGAGAGCATAGCAAGATGAAACCGCCTGCAGTCAGCACCGAATGTTTCATAAAACTGCCGGAGATCTTCCCTCTGGCATTCCGGGATATCCGGGTCCGTCATCAGGCGCAGCATGGAGCAGGCGGTCTCATCCTGAGCTGTCGCCGTCGTCTGAAACCTGACGACCATCGCCTGGGAGTACTCATCGAGAACCTTCCTGAACTCCTCGGGCTTGGGAGCATGGGGAGGACAGACGAGTGAGCTCCCGAAGTACGGGCACCCTGACTGGCACTTGAACCTCCCCCGGTTCTCAACGATAATCCCCGCAGCAGGAATCACCCCGGTCTCAATGGCCCCCGCCTCTCTCGCAGACGTATCGAGAAAAGAAAACTGATTCGCCTCGCTCATTGTTCTCCCGGCAAAGCCGGTTTCTCCTCTTATCACTCTCCCGGGAACCGATTCTGGCTGATGATGATTCAAATACGGCATCTCCTCAATTACTTCATTATTGAATGTAGGGGTAAATTTTCCCCTTGCAATACTATATAGTGCGTCACGACAAATACTGACCACTGAAACTCAGGTTACCTGGTTACGTTAGGGAAAGTATGGCGTACACAAAGAATGGAAAGACCTATCACTGTCCGGTTGAGGCAGCCCTTGATGTGATCGGCGGGAAATGGAAACCCCTCATCCTCTGGATCCTCCGCAACGGGGCATTGCGATACTCGGCAATCCAGCGGGCTATCCCGGAAGTCAATTCCAAGACCCTGACCCGGCAGCTCAGGGAGCTCGAGGAGGACGGGGTCATTTCCCGTACCCAGTTCCCTGAGATCCCGCCACGGGTGGAGTACTCGGTGACGACCTTCGGGAGATCCCTCCTTCCGATCATCCAGTCACTCTGTGACTGGGGGGCACAGTACCTTGGGACCGAATGCCAGGCGAAGAATGAAGAGATCGCACCCGTAGTCCCTGTTCAGCCTCCGGATGAGAAGGTAGGTGCGGATGATGCGGTCTGGTGAGATATCCGGGATTCTTCTGATACTGCACTTCCCCGGAGTTCCGATCAGATCAGTTCAAACGGAGATATCTGCCTGCCTCTCCTCCTTATTCCTGCATACGGGCATGCAACCATCGGGTACGAATCAGGCCGGGTGATGACCGGACTGTTCAGGTTTCATAAACGAGCGATCCCCCTTGACATAAAGAGTGTTTGAGACCGTTCCCCCCCGATCTCCCTGATCTGTTCGCTCTCTCCCCTCCGCAGGGGTCGTCCTTTCTTTCCGGATATGAGAGGATCCGTCCTTCTTTCCCAGCCTGACTCAGAATCAACTCCTTCCGGCTCTGGGAGTTACATCCTGAACGCCCGTCCCCTGGCATCGGCAGCGATGAGGGCATCGAGGGTCATCTGTTCAGTGACCGGGAACGGCTCACCAGCCATGAAGTTTATCGGACTACAGGCAGCAGCGGCAACGGCCATCAGGTCTTCCGGTGTCAGACCGGTGCTGCAGATTGCATCAAAGGTGACCGGCAGACCGAGAGAGGTGCAGAACCTGAGTACTTCCTGGATCTCGTTCTCCGGCCGTTTCTCGAGCATCAGCTGGACAAGGGTTCCGAATGCAACCAGTTCTCCGTGATACATCTCATGGCACTGGGGAAGAGTGGTCAGGGCATTGTAAACCGAGTGGGCACAGGCCAGCCCGTTGCTCTCAAACCCGACTCCGCTCAGGTAGATGTTCGCCTCGATAATATGCTCCAGCTCAGGGGTACAGAACTGCTGTTCTGCCGCCTCTTTTGCTTTCAGTCCGTCCTGGATCAGCGTCCGGTAGCAGAGTTCCGCCAGGGCAACAGATGTCAGGGTGGCTGTTCCTCCGACAAAATGTTCCTGACCTGAAGATGCATTGGCGGTGGCTTCAAAGAAGGTGGAGAGGGCATCTCCCATTCCGCAGACCAGGAACCGGACCGGAGCACGGGCGATTATCTCTGTATCCACAAGGATGATCTCTGGATTTCTCGAAAGTACCAGGTTTCCGTCAAAGACGTGATCTGTGGTATAGGTCACTGCAATCGAACATGTCGGTGCATCGGTTGAGGCGATCGTCGGGATGGAGATGACCGGGCAGGCTTCATAATACGCAACTCCCTTGGCTGTATCGATGGCTTTTCCTCCTCCGACACCGGCAACCGCCCGGCATCCGTGTTCCTGAAAGAGAGTCCTGAGCCGGGAAATTTCTTCCCTGGTACATTCTCCCTGGAATCGTTCACAGACCGTCATCCCATCGTCCCCGTAAGAATCCCGAATGGTCTGGCTGAGCATGGCATATGCATGCCCACCCATGACAAAGAGGAAGGGGCCGTCCAGACGGGAGAGATGCTCCCTGATCCGGTTGATCTCTCCCGGTCCCTGAATATATCGGCCCGGTGATGCGAGTATCTTCGCCATGGGGGTACCTCTCTTACGGGTGGTATTACTGTATTGTGATCCGATCCCTTCTGGATGGAATGATTGTACCGGGTGATGGTACGGTTCAGCCAGCCGGACAGAACTGATTGGTGGGTTTTTGCACGCCCGTGCAGAGAACCTCTTTCCCGTGGCCACGACATGAGGTATCTGATACCCCGGTTATCCCGGGCCTCCGTATCTCTCATACGGGTGGAGGCACCGGGGTTTTCCTCCCGGTAGGAGATACTCCCAGACTGATCCCTGCAAATCTTTAGGGACCGGTGATCTTCCTCCTGCCTTCGGGTGATGGAGCGATCACCGACCGTATCCCTCATCTCCTGCCCGATGAGGGATGCACTGTACTATTTGGTCATTCTCCTCATCGCGGGAGAAGGAGGTGAGAAACCCGGTACAGGACCGGGACGAACCGTTTCTTCACCCAACCTGCGGTCATGAGAAGTATGAGCAGGAAACAGGCCGGGGTACATATCCATTTGATCCCCGAGAAGAGGGAGGCGATGCTCGCCACCCCGGTCAGATGGTCCGGGTAAGTCAGCAGGATGGAGAGAAAACAGAGGTTTTCCGCATAGTCCGCAGTCCCTGCAAGAATGGGGATGAAGAGAAGGAATGTCCATCGGCTCTTGGAGACCTCCAGACACTCCATGAGGCGGAAGAGCACCACCATGAAGAAGAGGGTATAACAGAGGGGAAAGAGGAGATCAAGGGGAATGATACGGGTGAGATAAAAGTCCCGTCCTCCCGGGCCCAGGGCTTCGATGATCGGAGAGAGGGTGGCAGGGGTATAGAAGAGTGCCATATCAGGAATCCCTGGTCCTCCGGTGATATCCTTCAGCTCGGCAAGACCAAATGGCCGGGTATTGATCAGGAACGCGGAGAGGAAGAAGGAGAATGTTATGATGACCGCAGGTACCCCCCGGGATATCCGGCTGGTGAATCCCGATACGCCCTCTGAGCGCGTTTCGGTCTTCATGGAGCTCCCCTTTTGATCTTCTTCTTCACTCCCGGGGCCAGAACCGCCCCGGCAACCAGATCCAGATATCGGCTGACAAACGCATCCATATCGATATTATACCGGTCCCGTGCCCATCTGAATTCAGGGCCGGGGTCCATCACACTGTTTGTCATCAGCCGGATCATGAGCGCCAGCTCATGGGGTTCGATATCATTCCTGAAGGTTCCGTCATCCACTCCGTTTCTGACCACTGTTTCCATCATCTCCATCAGGCTGGATGCATACCTGAGAGTCTCCTGTACCTCTTCACTGTCACCTGCCCCGGGGGGGAATCTCCCGGATTTGAAGAGTCGTATCGCGGCAAGGTACCCGGGGTACCGGGTGGCAAACCTGATCACCGACCATCCCATCGCCGCAAGCTGGTCAATCGGATCAGAACCAGCTCCATCCATCGCCTCTCTCACCATCCCGTGAAACAGCCTGATTCCCCGGTCTACGATGGTGATGTAGAGATTCTCCTTGTTTCTGAAGTAAAAGAAGAGCGTGCCCTTGGAGAGTTCAGCTTCCCTGGCGATTTGATCCATGGAAACCTGGTCATATCCTCTGGAAAAGAAGAGTTTTTCTGCCGCATCCAATATCACCGCTCTGCGTTGTTCCTTCTCCCGCTCCTTCCGATCAGCAATCGTCATGATCAATCCCTCATCTGAATCCGAATGAGATGGCCCCCCGTGGACAGGTATCAGCGCAGGAGCCGCACAGAATACACTCGCTGGTCTCCATCCTTGCATCATGGACCATGGACTGAACATCAAGCCCCATCGGACACCCTTTTGAGCATCTTCTACAGGAGATGCAGAGATCCTTTTCTGCCGAGAGATGGAGTGCAGGCCAGTGGAAAAAATTCCTGATTGTTCGTGCGATAATAAAATGGACAGAGATCGGACAGAGATAATGACACATGCCCCGTTTCCCGGCAATGATCACCATGAGGAACATCATCCCGAGGAGGATGAAATACACTCCGAATGCAGCGGGTTCTGTAACCGAGAATCCGGAATCGGTGTTATAGAAGATGTTCACCTCCCGGATCCCCCCGGCTCCTGCAATCAGGCTGATAAGGATGACAAACCAGACAGCCCAGAATCCATACTTGATGAAATGATACTTTCCCCCCGATACCGGCCATTTCTGTATCTCTCCACAGATGTCCTGCCAGCCACCCATGGGACAGAGCCACCCGCACCAGAACCTTCCAAGGAGAAGAGATGCCAGGAACGTGATGATGAACAGGACCATGCTCCCGGTCATTATTCCCTCCGCTGCTCCGAGCAGGATGATGATCGGGGAGATATACACCAGGGTGACCGGGAGTGAGATGAACGCAAGGATGAGGAGTATCTTTCTGATCTGCTGGCGATCCATCAGGACTCCTCCGGGAGAGGTGCAGTGCTCTCTGTCTGGTAACGAATATTTCCGCCTCCTTTTGGCATCATTACCGGGAAGAAGGGATGACGGGATGATGACCGAATTCTGATATTCATGCCCTCTTATTGACCCCAGGTCAATATAAAATCACGGGTCAATACATCCTGGGAACCAGACTATTCCATCCTGATAGGGATGGAAGAATCAGTCTTCTGGATGTATCACCCGGGGGGGAGGTTTTTACGCAGGGATGAACACCGGATCAGGGGGTGATACCCCCTGGGTCAGGTGATCCCTCTTCACCTTCCAGTCAGCGTTCGAGCAGGATCGAACGGCTCAGGGAGAAGGCCGGCCGCTCGGCAACATGGAATCCTGCCCTGACGGCAATCTCCTCTGTCTCCATAAATGACTCTCTGGTCACATGAAAGACCGGTTCAACCACGAGGTACCGGCCCCCGGGCCTGAGAAGACCATAGACCTCAGAAAAGAGTCTCTCTCTGTCAGGAACCTCATGAACCATGTACATCGAGAGGGCGAAATCAACCGTGGTGGAGAGCTGGAGCGAGTCAGGCCGGCACTGGTGCCAGGTGATCCGGGATCCGTACGGGTGATCTGCACTCCTTTTCCGGGCATGCCGAAGCATCCCGTCCTGGAGATCAACCGCGATGACGGATCCTCCTTCTCCGACCATCGAGGCCAGGGTCCGGGTGAATACTCCTGGTCCGCATCCGATATCAAGGGCCGTCATTCCTCTATTTACCCGTCCTTTCAGAATCTTCTCCGGATTTTGCAGGTACCTCCTGACCGGGTTGTCAAGGATCCGGAGGTGCCAGAATGAATCGCCGCAGAGGGTTCCCGCTGCTGCAGGTTGGTATTGAGTGGTCTTCATGGTGAGCCTTTTGTTAATCTTATTAACTAATTCAGGGAAGAAAAAAATTATTCCTCTCCCTCTTCGATCGTCGCTTCCATGGCTTTGAGAAACCTGATGATGATCGAGAACTGCTCGTCTGTCAGGTCCCCGAGATTCCGGTGCATCAGGGCATAGATGCGAGCATGATGCTGTTCATGTCCGAGAAAGGCGATCTGTCCCCGGGGTGAGAGATGGAGCAGAATCTCCTTTCCGTTCTGCTCATCCCGGAATCGTTCGACCAGTTCTTTCCTGGTCAGGCGGGTGATCATCTGGGAGATGGCACTCTTTGAGATTCCGAGCAGATGCGAGAGACTGGTGACATTAATCCCCGGATTCTTTCCGATCGCCATGATGGTATGAATCTCAGAACAGTGGAGCAGGTCTCCTGAACCGAAATCACGTGGTCTTCTCT
>CAZSVH010000062.1:0-10477 GCA_964610235.1 uncultured Methanospirillum sp. | reverse complement strand
AGATTTCTTCCGATGAACGTCATCTCGGCACCAGAAGAGGTCTGAAAGTCTGCACAGAGCCGTGATATCGCCCATTCACGCGCGGTGATGAATGTACGCTTCCGGAGGAACTGGTTCACCTGGGCATATGACGCCCCGTCAACCTTCTTGAACTTATGATACTTACCTGGATCATGTGAACGATGCGACAAATCCATTCCATTACCGTAGGTTTCAGGATGAGATAAGATCACTCCTCCTTCATCCTCCCCCGGATCAGGAACCGGATGGGTTTATTACCAGCTACGAGCAACATAAAGAGGGTTCCGGTACAGGAACATGCCCAGATAGTGTAGTGGCCTATCATGTCGGCCTGTCACGCCGACGACTCGGATTCGAATTCCGATCTGGGCGTAATTTTTTATATCGTTTCGTGATATATCTGGGATGATACCATGACGGACGTCATACCCGCGATCCGGGAGCAGGTCTGCAGGTATCGCTATTTCAGTATCGTTCTCATCCTCACACTCCTGTATGCAGTATTCTTCTCCTGGGTCGGGATCTGGTGGCATGGACTGTACTATACCAATGTAGATCTCGATATCTTCGAACAGGCACTCTGGACCACAATTCATTCAGGAGAAATCCTCTACACAAATGAATATGGAGGATCAAGTCATTTTGGGACACACTTCTCCCCCATTCTCCTCCTCATGCTTCCGGTCTACGCGCTCGCTCCGGTAACCGAGACGATCATCATCATTCAGGCTGTCATTCTTGCCATGGGAGCCATCCCACTCTATTATATCGGGAAAAAAGAAGTCTCAGAACCGGCAGGGGTTATCACCAGTGTGGTATACCTGCTCTACCCCGCACTCCACGGTGTCAACACCTGTGAGTTCCACGAGATCGTCTTCTTCCCGTTTCTCTACCTTGCTGCTGCCGCATTCCTGATCCACCACCGGTATACCGGGTATCTGGTCTGCGGACTCCTCTGCCTCACCATCAAGGAGGATATTGCCCTTCCCGTGATCATGCTGGCACTCTGGGGAGCATGGAGAGACCGGCAATCCCTCACGAGCAGGGGCCGGTTTCACCTTGCACTGTTCCTTGCTGCCGTGATCACCGCTGCCGCTGCAATCATGCTCATCATCCCGTTCTTCAATCCCGAAGGCATATATCCCCATTTCTCAAATGTCTACTTTGCCGGGGATACGCTCGCGGGTGACACAGCAAACAGCCGGATGACCTTCCTGATTCAGCTCTTCGCCCCGCTTCTCGGCATTCCGGTTCTTGCTCCTGAGATCCTGGTGATCGGGACACCAGGTTTTCTGGAACTCTTTATTCCTGAGTATCCCGCGTTCAGGGATATCGGGCAGCACTATTCAGCCATCCTGATACCGGTCATCATGATGGCCCTGGTCTTCGGTCTGGCCCGGTTGGAGAGAATCGCCTCATCACGGGACAGGAGAATCTTTCCGGCCATCTGCATCCTTCTCCTTCTCTCCTCCGGCATATCCACCATCCTCATCAGCCCGTCTCCGCTTTCAATCGGTTTTCAGCATGTCTGGGCCTACGACCAGAAGATTCAGCCCTATAAGGCAGTCCTGGATCCCCTCATCCGGGAGATTGACCAGAACAAAGAGATCTCAGTCGCAACGCATCACCCGCTCCTGACTCACCTGGCACGGAGGATGTATCTCTTTACCGGGTATGATGACCAGGCTGATATCATCCTCGTGGCAGACGGCTATCCGGACGGGAGAGCATTACATGAAAGGATACATGCCACCCGGTTCATCCCGATCTTTCACCGGTATGACATCACCCTCTATCTCAACAAGGAAGGAAAACTGAACAATTCATCCCGGGGAAGACCGGTCATTCACACCGGTAACACCCTTCAGGCACAATAATCTCAAATCGTGCCCCAACCCCGTATGTCCCCGTCTCCCGGATGGAAATCCCGGTTATCGAGAGGATCTGCCGGACAAGAAAGAGTCCGAGTCCGGTATTATGTCCATACCCCCGTTCAAAGATCATCTCCTTGAGACCTTCAGGAATACCGGACCCGTCATCCTCAAAAGAGATGACCAGCCCTTCATCGCTCCGTGCCGGTGTCACCCGGATATGTGAAACCTCCCCCCCGTGCCGGATTGCATTGTCTATCAGGTTGAAAAAAACCCGCGACAGCAGGGGATCGGCAAACAGGAACAGCCCATTGAGTTCATGGTGAAGAGTAAGACCGGAGGGGAGTCCCTCATCACCAATCTTCTCCAGAATCTTTCCGCAATCAGCCCATTCCGGGGCATAGACCCCCATATCCTGGTAGTCACGGGTGAACTCGATCTGATCCCGGATCGCCCCTGCCGCCTTCTCCAGCATCTGAATCATCTCCTGCATCTCAGGGTCCCTGCTGAACGACCCGAGGAGGGGAAGAACACCAAAAAAAACCGTGATCCGGTTCCTGATATCATGGCGGGTGATGCTGGAGAGCAGATTCAGTTTCTCGTTCGTCTTCTGAAGTGCATTCTCCACCCGTTTACGGGAGGTGATGTCCCTGATACTCTCAATCGCACCAATTATCTGCCCTTTCGCATCATAGAGAGGACTTGCCACCGAGGAGAGATACTTCGGACCATGAACCGTTCCTGGCAGATATGACTCTACCGAGAGGGTATCACCGGTCCGGTTCATATCAGGATAGTACTGCTCAGAAGATAGTGAGGGATCGATCACGAAATTAATGAGGAGTGGACGTTTATCCCCGTAAAACGGAATCGAATACTCATTCGCCCCCCTTCCGATGATAGACTCAGCGGTAATTCCGGTCAGATCCTCCATCGCGGCGTTCCAGAGGATGACCCATCCGTCCTTGTCAATGACAAAGGTTGCATCAGGAAGACGGGACAATACCTCTTTCAGCTGGCGGTGAGATTCCCGAAGCGACTCGCTCTCCATGAGGATCTTCCAGGCAAGCCGGTGCTCGGTAATATCCTGGACATTAAGAATCCAGTATCCGTCATCCGTTCCATCCCCGCCAATAACCGTGAGATCATTCAGGGTTGGGAAACTGGTGCCATCCCGGCGGATATGTTCCGCTTCAAAGACAACATGCCCTTCAGATACCGCTTTTTGGAGAAATGCAGGAAAGTCTCTCTGTAATGCCGGAGAGAAGAACGAAAGTGCATCAGTGCCTGAGAATTCGCTCATCTCAAACCCGTGCATCCGGGCATATGCCGGATTGATCACATCGATCCCCGTTCCTCTCCCGCTGATGATCCCGGTCCGGGTGTGCTCGACAATACCGGCAAGAACCCGGTGCCGTTCTTCACTGGCCTGAAGATCCCGGACCGATTGTGAGTAGTCATCCAGAACCGGCATCAGAGATCGGGATAATTCAGAGAGCTCGTCACTGCTCTGCAGAAGCGGACCATCAGAGAGCCCCGAACCCTGCCGGTTCCTGGTCAGGGCGATGAGGAGAGAGAGACGCTGGAGGACGAGACGATCAATCGTCACGAGGACGATTCCAATGAATAACAACCCGATAAGGATGAAAAAGAGAAAATAAGTCCCGATGGTCTGGAGCCCCCGGGCATAGATCTCCCGGGTGGTGGTAATCCTGGCAGTGAATGGGTCGTCCCCGACAACCCGGGGGAGAGAGAAGAAACCGGATATTGTGTCTGTACCGGACCGTTCCATCGTTATCCCGCCTGCAGATCGGCCTGCCGGATACGACCCAGATATGATGGACAGATTCAGTGAAGAGACCTCAGAGATTCGCTGGATCTCCCGTTCATCCAGGTACCTGCCCATCACCAGGAACCCTGCCACCGGACCTTCATACGTGCTCTGCAGAACCGGCTCAGAGACCAGAATCAGCGGGGTGCCCCGGGCAGATATGATCCCGCTTTTGCTGCTGACCGGGGTGTCATGCGAGAAGAAATAATCAGTACCCGTGATCATCTGTGGGACTTCATCCAACAGCGGGATCCGCTCTCTCGTTTCAGGGTCAAACCCGGTTCCAAAGACAACTCCCCGGTCCAGGGTCAGAAAGAGCGAGAGATCAATGTCCAGGTTGTGGATTGATTCAGGGTTGAGATTCCGGTCGATATAGGATGGATCCCTGTCAAGAATAAAGCGGTACGTCTCGTCCCATCGTGCCCATTCCCCACACTTCAGTTCGACGACGGCGATCGCATTCTCCAGGGCACGGACGGCACCTGCAGCATTCTCCCTGACACTCTCCTCTTCAAATCCGGTATAACTGGATATCAGAACCGCATACGAAAACACAAGAAGGATAGCTGCTGCTCCAAGCAGGGAGATCCCCAGGATCAGAAGGGTTTTTGTCCGTAGATTCATGATTCATCCGTACCGAACAAGGAGAGGGGAGGACTCAGGACCGGATACCATCCCACCAGCGAGCCAGAACCGGCCCGCGGATCCGGTCTCCGGGGCAGGAGATCACCCCGTCTCCCCTGCAGGGTTCAGTTCCAGAAGATATCCACCGATATCCCCAAAGGGATCATTGATGAGAAAAATCCGGGGTATCACCCGTTTCTCCACACGGGACCCCATGATACGGAGGGGGCGCTCATCCACCAGATCCAGGGAGAAGGGATCAGCCGGCTCACCCGTCTCTGCATTCTGCATCCGGAGGGTACTCTTCCCATCAGAGAGAAGAAGATCTGAAGTCTGAAACTCGAGCAGAAATTCTGCGGCATTGTTCATCCAGATGATCCGGTTCTGATCATCCATCAGAACCATGCTCCTGACGGCTGATGAGAGCATTTCCCGTTGATCCGGTTGTAATCCTCCGGTCTTCCCCTCTGTTGTGCCTGAAATCCGCTGGTGCAGGTTAATGGCGATCCGGATCGTTGAGTTCAGGATATTCTGGTGAACCGGTTTGACCAGGAATCCGAAAGGATCGGCTTCCGTCGCCCGGTACAGGATCTCCTCCTCATCATGGCCGGTCACAAAGATGACCGGGATATTGAAGAGATGAAGAAGGATCTTCGCCGTATCGATCCCGGAGACCGGACCCAGAAGATCGATATCCATGAGAACAATATCAGGCCGGCGCGATATTACCCGGTTCAGGGCCTTTTCGCCTGAGTTGACCGGTTCGTCCACCAGATACCCGCAGTCCCGGAGGATACTCTCCAGGACCCGGGCGATGATCGGATCATCCTCAACGATCAGAACCGAATCCGATTTCTTCCTCTTATCCATGCCAGAATCTCCTGATAGCGCAGCCGGTATATCAGTATCTCTCTCAGGCAATATAGGGATTATGACTCTGAGTACTATCCCCGGACTGATACACGGGGCAGCAGAAGGGCATTGACCATCCGGAACTGTGATCAATGCTGCAGATGAACGGGTATACAGAGAAGAATCAATGCAGCCAGTCAGTACCCGTTCACACCTTGGGGCCGGATGCCTCCTCACGCGACCGGATGTTTTTTCATCCAGGGCAGAGATGCTCGGGAGAGGGGAGATCGGGCATGTCCAGGTACTGGTAATCCCCCCGGGTTCACCAGCCAGGTTCGAGGAGGCAATCCAGGTTTTTGAGCCCTACCGGGGGATGATCCGGATCCATGCCCCCCATCATCTCCATCATATCAATCCCTGTGCACCGGAGTTATACACCCCGGATACGAGTGGATCGGTCCAGGAGTATTATGATACCATGATGAGCATGACTGCCGAGGCGGCTGACCGGACCGGGTCATCCATCATCGTGCTCCATGCCGGAAGGTACCGGAGAGGAACCCGGGAAGAAGCGATATCGCGATTCCATGACTTTTTAGACAGGTACCCGGACCGGAGGTACATCCTTGAGACCCTCCCGGACCTGACCCCGGGACCCCGGTTCCTGGGAATCACCCCGAAAGAACTGCATCTGCTGGGAGGTGAGAGGATCCGGGGGTACTGCGTTGATTTTCCGCATCTCTGGTGTACATCGGTCAGGCATCTCTGTCCCTATCCGGCTATCCTGGCGTCTCTGCAGACCCTGCCGGTCGTCTTCTCCCATATTTCAGGAACAGAGGGGCCGCACACCTACCGCCAGCACCTTCTCTTCGATGATCCTGCAAACCGGTTCGGCCCCGGACTCATACGGGCTGCCATGGAGAGTCTTCCCGGCTGTGAAGTCAGTCTCGAACTGGCAGTTGATGACCCGGCCGTGATCAGGAACCAGCTCTCATTCCTGACCCCCGGGTGATACCCACCCATCCTTCATATGAGATCAGGAAGGGAGCAGATCCGTGATCCCGATTGCGCAGAATAGGTATTCTGCGTAAAAGTTATTAAAACAGAATTCAGAATGATAGAGCAGTGAATTCAGAATATTTTTCAGAATGGATTCCCCGGTTCATCCAGTATCTGAAAATGCGCAATTATTCTGCAAAAACACTCAGCAGTTATGACCAGACTCTGACCCGGTTCGGTCACTATATCTGGCTCTCCAGAAACACCCGCGGGGACCTCTCCCGGCAGTGGTATCTGAGAGAACCACTCAGGCTGGAGACTGGTGTCCAGGTAACCGCGGTTGAGGTGACCGATTATCTCTCCTTCCTGACCCGGGGGCGGGAGTACCGTGCCACCACCCTGAATCGCATCCTCTCATCCCTCTCTTCCTTCTACCGGTTCCTCACCATGCAGGATATCATCACTGCCAATCCGGTTCCCCGGATCGATCGTCCCCGCGTGAAGGATACCGAACTGCGGTACCTGAAGCACTCACAGGTCCTGAGACTGATCCGTTCCATTCCTGAACCCCGGGACCGGCTCATCTTCAGGATCATCTATGCCACCGGGGTCCGGGTCTCAGAACTCTGTTCAATGAATGTGGAGGATATCGATACTGACGACCAGATGATCCGGGTCAGAGGGAAGGGGGGAAAGATCCGGATGGTCTTCGTCGACCCGGATACCCTCATGGGTATCGAGGAACTCATCGGTGACCGGTTATCAGGACCGCTCCTCACCGGTCAGCAGGGGAACCACCTCTCACCACGGACCGTGCAGCATCTCTTTCGGAAGTATGCTCCTGACGGGATCACTCCTCATAAGATCCGTCACAGCTATGCCAGTGAACTCTACCGGCGGTCCCGGAATCTCCGGGTCGTCCAGGAGAACCTCGGCCATGCCTCTATCAAGACAACCGAGGTCTATCTCCATACAGATCTCGATGAGAGACGACAGGTATACCAGGACTACTTCCCCTTATCCCCGGGTGCGGATCAACCCCGTGGGAGGGAACGACAGATACGTATGGAGAGAGAACAGGATACCAGAGAGGAATAGATGAAGAAGACGATCCGATCTGCAGACGGTTCCTGGCTTGAGATCGACCCGGGTGCAGATACAGCCATCATCAGAAGGCCCAGGCCCGAAAACCGGAACACCTCAGACTATGCCCAGGGAGAGGACCTGTTCATGAGAGTGACCCCGGGAGGAGAGCGGAAGTATTATATCATCTCCTGGACGGCATGGGGCAGAGACTACAAGGAGGCGTACCGTACCCTGACCGAGGAACAGAAGAATCAGTTCATCCTGGATCAGGTGAAGAAGGCAGGGAAGATCGGGCTCGACCCCGATGTCACCGACAAGATAGAGAGCCTCTTCCCCGGACTTCTGAAACAGAAACGCTGACCACCGTCACCCCTTACAGAAGAGGGCGGGACGGTTCCGGCAGCACGGATTTATCAGATCAGAGACAACATATACCCGCTCATGACCCGGGAGAACCGGGGATGATGGCTTTGTATCCACTCCCGTAGTGTAGGGGTCAATCATATCGGATTTTGGTTCCGATGACGACGGTTCGAATCCGTCCGGGAGTACTCCTATTCTGCCCAGTTTCCGGACATCCTATCACAACTCTTATGTACTCTCTCAAGTAATCTCCTATCACCGGGTACCGGAGGATATACCATGATAGGAATACGCTGGATTGATTTTGACCACATCCCTGACCGGTTGTCAGGCCTCATTGACCTCTCATATAATCTCTGGTCTTCCTGGCATCCGGAGGCCCAGTTTCTCTTCAAGAACCTGAACCGGCAGGGGTGGAAAGAGAGTATCCATAACCCGGTACTGATGCTCCAGGAGATCCCCCCTGAGATCCTAACAGAAGGGGCAGAAAACCCGGAGTATACCAACCAGTATGATGCCGTGATCGCGAAGTTCCAGCGGTACATGCTCGCGAAGAACCAGTGGTTTACCGAGTATTATCCCCAGCATCAGAAGCATAAGATCGCATACTTTTCTGCCGAGTACGGCCTCCAGCACTCACTCCCCTTCTATGCCGGAGGCCTGGGATTTCTTGCCGGTGACCACCTGAAAGAGTGCAGCGACCTCGGTGTTCCGCTGGTTGCCGTCGGTTTCATGTATTCGGACGGATACCTCCATCAGCGGGTGCGCAGCGACGGGTGGCAGGAGGACGTCGAGGAGAAACTGGACCGGGAAAATGCGCCCATTAAACGGGTTTTGAACAAGGAAGGCGAACATCTGATCCTCACAGTTCCCCATATCACCCCAGAAATCCATTTTTCCCTCTGGCGGGTTGACATTGGGAGAGTCATCCTGTACCTCATCGACACCGATATCGGACAAAACCCGGCCCATCTGAGAACCATCAGCAGCAGACTCTACAGTGGGAACCACGAGATGCGGCTCCTGCAGGAGATCGTCCTCGGGGTCGGGGGGACCCATCTGCTCAAAGAGCTGGGAATCACGTACTCAGCCATCCACCTGAACGAGGGGCATGCAGCGTTTGCACTGGTAGAGAGGTTCCGCCAGAAAGTGGAACTGGGACTTGACCCGGCAGAGGCATGGCGCCATGTCAAGGGTACTTCTCTCTTCACGACCCATACTCCGGTTGCTGCCGGGCATGACAAGTTCCCGCACTGGATGATTGACAAATACTTCAGCCAGTATTACGGGTCCATTCCCATGTCCAGAGAGGAGTTCCTCCATGCCGGAGCCCACCAGGAGGATCCGCCCGAGATGTTTAACATGGCTGCGTTCTCCCTCCGGATGTCTGCTTATGCCAACGGGGTAAGTGCAAAGCATGGTGAGGTCGCCAGGAGGATGTGGCACTTTCTCTGGCCGGAAGAGAAGCGTGAGGAGATCCCCATCGGATCCATCACCAACGGAGTCCATGTACCGACCTGGATGAACCAGCGCCTTATCCTTCTGATTAACCGGTACCTCTCACAGATCTGCCCGGACTGGCTGGATCACCATGATAAGGAGTATGTCTGGGCCCTCATCGATAACATCCCGGATGAGAAACTCTGGGAACTCCATTATGGCCTGAAGATCAAGCTGATTAACCGCATCCTTCAGTTTAAGCGGAGGGACTGGATGAAATACCAGGCCGACTGTGCGAATGTGGTGGCAGGGGGGGCACTCATCGATCCGAACACCCTGACCATCGGGTTTGCACGCCGGTTCTCTACCTACAAGCGGGCAGATCTCATATTCAGGGATCTGGATCGGATCAAAAAGATTCTGAATAACCAGTGGCAGCCGGTTCAGATCATCTTCGCCGGAAAGGCTCATCCTGCCGATGATGAGGGGAAACGTATCCTTCAGCGGATCTACCAGTATGCCCAGCAGCCGGAGTTCGGGGGGAGAATCGCCTTTGTGGAGGATTACGGGGAACAGATCGCCAAGTACCTGGTCCAGGGTGTGGATATCTGGATGAATAACCCGGTCCCCCCCCTGGAAGCCAGCGGTACCAGCGGAATGAAGGCGGCAGTGAACGGGGTGCTCAACCTCTCAATCGGTGACGGATGGTGGCTCGAGGGGAGTAACGGGAAGAACGGATGGATCTTCGGAACCGAACCGAAGACCGGGGATCGGGACTGGAGTGATGCGGCAGAACTCTACGATCTCCTCGAGAAAGAGGTGGTTCCCCTCTATTATGATACCGGACTGGACGGGGTCCCGCATGGATGGGTAAAAATGATGAAAGAGTCGATCAAGTCCAATGCTCCCATGTTCTCAGCCCGCAGAATGGTCAAGGAGTACGTGCACAAGTACTATATCCCTGCAATCTCGTGCACCGAGTGTAATGCGCCGTATAACCTGTAAAAAAGAGTCACGGAGGAGGCTATTCCTGGGGGCTTTCCTCCTGAGCACCCGTCTCCGGAGTCGTCTCTGATACGTCTGATATCGCCAGCTGGTACATCCAGTCAAGGAGCAGGTTGCATTCATTGACTGAACACTCGAGTTCGCAGGCGATACAGGGGATCAGTTCCTCCCCGGCAAGGAGGTACGCAGGGTCGGCAGGTCCTTTCTTTGCGATGAGCCGGAAGGTCTTGATGCCATCCTGACGGTATTCAACCCGTTCAACCCGGTTGGTATCCAGCAGTTTTTTGACGATGCGGGAGCATTTCCGGCTGTCTACTCCGAGCATCTTCCATAGTTCACTCTGGAGAACCCCTTCCGGCACCGACGCGATGACCCGGAATGCATC
>CAZSVH010000061.1:0-10522 GCA_964610235.1 uncultured Methanospirillum sp. | reverse complement strand
GACTGCCGCACAGCCGGCCGGGTCATGCAGCGGCGATGACATCAGGGTAATGAATCCGGCGACCGGGGAGGCCGTTGGTACCGTTCCCCGGATGACCGCTTCGGCGGTCGATGATGCCGTGACCACGGCCGCCCCCTCCCTCCCCGGATGGGCAGATCGTACCGGTGCCGAACGGGGCCGGGTGCTCTTCGGAGCGGCAGCGCTCGTCAGGGCCGGGCAGGATGATATCGCCCGCCTCCTCACCCGGGAACAGGGAAAACCCCTGAAGGAATCCCGAAACGAGATTGCCGGATTTGCACGTATCCTTGAGTATTATGCTTCGATTTCGGGTCAGACCGGGGGGGAGTACGGGCACTCATCCCAGTACGGCCACGCGATCGTCTCCCGCCATCCTGTGGGGATCTGCGGGGCGGTGATTCCCTGGAACATGCCGGCGATCATCATGGGATGGAAGGCCGGTCCTGCACTGGCAGCCGGTAATGCCCTCATCCTCAAGCCGGCATCTACCGCACCCCTGACCTGCATCAGGCTCGCGGACTGCCTTCATCAGGCCGGTCTCCCTCCCGGGATCCTCCAGGTCCTCACCGGTCCGGGTGAGATCGTGGGCGAGGCGATCGCGACCCACCCTGAGATCCGGGCAGTCTCGTTCACCGGTGAGACCGCCACCGGCAGAAGGGTTGCCTCCCTGGCAGCCCCCCTCTTCAAGCGGGTCACCCTGGAACTGGGGGGGAGCGACCCGATGATCATCTGCCGGGATGCGGACCTCACCGCCGCAGCCACCGGGGCCGTGGCCGGGCGGTTCTACAACTGTGGACAGACCTGTACCGCGATAAAACGGGTTCTTGTCGATGAGGTGGTTGCAGATGACGTCATCAGGAAGATCTCATCTGCGATATCCTCACTGAAGGTGGGGAACGGGCTCACCCCTGGGGTTGATCTCGGCCCTCTCCACTCAGAGCGGCAGCGTGACCGGCTCCACAGCCAGGTGACCCGTACGGTTGAGGGCGGGTATGCCACCCTGGAACAGGGGGGGCTGCCCCGCTCCCCGGACGGGCCGGGAGAGGGTCACTTCTATACACCCACCCTCCTCACCGGGGTGAACCCTGATGCTCCGGTCGTGCAGGAGGAGGTCTTCGGGCCGGTTCTGCCGGTCATCTCCTTCTCCTCCCTTGACGAGGCGGTCACCCTGGCGAACAGTACCGGATACGGCCTGGGTGCTTCTGTCTGGACCCATGACTCCCGGATTATCAGCCGGGTCTGCGGGGAGGTGAAGGCCGGCATCGTCTGGGTCAATCAGCACCTGAAGATCCCACCCGAGGTTCCGTTCGGGGGGACCCGGATGTCAGGGACCGGACGGGAGAACGGCAGGAATGCCCTCGATCAGTATCTTGAAGAGAAGACGATCCTCATCAGGCCCTGATCATGCCGGTCAGAGTGGGGGTGCATGTCTCGATCGCGGGTTCGCTCCCCGTGGCGGTGGAACGGGCCACAGAACGGGGGTGTGACTGTTTTCAGATCTTCACCCGAAACCCCCGCGGGTGGGCGGCCCGGGAGATACCTGATGATGAGGCGGCCGCGTTCAGGGCTGCAGTATCCTCTTCCCGGCTGGGCCCGGTCATCGCCCATATGCCCTACCTTCCCAATCTTGCATCCGAGAAACCGGATCTCTTTTCAAAATCGGTGGATACTCTCACTGCCGAGCTCGACCGGTGTGATCTCCTCGGGATCCGGTACCTCGTGACCCATCTCGGACATACCGGTGATGACCCCGGGACCGGAAGGAGACGGGTTATCGAGGCGATCAGAACCGCGGTATCTGCATCCCGGTCAGAGACGATGGTGCTCCTTGAGAACACGGCAGGTGAGAGGAATGCAGTCGGGAGTACCCTTGAGGAGATCCGTCAGGTCCTGGACGGGATTGAGGATGTGTGTCAGGCAGGGATCTGCCTGGACACCTGTCATGCGTTTGCTGCCGGGTATGAGATCCGTGATGGCGAATCGGTCAGTCGCCTGGCAGATGACCTGGAGAATATGGTTGGTCTCTCCCGACTCAGGCTCATTCATCTCAATGACGCGAAGGGAGAGCGGGGCTCGGGTCTGGACCGCCATGAACACATCGGGATGGGTTCCATTGGGGAGAAAGGGATCCGTGCCGTTCTCAGCCATCCGTCCCTGTGCCGGGTACCGTTCATCTGCGAGACTCCTGTCGATGACCGGCGTGACGATGCCGGGAATATCATCAAAGTCAGGGAATTAGCCGGATCCTGATCAGACGTCTCCGTAACTTCCCGTTCCGGGCTCCTCCCTGATCCCGGAAGGGGAGGAGACGATTTATTCTTTTTACACGATGTTTTTTATGCGCCCCCGGTATTCGCAACCATCTCCGTATCCCTCAGGATACGCAAAATGCCGTCTGGAAGAACGAGAACCTTAAAGCAGGAGTGAGGATATGGTACTATATGGCCGGCGGCCGGGAACGGACGATTCTGTTCCGTATTCCGGGATGCCGGAGAGCAGGTGGATTCATCATGAGCAGGACAGGACGGATAGCAGGGGGACTCATCCTCCTGGTAATGATTGTATCGATCGCGGTCATGCCGGCCATGGCCCAGCCGATCAAGGCACCGGCCAGGATTACCACGCCGGGTGTCTATGAACTGACCGAGGATGCACGGGGGATTACCGATATCTATGGAATAACCATCGAGTGTTCTGATGTTATTCTGGACGGGGGGAACCACTTTCTCGGCGGAGAAGATCGTGAGAAGTCCATTGGTGTCTTAGTAAACCAGTACGGGGGAGAAATAACCAATATCACCGTGAAGAACCTGATGCTGGAGAAATGGGAGACAGCGGTTGACTATAAGTACGTGAAAGGGGACGAGGGGCATACCAACCTGATCGAGGAGTGTGACATCGTCGGGAGCAATACCGGGATTCATATCGAATACTCGGATTATGTGCAGGTGATTGAAAACCAGATCACCGGCTGTCCGGTTGCGGTCAATGTTGAAGGACTCTCCACCTACACGCAGATGATCAGGAATAATATCAAGGATTCGGGGCTGGGTGTCGGGGTGACCAACTCCAAGTATACCACTCTCGAGGAGAATAACATCAATACCTGTTCAGTATACGGTGTGGAGGTGACGGATTCAGAGTACACCACCATCGTCAGGAACGGAGTGGGTGACAACAAATACGCAGGGGTCAGGATCGAGAACTCGCGTGAGTCCGAGATCTCCGGGAACACCCTGACGAAGACTGAGACCGGTCCGGTCCTCCTCATCGGCAATGAAGTGCGGTATGCCTCGATCACTGACAACTACTTCGGATCCTATGAGGCGATCTCAGTGGATGATGTCAGCTCTGAGATCGTCTGGAACTCAACCCAGGCACCAGGGACCAACATCCTCGGCGGACCCTATATGGGTGGAAATTACTGGGGCTCGGCTCCCGGTTCGAAGGGATTCTCTGATACCGCACCTGACGAGGACGGATTTGGTATCTCTGACAAGCCCTACCAGATCAACGAATACAATATCGATTACCTCCCGCTGACCCATACCACCGCCACCAAGGCACCGGAGGATCAGGAGGAACCACCGGCAGAGGCCGTGAGTGAGAATATGACGGAGGGAGCCGGTGAGAGTCTGCCGGTCAACGAGACCGAACCAGGCATGGTCGCGGAAGAGACCCCGGCTGCTGATATGCCCGAATCCAACGGGACTCAGGAGGTTCTGCCAGGAGTGGATGAGCCGGCACCTGCTGAAGAATCAGCACCTGTGGAACCCGAACCAACACCTGAAGAGGGAATAGAGCAGAATGATACCCCTGTCACGGATGAATTCGCGGAGAATGAGTCCATCATGAACAGCTCCCTCACCAACGCCTATGCGGCCACGGGTGACGGGGATCTCCCTGCAGATATCTCTTCACCTCCCCTGCAGACTCCGGCACCTGCTGATGGAGCAGCAATGAACACTTCCACAGCAGCCACTCCTTCTGCTCCGGTCGGATATGTGGTATTTGAATGCACGGAACCCGGGGCACGGATTGTTCTGGTCACCTCCTTAGGAACCGAGATCTCACTGGATCCCATGGCAGATGCTTCCCTTCCGGTTCCTGTTCCGGTAGAAGGACTGGTATATTCATCGTTCAGGGTTGAGAAGGAAGGATTCGTCACCGTTTCTGCCAACCTGACTCCCTACCCGGCATCAGGAGCGACCGTCACGATTCCGGTTCCTCTGGTCAGGATCCCTGATCAGACGGTGAACACCTCAGTACCTCTTCCACCCCCTCAGGTGGAGCAGATGATTCCGCAGCCGGGCAATACCACGACTCAGGCAGTAAATCCGGTACCTCTTCATCAGGAACAGCCCGTTCCCGGCAATCTCACGGCAGCTGCTGCCGGTGACCTCCCTCCGGTTGCGGTGACCAACGGGCTGGTCCGGGCTTCAGCCTCATCTACAACCCCCCATATCATCAGAGCAGTCTCCGGACCCGGGGGGTCCATATTCCCCTCAGGTGATGTCCCGGTCCTGAATGGAGAGTCGATGGCATTCATCATTGAACCGGACGAGGGTCATACCGTCTCATACCTGGTCATTGACGGAATCCAGACCGGTCCGATGTCTGAATACCTCTTCATCGATGTGACCATGGATCATACCATCGTAGCCGGATTCGCCTGATCCAGGACGCTTCCTCCCTCCTCCTCTTCATCCTTTTCGGCGCTGTACTGGGAAAAAACGGACAACCGGGTCAAATTTGTTAATCGGCCGTCAAAAAGGGTGTTGTATTTATCTTGAAAAAAAACATTATCTGTACCATGTTTTCCGCTCCCTGGAGAATCCTTCTCATCCTGCTGGTGGTCATGGCAGGATGTTTCGGGCTCCAGGGAGGAGTGGCTGATACTCCCCCCGGGGTGCTCCCTGACTCTCCTGCTCCGGTTGATCCCCTCCCGGTTCCGACTGCCAGTCCGACCGTCAAGGCGACCATCGCCCCGATTCATACCAAGGAACCGGTCATCAAACCACCGGTGGATCAACCGACAGGATCCCCGTCTCCTTCCCCGGGCAGCGATCCCACCCAGGTACGAACCAGTCCGGCAACCACTATCCCGACGACCGTTCCGGTCACTCCGGGTCCCACGCCCGGGGATTCGAATGAGTCGGCTCTTGAGGCGTTCAGGGCCGGACTGGCATATGAGAAGGCCGGAGACTATCTGGCAGCCATCAGTGAGTATGATCGGGCCATTGCACGGGAACCGTATTATGCCGATGCCTGGTATCACAAGGCTCTCAGTTTTGAGCAACTGGACCGGTGGGATGATGCATATCAGGCGTACCGGTTCCTCCTGACCATCGATCCCGGATTCGCGGCCCAGAGAGATCTCACCGGAGATCCCGCAGGGAACACGTCCGGTCCGCTCCCTCCTCCTGATCTCGGGATGGTTCCGGGAACCCCCCTCCTCTGGATAGCTGCCGGTGCTCTCCTGGCCCTGGGAGGTGGAGCCGGTGCTGTTCTGTATCTGCGGCGGCTCCGCGTTCCGGGTGGAGAAAACGGTGCTTTTCGGAAAGGCCTGGCTGAGACCGGTCAGTTCCCTGATGTCGAGTCGATCGGGAAGATTGCCGGGCCGTATTACCAGGGGGATTCTGGTGTCCTGATGGCTGTACTCCGTCTCGCGGTCGAGATTGCCCGGGAAGGACGTGAGGGGAAGCCGGTTGGTACTGCCTTCATCGTCGGGGACAGTGAGGCAGTGCTTGCCCGGTCCCGTCAGCTGATCCTCAACCCGCTTGCCGGCCACTGTGAGGAGGAACGGCTGATCACCAATCCTGACATGCGGGAGAATGTCAAGGAACTCTCCCAGGTGGACGGAGCTTTCGTCATCACGGAGTCAGGGGTTGTGGAAGCAGCCGGGCGGTATGTATCGATTGATACCAGCCGGGTCAGACTCCCCAAGGGATTCGGAACCCGCCATGTATCGGTGGCGGCCATCACCCAGGAGACGAAAGCCGTCGGGATTGTGGTCTCCGAGAGCGGAGGGATGGTGCGGGTATTTGCGAAAGGGAAGGTCATCGCTGAGACGATGTGATCTGTTCCCACGGCTCAGACGACCATCATGAAGGGGGTAACCCATGCCGGTTCCGACTGACCTGCAGGCTTTTATCAGGGTTTTTTCCGAGGAGCTCGCGTCCTGTACCCGCAAGGGTGAGACAGGCAGGTGTATTGCATCCTGTGTGCTCAGGTACGGGATGTATGATCTTCAGCTGATACGGGGGAAACTCGACCGGGATCTCCGGATCCTCCCCTCTTCATATCGCCGGAAGGTTCAGCCGTTTCTGAGTGAGTGGATCTTTGGCAGGTACCATGAGATCCTCTCGCGATACCGGTCGGACGGATTTGCCGGCCTTGTGGAACCGGTCTCTGATCCTCTCCTCTTCCGGGCATTCTGCGGGATGCTCCCCCGGGGATGTGACGTGCCGGGAGACGGGTATGCTCCCTATCCACCCTCCCAGGCCCCCTGGTATCATCTCTTCCTGTATCTTATGGCCGGGTATGCCATGTATGTCCTGGATGAACCCGGACACCCGCCGGGTATGCCGTTTCCCGGTGGGGCACAGGTCCGGCTTTGTGACGGGGTATACTACTGCCCGATCCGTGATAAGGAAGAGGAGATCTTCTACTCACTCTGCAATTATTGTCCTGCCCTGCAGGATGCGGAATAAAAAAGGATCAGAATGAGATATCGGGTCTCTTTTCGATATCCTCTCCGGCGAACTCCAGGTACGGCAGTTTCAGCAGCCCGATCATCCTTCCGATGATATTGGAGGGGATGGTGTCTATCATCGTGTTGAACTGCTCTGCCACATTGTTTGCCGTATAGCGCTGGCGGGCTATCTCATCTTCAACCTGTTTGACCGAATCCATCAGACTCAGGACGGTCTGCGAGGTCTTCAGGTCCGGGTAATTCTCCATGACGGCGATGAGTCTGCCGAGCAGGTTGCGTGACTCTGCCTCAATCTGCGGAATGTCACCGGCTCCGGCGGTCCCGACCGATGCACGGAGTTTCGTCACCTCCTGGAGCGTTTCCTTCTCAAACGTGGCATACGAATGCACGGCTCCGAGGAGTTGTTCGATCATATCCAGGCGTTTCTTGAGTGCGACCCGGATCTGCCCGAGCGTTGCTTCATGGGTATTCTTCAGGCTGAAGAACCGGTTGTAGATGGAGACTGCCCATATGATCAGGCTGATTCCTGCCAGAAGGATAATTCCGGCAATAATAAGGAGTAACATTGGTTATCAGTCACAATATTTCGTGTACTGGGTAATACTTCTTCTCTTCAGGAAGGGTGGCCCGGTCCCGGGTGTCCGGAGAGCAGGCAGGTCATCCGGAGGGGAAGACCTCAACCGGTCATGCTGACCACGGGATCCCGTATCCTTCTGAATCGGCGTTTTCAGGATCATTCACTGAAAGATCCCTGTCTCCGATCAGAGGCCGGAGTCACCCGGGTGATCCCTTTCCTCTCTTCTTCGCTGGGCATTCTGAATTTATTCAAACAATGGTTCATATTTCGATGTTTCTATATAAATTTATTTAATCAGGACTCCTCAAATTTATTTCTTATATGGCAGGAAAGGAGAATATACCATGCTCACTACTGATGCCAGGATATCTGGTCTGAGTCAGTTGAGTAGATTCTCCGGGATGATCAGTCTTTCCCGAGACTGATTCTATACACAAGCGGAAACTCAGGGAAGTGGACGGATGTCCGCTTTCACCGGTTTCTTTTCGTTCCTGTTCTCAAAAGCGCATGATGATCCGGGGAGAAACGGCATATCCGGTCATGAATCATTGTCAGTGCAGGGATGCCGATCAGAAAAATCTGATGAATTAATCACTTTTCATGACCTTCCAGGTTTTTTTCATGAGATCCCATCACCCGCAGACCCGCGGGTAAAACGGTATATTTATCGTCTCTCTTTGTAACATCCTCTTATGCTCGGTGCTTGTTCATCGTGTGAATGACCGTTTTACCGGATCCATCTGGTTTTGGGATGAACTGCCCGAAATCCTCCTGCATTGCCGGGAGAGGGATCTTTTGACCTGGAGCAACGGGAAGCTCCCGGTCATCAGGGTGAGGCGGGGAACAACTGCTGAGCTAAGGGCTTTGGCCCTTTCCGCTTGTATAGAAGAACTCGGGGAATTTTATGACGACTGATCCTCAAGGATTGATTAGATACATCCAGACCACCTGCCCCTATTGCGGGGTCGGGTGTGCGCTGAACCTCGTCGTCAGAGACGAGAAGGTAATTGGTGTTGAACCCTGTAAACGAAGCCCAATCAATGAAGGGAAGCTCTGTCCGAAAGGGCTGACCTGCTGGGAATCGGTTCACAGTCCGGATCGGCTGACGACACCGCTGATCAAAAAGAATGGAACATTTGTTCAGGCATCCTGGGATGAAGCCCTGGATCTCGTGGCAAAGAAATTTTCTGAGACCAACGAAAAGTACGGAGCAAAGGGATTCGGATTCCAGACCTCGTGCCGGACGGTGAACGAAGACTGTTACATCTTCCAGAAATTTGCACGCGTCGCGTTCAAGACGAACAACGTCGACAACTGTGCCCGTATCTGTCACGGCCCCTCGGTTGCCGGTCTCTCCCTCTCCTTCGGGTCCGGAGCAGCAACCAACGGGTTTGAAGATGCACTGAACTCTGACTTTATTCTTGTCTGGGGCTCCAATGCACTCGAAGCACATCCGCTCGCCGGAAGACGCCTTGTCCAGGCAAAACTGAAAGGGATCCCGATCTATGCCGTGGACCCGCGGCTCTCCACCACGGCAAAGATCGCAGACAAGTGGATTCAGTTCAACCCGTCGACGCATATCGCCCTCGCCAACTCGATGATGTACTGGATCATCAGGGAAGGGAAGCAAGACAAGAAGTTCATCGAAGAGCGGGTGAACGGGTTTGAAGACCTGAAGAAGACGGTTGAAAAGTATGCCGATGTTGAGTCTATTACCGGAGTGCCCACATCAGTCGTGAAAGAACTGGCATTCCGGTATGCGGAAGCCAAGAACGCAGTCATCATCTACTGTCTGGGCATCACCGAACTGACAACCGGGACTGACAACGTCCGTTCGATGGGAAACCTTGCCCTCCTGACCGGAAATGTCGGCCGCGAGGGTGTCGGCGTCAACCCGCTCCGTGGTCAGAACAATGTGCAGGGTGCCTGTGACATGGGTGCATACCCGAATGTCTACTCAGGGTACCAGAAGTGCGAGGTTGCAGAGAACCGTGCAAAGATGGAGAAGGCATGGGGCGTGACCGGTCTTCCTGACTGGTATGGCCAGACCCTCACCGAGCAGATCAACATCAGCGGGGATGAGATCAAGTCGATGTATATCCTCGGTCTTAACCCGGTGGTCACCTACCCGGACTCGAACCACGTAAAGGAACGGCTCGGGAAGCTGGACTTCCTGGTTGTACAGGATATCTTCTTCACCGAGACCTGCGAGTATGCGGATGTCATCCTTCCGGGTGCCTGCTTTGCCGAGAAGGACGGGACGTTCACCAGCGGGGAGCGGCGAATTAACCGGGTCCGGAAAGCCGTCAATCCCCCGGGTGAGGCGAAGGAGGATATTCACATCATCTCGGCCCTTGCCAGGAAGATGGGTCTGAAAGGCTTTGACCTCCCCACCGCGAAGGATGTCTGGGATGATATGCGGGCCGTCACGCCATCGATGTTCGGCGCCACCTATGAGAAACTGGAGAAACCCGAGTCGATCATCTGGCCATGCCCGACCCTGGAACACCCGGGAACCCCGATCCTGCACCGGGAAAAATTTGCGACAGCTGACGGGAAAGGAAACCTCTTCGGGCTTGAGTACCGTCCCCCGGCAGAGGTTGCGGACAAGGAGTATCCGTTCACCATGATGACCGGCAGGCTGATCTTCCATTACCATTCACGGACCCAGACCGACCGGTGTGCTGCCCTCCATTACGAGGTTCCTGCCTCATATGTCCAGATGAACATTGAGGACGCAAAACGGCTCGGGATAGCAGAGGGAGAGAAGATCCTCCTGACCAGTCGCCGGGGAAAGACGGAGACCATCGCCCGGATCACAGATGAGATCGGAAAAGGAGTGCTGTACATGACGATGCACTTCAATGAAGGGGTAAACAACCTCACGAATACCGCTCTTGATCCCCTCTCCAAGATGCCGGAGCTGAAGCACTGTGCTGTGAAGGTTGAGAAGATTGCAGGAGGGAAATAAGATGGCAGCGAAAGGAGACCTCCTCTATGCGTGGACAACGGACAGTGGTCTTGCGAAGAAGGCTGAATGCGGAGGAGCGGTCACGGCCCTGCTGAAGTATGCCCTGGAGTCACGGATGGTCGATGCCGTCGTCGCGGTCAGGAAGGGGTATGATCTCTATGATGCCGTTCCGGTCGCGATCACGAATCCTGCCGATCTTGATCAGACTGCCGGATCCCTTCATTGCGGAACGCCTCGACCA
>CAZSVH010000060.1:0-10583 GCA_964610235.1 uncultured Methanospirillum sp. | reverse complement strand
CGCTATTTCGTCAGGACATTCAGCCCGGTGACAGACGGTGCCGAAGATACCGTCACCTCGGTTGTCGTCATCTCGATTGAACACACACCTGAGGAGTAACCCTCAGAAAAAAATGGGGCCGGCCTGGTTAGTACCGGCGCCGGTTGCCGCCAAAGCCGCCACCGCCAAAGTCGCTGCGGGGCTGCATCGGGCGGGCTTCATCGATACGAAGGGTACGGCCTTCGAAGACGGTCTGGTTCAGACCGTCCATTGCTGCCTGGGCTTCCTCTGAGGTGCCCATCTCAACAAACGCGAATCCTTTCTGTTCGATGACTTTTACACTTGCGATGTCACCATACTGCGAGAACAGGTCACGGAGCTGGCTTTCATTTACGGAGTACGTCAGGTTGCCGACGTAGAGTCTCTTTCCTTCCATTGCAATTCACGATTCCTTTGTTACATACGCGAGCAGGTCTACTGAAGATTCAGGAAACCAGAGAATTACCGAAAACAGCCTGAATAAACGTTATCCGTCAGAAGACGAAAAATGCTCACGAAGAACTATCGTCAGGATATTCCTGCGTCTGTAAGCATATGTTAGCCATCCGGGTTATTATACCTATGGATGAACCGGGCAGATCTCAGAAAAAAAGGGAACAGGATACCGGTATTCAGTACCGGCGTCCGCCGCCAAAGCCACCGCGGTCAAAGTCACGGCGGGGCTGCATCGGGCGGGCTTCATCAATACGAAGGGTGCGGCCTTCAAAGACGGTCTGGTTCAGGCCGTCCATTGCTGCCTGTGCCTCTTCGGAGGTGCCCATCTCGACAAATCCGAATCCTTTCTGCTCGATTACTTTTACGCTGGCAACGTCGCCGTACTGGGAGAACAGGTCGCGAAGCTGGCTTTCATTTACGGAGTACGTCAGGTTGCCGACGTAGAGTCTCTTTCCTTCCATAGCTAATCACAGATTCCTTATCATTACACACGCAGACATACACAGTGGTATGCCCTGAAGGAGTTCCGAAACAGCCTGATGCATGATTATCCGTCTGGGACAAAATGCGCTCGAAGATCTATTTACAGGATAATCCTGCGTCTGTATATACCCGTTGCAATCTCCGGTTATATAATACTCTGCCTCCCTGCAGGCAGAAAAAAAGGGATCACCCCGGGGGGTGTGGTGAGGGTTCAGTACCGGCGGCCGCCGCTGCCCCCGTAGCCACCGCGGTCAAAGTCGCGGCGGGGCTGCATCGGGCGGGCTTCGTCGATACGGAGGGTGCGGCCTTCGAAGACGGTCTGGTTCAGGCTGTCCAGTGCTGCCTGTGCCTCTTCGGAGGTGCCCATCTCAACAAATCCGAATCCTTTCTGCTCGATAACCTTCACACTGACAACGTCACCATACTGTGAGAATAAATCCCTGAGCTGGGCTTCGTTTACGGAGTACGTCAGGTTGCCGACGTAGAGTCTCTTTCCTTCCATAGCAGATCACGTACACTTTTACACACGCAGATAGCAGCCCCGGAACAGGGATCAGGAGATTGACCAAGAACTGTTGATTATCGTTGCCGACCCGCCGCCCTGGCGGCAGGGTACCTCACGATTACGCGGCGTACCTGTCGTCTGTGAAAAATATTGGTAATCCGGATATAAATACTTCCTCTCCCGGAAATCGCCTGAAAATCACGAAACCGTCAGTCCCGGTCAGGAAACAGCTCCCTGACCAGCCGGACGGCACAGAGATCCCCGCACATGGAGCAGGTATCCCGGTTTGCATCCCGTTCGTGAATCTCACGGGCCCGGTCCGGGAAGAGGGAGAGGGAGTACTGTCGATCCCAGTCAAGGTCCCGCCTCGCCTTCCCCATCCGGATCTCCCGGTCCAGTGCCGCAGCATTCCGCTGCACCAGATCCCCGACATGGGCAGCCAGCAGGCAGGCCCGGGTTCCTTCGATGATGTCCGGGATCCGGGGGAGTCCGAGATGCTCGCTGGGAGAGACCATGCAGAGGAAGTTCGCCCCGTGCTGGCAGGCGACTGCCCCGCCGATGGCGCCACTGATCTGATCATACCCGGCGGCCAGGTCCGTGACCAGCGGGCCGAGCAGGTAGAGCGGGGCCATTTTGGTCAGTTCCTTAATCATCCTGACATTGCATCCGATCTGATCCAGGGGCATATGACCCGGTCCTTCGATCATCCGCTGGACTCCGGCCTCATGGGCCTTTCGGGAAAGACGGCCCAGGTTCAGATACTCAGTCGTCTTCGCCTCCCGCATGGCATCATCATGACATCCCGGACGCATCCCGTCACCCAGGCTTGCCACGACCTCGTACTCGGTGAGGATCTCAAGGAGATAATCAAACTCTGACCAGAGCGGGTTCTCCTCATCACGGGCGATCATCATGGCGGTATGGAAGGAACCGCCCCGGGAGACCACTCCCATGGTCCGGGGATCGTCCCGGAGACTCTGTACCACCTCCCGGTTCACCCCGCAGTGGAGGGTGAGGAAGTCCACCCCCTGTTCGCAGTGCTCACGGATCACGCGAAAGAGGAGGTCGGCATCCAGGTCAGCGACATTTCCTGCTCTCCTGACCGCCTCGTACACCGGGACGGTCCCTACCGGGGCCGGAAAGGAGAGGATCATCTGCCTGACGGCACGAAGATCGCCACCGGTGGAGAGATCCATCAGGGCATGGGCACCGGCTGCCAGTGCCGCGGCAGCCTTCTCCCGCTCCATCTCAGGATCACAGAGATCCTGGGAGGTACCGACATTCACATTCACCTTGACCCGGCACCCTTCCCCGACCGGGCATGCTGCCCTTTCCCGTCGCGGGTTCGCGGGGATCACCACCCTGCCGGCGGTAATCCGCCGCAACAACCGGTCAGGGTCTTCCTGTTCAGCCACTGCAGCCTGTTTCAGCAGGTCGGGATCGACCCTGTAGTCCCGGGTAACCATATCCTACTTGTTGTCGGCAGGGAATATCATACTCACATGACCATCAAGCTCATCCCGGGCAGGGGGATGTATGCGAATGCCTACATCGCACGGGGCACCATCCTGGTGGATGCCGGCGTCACCCCGATGTCAGTGGAGGCATTCCGTGATACCATCAGATATATCGTGCTCACCCACTGCCATTATGACCACATCGCCTATCTTCCTGCCCTGATCTCCATGACCGGAGCAGAAGTCTGTATCCATCAGGCAGACGCTGACGGGCTGATAAGCGATGCAGAGAGTCTCTCCATGCACTTCGGGGCACATGCACCCGGTATCAGACCGGACCGGATCCTCGGGGACGGGGACCGGATCGAGGGGTTCGAGGTGCTCCATACCCCCGGGCATACCGCCGGGAGCATCTGCCTGTATGATCCCGGCACCCATGATCTCATATCAGGTGACACGGTCTTTGCAGACGGGGCCTTCGGGAGGTATGACTTTCCGGGCGGGAGCCGCGAGGCACTGGCCGCATCATTGGGCCGTCTCGCCGGACTGGATGCCACCGGACTCTACCCGGGTCACGGGATACCGGCCCGGGAAGGGGGGAGCCGGCATATCAGGGCAGCTGAGGTCATGATCGGGTCCCTCTTCAGGGATTGATGCTTCCCGGGGTGTATATCCTCGTCATCAGGGGGGGACCGGCGACCCTGACCGTCGGTGCCCTGGGTGAGCGGTTCTTTCCATCAGGGTATTACTGTTATGTCGGTTCTGCCCTCGGGCCCGGAGGACTCAGCCGGGTGAGACGTCATATCAGGTGTGCAGGGTCCCATGATGCATCACCCCGGTGGCATATCGACTACCTCCTCACCCACCCGGGGTTCTCCCTGGTCCAGGCCTGGTGTGCCCCTACCCCGGACCGGGTCGAATGTTCCCTTGCAGCGGCGGTTCCCCTCCCCCCGGTCCCGCGGTTCGGCTCCTCGGACTGTCACTGTACCGGCCATCTCTTCTTTTCGCCTGCTGATCCTGCCAATATCATCAGGGAGGCCTTCGGAGCGGTCTCGCTCCGACCCCGGTGCCATGACTGCACGCTGCCCGGCCATGGCAGAAAACCCGGATAAAAAAGGTATAATACCCTCAGTACCAGATTACCTCACACGGGAGTCTCTGAACCGGGAAGAGCCCGGAGGAATGAGTGACATGATCAAGGTTGCAATCAACGGATATGGGACCATCGGCAAGCGGGTTGCCGATGCAGCAGCAGCGCAGAAGGATATGGAGATCATCGGGGTCTCCAAGACCCGGCCGACCGCGGAGGCCCTGGTCGCGGTGAAGAAGGGGTACCCGGTGTATATCGCTGATATCTCCAAGAAAGGGGCTTTTGAGAAGGCAGGAATACCGGTTGCCGGGTCGATCGAAGAGATGGTCCAGAAGGCGGATATCATCGTCGATGCAACTCCCGGGGGGGTCGGGGAGTCGAACCGGGCCCTGTACGAGAAGTACCAGAAGAAAGCAATCTGGCAGGGCGGAGAAGGGCATGAGGTAGCCGGGTTCTCCTTCAATGCCCATGCCAATTACCGGGATGCAATCGGCAGGCAGTTTGTCAGGGTGGTCTCCTGTAACACCACCGGGCTCTGCCGGGTGATCAAGGCCGTCGATGACGCGGTCGGTGTAGCGAAGGTCAGGGCCGTAATGGTTCGCCGGGGGGCGGATCCCCATGTGGTGAAGAAAGGGCCGATTGATGCGGTTGTCCTGGACCCTCCAACGATTCCCAGCCACCACGGACCTGATGTTAACACCGTCCTTCCCGGGATTGATATCATCACGATGGCGATGATCGTCCCGACCACCCAGATGCACATGCATGCCATCCAGATGGAACTGAAGCGGGATGCGGATCGCGATGAGATCCTGAAAATCATGAGATCACACTCCCGGATCGGGCTCGTCCAGGGCTCAACCGGGATTAAGAGCACGGCAGAACTGAAGGAGTATGTCATGGACCTGGGCCGGCCCCGTTCCGACCTCTGGGAGAACGGGATATTCGAGGCGTCCGTGGCCGTGGTCGGGAGGGAACTCTTCTTCTTCCAGGCCATTCACCAGGAGGCTGACGTGGTCATCGAGAATATCGATGCTATAAGGGCGATGGCAGGAGATGTGACCGATCCCGATCGCTCGATCGTAATGACGAATGAATCTCTGGGATTCGTGGCAGTCTGACCTGCTCACCCAATCATTAACTCTTTTCAGTGCATACCTGTTCTGAATGGATCCATACTCCCTAGCGGTACGAAACACGGTAGAGATCGTCACGGAGGAAGAACTGCGTGTTCTGCTCACGAAACCGGGCAGAAAGGTCTATGCCGGTTACGAGCCGAGCGGTGAGATCCACCTCGGCCATCTCGTCACGATCAACAAACTCATCGATCTGCGGGATGCCGGTCTTGAGGTTACCGTCCTTCTCGCAGACCTTCATGCATTCCTCAACCGGAAAGGCAGCATGGAAGAGGTCAGAAAGCTGGCTGAATACAACAGAAAGTGTTTTGAAGGGCTCGGCCTGACTGATGTCAGGTATGTGCTCGGATCAGACATCCAGCTCAGCCGTGAGTACCAGATTCTGGTCCACGAACTCTCCCAGCAGATCACCCTCAACCGGGCCACCCGGAGCATGGACGAGGTGGGACGGCAGATGGACAATCCGACCGTCTCTCAGATGGTCTACCCGATCATGCAGATGGCAGACATCGCGGTCCTCGGGGTGGATGCCGCGGTCGGCGGGATCGATCAGCGGAAGATCCATATGCTCGCCCGGGAGTACCTCCCCGGGAAGGGATACCCGTCCCCGGTCTGTATCCATGTCCCGATCCTGAACGGGCTGGACGGGAAGAAGATGTCCTCATCCCAGGGGAACTACATCTCGGTGGCTGATTCTGAGGATGAGATCAGGAAGAAGATGAAGAAGGCCTTCTGCCCCCCGGAGATCGCAGACAACCCGGTACTCCAGGTCCTTATGCACCATGTCTTCCCCAGGACCGGGACGGTCACGATCGTGCGGCCAGAAAAGTTCGGGGGAGACCGGACCTTCGCCTCCTATGCAGAGATGGAAGAGGCGTATGCGGCAGGCAGCATCCACCCGGCTGATCTGAAATCCGCCGTTGCAGAGTCACTGATTCAGATTCTCGCACCGGTCCGCAGGTATCTCGGACAGTGAGAGGAGCAGGGGGTGAATGAGCATCGACCGGGATCGCCATGATCTGCACTCCTATGACCAGCGGGTCGATGCCACCCGGGTGAGGATCAAGGACCTGGATCAGCTCAAGGTCAGGGAGGATGTCTTTGATGACATCACCCTCCTCGCCCTGTACAAGATGGTGAACCGGGGATGGATCTCGGCGATCGGGGGATCCATCTCTACCGGAAAGGAGGCGAATGTCTTCCTTGCTGACCGAGATGAGGGGGAGGTCGCGATCAAGATCTACCTGACCCGGACCGCGAACTTCCAGAAGATGCAGAACTACATCGCGGGAGATCGGCGGTTCATGAACATCGGGAAGAGCCGGAAGGATATCGTCTTTGCCTGGACCCGCAAGGAGTTTTCCAACCTGAAACGGGCGATGGACGCCTCAATTCCGGTCCCCCGGCCCCTGGTCTTTGATCGGAACATCCTGGTGATGGAGTTTCTGGGCAGAGACGGGGTCGCCTATCCCCAGCTCCGGGTCGCCGACCCCGGGGACCCGGCAGCGACCTACCATGAGCTCATCGGGCTCGTCCAAAAGCTCTGGAAGGACGCGAAACTGGTCCACGGGGATCTCTCCGAATATAATATCCTCTATGGGGAAGGAACGGTATACCTGATAGATATGGGCCAGGCCGTTCCTCCTGATCACCCGCATGCATTCATCTTTCTCAGGCGGGATATCGAACAGCTCAACCGGTTCTTTGCACCCAGGTGCGAGGTGATGCCGGTCATCGAGGCGATGCGGATGGTTACCGGAATCGAACATCTCCCGGAGAAAGCCGGGACAGAAATGTAAGGGAAGCATATGAAGCAGGAGACACGAATCACACGGGAGCGGATCGGCGTCCTCATCGGGAAGAAGGGGATGACCAAGCGGGAGATTGAGGAGAAGACACGCACGACCATCATGGTCGACAGCGAGGAGGGTCTTGTCTCGATCGAAGGAGAGGAGGCGGACGGATTTCTCCGGGCGGTCGAGGTGGTGAAGGCGATCGCGAGAGGGTTCTCCCCTGAGCGGGCCTATACCCTCTTCGAGGACGAGGATCTCTACCTCGAGGTGATTGAACTCTCTGAGGTGGCAGACAGTGCGGGGAAACTCGAGCGGATCAGGGGGCGGATCATCGGACGTGACGGGAAGTCACGCTCCCAGATCGAGGATCTCACCAGTACCGAGATCTCGGTATATGGCAAGACCGTCGCGATCATCGGGATGATCGAGCAGGTGAAGGTTGCCCGGGAGGCGATCGACATGCTGATCGGGGGTGTCCCGCATGAGAGTGTCTACTCGTTCCTTGACCGGAAAAAGCGCGAGTTGAAGCAGGATATGATCAGTTACTACTACTGACAATGGTATGAGAGGTTTCATGTCCCGACTCCCCTTCCCCTGGCTGGTATGACCCTTTTTTCCGGTGATCCGGCGGGCAGGTATCCTGCAGGAGACCCTGACCTGGTGCGGGGTGTCTGATGGAGATCGCTTCGCTCCCCCTCCCCCCGGCCTTTATCAGGAGCTGCCAGGATAAGGGGATATCAGCGCTCTATCCCCCCCAGGCTGCCTGCATCGAGGCAGGGCTTCTCGACGGGAAGAACCTCCTGATATCCATCCCGACTGCCAGCGGGAAGACCCTGCTCGCCGAGATGGCCATGTGGGCCCAGATCGCCCGGGGAGGAAAATGCCTCTATATCGTCCCGCTCCGGGCGCTTGCCTCTGAAAAATTTGAGGAGTTTCGGAGGCGGGGGGCACGGTGTGGGGTGGCGACCGGGGATTTTGATCAGACTGATGCCCGTCTCGGGAGTCACGACATCATCGTCGCCACCAGCGAGAAGGTGGACTCATTGCTCCGGAACCGGACCGGGTGGCTGCAAGAGATCACCCTGATGGTCCTTGATGAGATCCACCTGATAGGCTCTGAGAACCGGGGGGTCACGCTCGAGATGGTGATCACCAAGATGCGGTATGCCAGTCCCCGGATGCAGGTGATCGGCCTCTCGGCGACGATCGGCAATCCCCGGGACCTCGCTTCCTGGCTTGATGCTGAACTCATCTCCAGCTCCTGGCGGCCGGTTGACCTGCGACAGGGGGTCTATTATGATGGAAGGATCAGGTTCGGAAACCGCCGGGACGAGCGGCCGGTCAGGGCGGTGACCCGGCATGATGACCTCAACCTCTGCCTGGACACCATTGAGGAGGGGGGGCAGTGCCTTGTCTTCGTCTCTTCCCGGAGAAATGCAGAGGCGTTCGCGAAACGGGCCGCATCAGCGATGAAGACCGGTACTCCGGACTCCCGGGAGCTGGGGGGGCGCCTGCGGCAGATCCGGGATGGCGCAGCCGGAAACCTCCTCGCCGACTGTGTTGAGCACGGGGCTGCGTTCCACCATGCCGGTCTCCGCCGCGAGGAACGACTCATCGTCGAGGAGGGATTCCGGAACGGGTACATCGAGGTGATCTCGGCCACCCCGACTCTGGCCGCCGGGCTGAACCTCCCTGCCCGACGGGTCATCATCAGGGATTACCTGCGGTTCACTGCCGGGGCCGGGATGGCTCCGATCCCGGTGATGGAGTACCACCAGATGGCCGGCCGGGCAGGGCGGCCCCACCTGGACCCGTACGGTGAGGCGGTCCTTATCGCCAAGGATCTCCCAACGGTGGACCGGCTGATGGAGTACTTCATCGAGTCCGGTGCCGAGGAGATCAGCTCGCAGTGCACGGATGAGGGAGCCCTCTGCACCCATATCCTCTCCCTGGTCTCGTCCGGGTTTGCCCGCGACACCGCGGCACTCACGGCGTTCATGGAGCGGACCTTCTACTCCTGGAAACACCCCGGCTCCCGGTCCATGGCCCGGGTGGTGGCAGAGTCGATCCACCTGCTCCAGGCTGCTGATATGATCCGGCAGGAAGAGGAGGCGCTGGCTCCCACCCGGCTGGGAACCCTCGTCTCCCGCCTCTACCTGGATCCCCGGGGAGCGAGGACGATCCTTGACATGCTCAGGAAAGCAGAGACCCTGACCCTGATCGGGATCCTCCACCTGGTCTGTGTCATCCCCGATATGCCCCGCCTCTTTCTCAAGTCCGCGGATTCTGCGTACCTGAAGTCATTCCTGTACAAAAATGCGGATGACCTCATCGTTCCTCTTCCCTACGAAGCCGAAGATGAGGAGATCTGGCTTGCCGGGCTGAAGACCGCCATGGTCCTCGCTGACTGGGCAGACGAGGTCTCTGAGGAGAAGATCGAGGAACGGTACAGCATCGGGGCAGGGGATATCTACAATATCGTTGACTCAGGGAAATGGCTCCTCCATGCGGCAGGACGGCTGGTCAGCATGGAGCTCCCTGCCTTCAGGGATGAGATCAGTCGTGCCGGGACACGGGTCCAGTACGGGGTAAAGGAAGAACTGCTTCCGCTCGTCTCGCTGAAGAATATCGGCAGGGTCAGGGCACGCCGGCTCTATAATGCCGGGTATACCGGCGTGACCCGTATCCGGGAGGCAGGACTGCCTGAGCTGACCCGGATCCTCGGGCAGCACCTGGCACGGCAGCTCCTGGAGGAGGCGGGTGTCCTCCCCGCCCGGACCCGGCCTCCGGCGAGAGGGGCGGACGGGAACGAAGCGGGCCGGACCCGGGACGGGTGGCACGATCTCACCGATCTCCCTGACATCGGACCGAAACTTGCGGCAAAACTCAGGGAGAACGGGATCCACTCGATCGATGATCTGCTGATCGCGGACCAGGAGCGGATAGCGGCCGTCATCGGGTCAAAGCGGACTCAGAAGATCTTCCAGGCACTGGATCGGTCCGGAGACGATGTCCGGATCCCGGGGAAGGAGTCGGGGAACCCGGGGGATACCGTGCCGGGTGAGGATGAGACCGCGTATGAACATCCGCCCCGGAAGGGGCAGCAGTCTATCATGGATTTTCCATGACCACCACCAGCAGAGATCCCTGCCGGGACGAAGACGGGCCGGACCTGGAGATATACCAGGTAAGGGGAATGGTATCCGGGCTGAAGTCATTCCTGGCAGATCTGAGAGCGATCGGTTCCCGTCACGGGTGCTCGATCGTCTGTTTCAACCGTGAGGTGATGGCAGGCCGCCGCCATGTCAGGGAAGCGGTCAGGCATGCGGTCAGGTCTGTCTCATCCGGCACGCTGATCTCCCGATCACCCGAGGTGGAGGCACTCCTCTTTGCCGCAGGGACACGCCAGACCGGCCTTATCGGGCCGTTCGGTGTTCATGAAGGAGAGAACGAGTGTTATCTCTGTCTTATCCCCCCCTCCCCGGATACCCGCACCGAACTCACCCCCCTGATGGCATCAGCCGATGATGAGGACTGGGAGGGAATACCCCCTGAGAAGCGGAAGTACCTGATGAGCCTCTTCGCCATCACGGAAGACGCGGACAACCTGAACTTAGTTGGCTTGGCTGTTCGGGGTTCTAAGAA
>CAZSVH010000059.1:0-10659 GCA_964610235.1 uncultured Methanospirillum sp. | reverse complement strand
CTCTCCTATCTCCTGTCTATGATGGGGATTAGGAAAAATAATCCACTTAGGGCGGCTGATGAGGGGACGGACGGCCGAATAGATTTTATCTGATTACCACCTATATTCAACACAACCGGGACGATACCGGAGGGGTGGCATAATGGGAAAGCCGAAATACCTGATTATTAGCCTGATTCTGATCATCATCACTGTGGCCGGATCCGGTGCAGCCGATCCTCCGGTCATCGTGCTTCAGAACGAGCACCAGTCGCTCATCGCGGATTTTCATGCAGACAGGACATCAGGGCCCTCTCCGCTTGCCGTCTCGTTTACTGACTCGAGCGGGGGATCCCCGGGTGAATGGCGCTGGGACTTTGGTGATGGCAGCCAGGAGACTCTCCAGAACCCGGTTCATGTCTATACCGAACCCGGGACCTACTCGGTCTCGCTGGAGATCTCCGGGCCTTCGGGTGCTGACCGGAAGACCCGGCTGGGCTATATCGATGTGCAATCCCCTTCCCGGACAATTCAGCCGGTGATGACACCCCTGCCTGATATTCTCCCGCCCCCGCCTGTTCCTGCCGGAGAAGTGTCTGGGTCTGCTATCTCCCCTCCCCTTCCAATCCCGATTCCCCCGGAACAGGAAACGGACCCGGTACCCGGACCTCTTCCCGCTGAATCCGGCACTGAAGGGGATCTGCTCAGCCGGCTCAGTCATCCGGTTCATGCCGCATTCACCGCTTCCCAGACTATCGGGACCATTCCCCTGACTGTCCGGTTTACGGATACTTCGACCGGTGGAGGTCTGGGCAGATCCTGGGATTTTGGTGACGGGAATACCTCTGATCTTCTCTCTCCTGAACATACCTTCACAACCCCGGGTCTGTATACGGTGAAACTGACTGTGCAGGGTGAACATGGCTCTGATACGGCACTTGAACATCAGATCATCGATGTGGCTGATCAGCTGCAGGCATCCTTCGTGGCCCTCCCCCGGACTGGTTCTGCTCCGCTTCTGGTTGGGTTTGCAGACCATTCAACCGGGAGGATCACCTCCTGTGACTGGGACTTTGGTGATGGAACACGGTCCAATGAGACCAGCCCGGTCCATCAGTACACTCATCCCGGGGTGTATTCTGTCTCCCTGACGGTCTCCGGACCGGACGGCTCCTCAACCCGGAATGAGGTGGATCTGATCACCGTTACCGAGACGATACAGCCGCCTGCAGCCTCTATCAGTGTTGATCAGGCATCAGGAACGGCCCCGCTGACGGTTCAGTTCACTGACACCTCCACCGGTGATGTGACCACCCGGACCTGGGACTTTGGTGACGGTACTACCGATGCCCAGGCCCGGGTATCGCATGTCTTTCCGTCTGCCGGCACTTATCCGGTCAGTCTTCTGATCCGTGGTCCGGGTGGTGAAAGCCGGGCAGATCTGAATATCGCTGTCAGTGAAGCACCTGAACCAGTACCATCGCTCCCTGCTTTTGAAGTGACGATTCTGACTGACATATCAGAAGGGACTGCACCCCTCACTATCTCCTTCACCGGATCATCTCCGGCAGAGATCCTCTCCTGTGACTGGGACTTTGGTGATGGAACACGGTCCAATGAGACCAGCCCGGTTCATACCTATGCTGCACCGGGGTCTTACCGGGTTCTCCTGACCGTATCGGGGGAGAATGGTGAGGCTTCTGCCACAGCAGCGATAACGGTCCGGGAGCCGGAATCCTCTGCCCCTGCCCCGGTCGCCGGGATGCATGCCGATCCGACAGATGGTACCGCTCCACTCGATGTGCGGTTCACCGACACCTCGATCGGGGAGATCACCTCCTGGTCATGGGAGTTTGGAGACGGGGAGACCTCATCAGAGGAGAGTCCGGTTCACACCTACCCGACACCCGGATGGTATACCGCAGTGCATACCGTCTCGGGTCCGGGAGGAGAGGATCGCACGGAGACCCCGGTATTCGTCAGGGAAGCTCCGGTCTCCCGTCCTGCCCCGGTCGCCGGGATGCATGCCGATCCGACTGAGGGTACTGCCCCGCTTGAGATCCGGTTTACTGATTCATCGACCGGGGAGATCACCTCCTGGTCATGGGACTTTGGCGATGGAGAACGTTCGGATGAAACGGATCCGATGCATACGTATACGGTTCCCGGTACCTACCCGGTCATCCTGACGGTCGCGGGACCGGGTGGTGAGAGCCGGGAAAAGACGGAGATCACGGTTACAGAATCAGTCTCCCAACCGGTCGCGTCCCTGACTGCTGATGTATCCGGTGGCCAGGCACCCCTGACCGTCACCTTCACCGATGTGTCAGATGGCGAGATCACCAGACGCTCCTGGGACTTTGGTGACGGAGCCTCTTCAGATGAGCAGAACCCGGTGCACGTCTATTCGTCACCAGGAGAATACCATGCCGTCCTGACCGTATCCGGTCCGGGCGGGGAGAGCCGGGCTGATGTCATCATCATCGTGACATCAGCCCCGGCCACCCAGCCCCCGGCCGCCTCTTTCACCACTGACGTGACCGAGGGTGTTCTTCCCCTGACTGTCACCTTCACCGGGACTTCATCCGGTGAATTCTCAACCGTCTCCTGGGACTTCGGAGACGGCTTAACCGGTACCGATCAGAGCCTGCAGCATACCTATACAGCTGCCGGCACCTACCCGGTCATCCTGACCGTATCGGGTCCGGCCGGAGAGAGCCGGTATGAGTCAGTCATCACCGTTCGTGAACCGGTGTCCACGGAACCGGCAGCGCCTCCACAGCACCGGGTGAAGGCAGGGTTCTCTCTTCCGAGGAGTGAAGGCCCTGCTCCGCTCACCCTTCCCTTCACCGACACCTCATCAGGGACCATCACCTCATGGCTCTGGGACTTTGGTGATGGCGGTACTTCCACCGATCAGAACCCCCGGCATACCTATCCCACGCCGGGAACCTATCCCGTCGTCCTCATCGCATCTGGTCCTGATGGGGAGAGCAGGACCGATCCCTCTCTCATCCTGGTAACCCGGTCGGATGCCCAGCCCTGGGCAGCGTGTACAGCGAGCCCGAAGACCGGATCCGCACCCCTTCTCGTCTCATTCACGGATGAGTCTGCCGGAAATATCACCCGGTGGAACTGGACGTTTGGTGATGGGACCACCTCAGATCTGCAGCATCCTGTCCATGAGTACCCGGACCCCGGTACCTATCAGGCCCGGCTGGAAGTGACGGGCCCCGGCGGATCCGGTACTGCCGATCTCCCCATCACCGTGACCCCCCCGGATGACAGACCCGTTGCGGCCTTTAACGCCTCACCTCTGCAGGGGTCTGCTCCCCTCCGGGTCACCTTGACCGACTCATCCTCAGGGACGATCACCGCGAGGTCCTACAACTTTGATGATGGAACCGGGAGTTCTGAGCCTGATGCCATCCATACCTTCCGGAACCCGGGGACCTACTCGGTCTCCTACTCGGTCACGGGCCCCGGAGGTTCAGATGAGACCCGCCGGGATATCGTAGTAAGTGATGGAGAGACTGAAGGGCAGATCGAAGGAGAAACCGGTTCTGAACCGGGATTCACCGCGGATCCGACCCGGGGGGCCGCCCCCCTCAGGGTCGTCTTCCACCCCGAAATCATGCAGCAGGCTGATGGCTACCTCTGGGACTTCGGGGATGGAAATGTTGCGTATGATGAGCATCCGGTCCATCTCTATGAGACTGCCGGGGTATACCCGGTTTCCCTGACCATCTCCGGGCGGGACGGTGTTCAGACGGTGACTCAGCCCGGGCTGGTCACGGTCACAGAAGAGGCAGAACACGAAGACCTGGCCCCCTCAGTGAATCTGACCCGGGATCCTGCTCCCCTGAATCCGGACGTCACGGATGGCGGGGTGATTGCCGGTGAAGATAATCCTGCTGAAGGAGTACCGGCCCGGGATGGATCCGGCGTGGTCGTTTCCGCAGAGGTGATGAACGGTATCGCCCCGCTCCGGACCACCTTCCATGCACGGGTTCCCGGAGAGGTGGACGGGTATGTCTGGGACTTTGGTGATGGTGCCTCCTCCTATGACCCGGATCCTGACCATGCCTATGCCATCCCCGGGAACTACACGGTGAAACTGACCACCTCAGGCTCGGAAGGGATCTTCGAGTCCCGGCTGAATGACCCGATAGTCGTCCTCCCGGGTGAGACGATCCCGGTCGCTGCCTTCTCAGCCGCCCCGGTGAACGGGTATGCTCCGGTTCCGGTCACGTTCACAGACGATTCGGTTGGTTCGTATGATCTGACCCGCTGGGACTTTGGTGACGGCGACGTCTCGACCGACCAGGACCCGGTTCATACGTATATCAGGCCCGGGAAGTACACGGTCAGTCTGAAGGTATCAGGATCCGCGGGATGGTCCGAAGAGGTGAAGACCGACCTCATTACGGTTGAGAAGCGGCCGGTCACCCCTGATGCCAGGTTCAAGGCAGGTCAGCGATCCGGGCGGGCACCGCTTATTGTTTCCCTGCAGGATCTCTCGACCGGGGAAGTCACCGGCTGGCGGTGGGATCTGGGAGATGGCAGGTTCTCAACCGAGCAGAATCCGCAGGTCACCTACACCCGGCCGGGATCCTACTCGGTCAATCTCTCGGTGACGGGTCCCGGGGGGAGCGATTATTCGATCCGGAGGGGATACATCACCGCCACGTCACCCGCCTCTCCGGCATCAGCAGCGATATATGCCGAACCGAAGGAAGGATCCGCACCGCTCTCGGTCAGGTTTCTTGATCTCTCCGAGGGTTCCATATCAGGCTGGCACTGGACCTTTGGAGATGGTGGGCATTCTGATGTGCGTAATCCCGCCCATGTGTACCAGAAGGCAGGGACCTATGAGGCCAGGCTGAATGTCACCGGGTCTGAAGGTGGCAGCACCACCGCCATGATCATCCGGGTCACGAATGAGGCACCTGTCCTGCGTCCGGACGTGGAGACTGAGGCATCCCGTCCGAGCTCAGACTTCTCGATATCTGTCCGGAACGGTGCTGCCCCGCTTCCGGTGACCTTCTTTGACAGATCAGGCGGAGAGATCACCTCCCGATCCTGGGACTTTGGTGACGGCGGGGTCTCGACTGACCAGGACCCGGTTCACACCTTTGACACGCCGGGGAGATACCCGGTCAGCCTGACGGTATCAGGACCCGGAGGCAGTTCATCGAAGCGGGTTCAGGATGCGGTCATCGTATCCGGAGATTCTGCATAACCATCCTCTCCTCAATCCTGCTGATCCCTGTCGCGGGATCCATCTCATGCAGGTACGATGATGCATGGCATCTTCTGCTCTCCTTTATTCCGTCATCACCCCTGCGGGACGACCGTCTCACCTGCCGGTCAGGTCCATAAAAGGATACGGTATCAGGCCTCTTTGGAATCCCGTTTGTCCGGGAAGAGTTCATCAAAGAGCTTTTCATCCGGCTCCAGGACCTTGATTCCTGAGAAGTATCCGTATCTCCGACCGGTATAATAGATGATCATCGGGAGAATGACTGCCGGGATTGAAAGGTAGAGCGATCCCTGGAGATCTTCATTGAAGACCAGAACCACCAGGGCAAAGACCTCCAGCACGATACCAATGATGGCGGGAACCCAGGGGGAGAAGGGGGCCGGACTGATGAGATCCGCATTCGTGTATCCCCGATCATGGACCCGTTTTCTGAATACGAGTTGTGCCCAGCAGATTGATATCCAGCAGATGGCCCCGGTGAAGGCTGATACCGAGAGGAGCCAGAGGTAGAGTTGTCCCTCCCCGTTGGTGAACCACCACATGCTGAGCACCCCCCAGCAGACAAGGAGGGTGAAGAGGTTGGCATACAGCGGGGTACAGTGCCGGTTAAGCCTGGAAAAGGTCCTGGGGGCCATCCCCTCGAGTGAAAGGCCGTACAGGGCCCTGACGGCTCCATAAAACCCTGAGTTTGCACAGGAGAATGCTGCGGTCAGAACGATGAATGAAAGAACACCCGCGACCTCTGTGAACCCGTACTTTGCAAGAGCGGTCGAGAATACGCTGTCAGAGAGACCTGCTTCCGAGTAGGGGAGGATCATCACCAGGAGGAGGATTGGGATGATATCAACCCTGAGAATCCGGTATACCACCTGGCGGCAGGCCCGGGGAACCACTTTCGTTGGATTCTGGGTCTCAGCAGCTGCGAGACCGACGATCTCGGATCCCTGGAAGTTCACCAGGATGAGGGCAAGGTTGGCAAGGAGGATGACAAATCCTGCCGGGAATATCGCATCCTGCCAGGTGAACCCGGGGGGGAAGAGCACGCTGAACCCGACCGGTTCGCCGGACCCGACCATTCCGACGATGATGAGGAAGGCCACGATGCAGAAGAGACCATTGTGGATGATCTTGACGAGCGCCAGACCACTCTCCACCAGTCCGAATCCTCCGACATGAATGAGATTGAGGATGGTGATCAGGGTGAGAAAGATGATCGCCCAGACGACGATCCCGACGGTCGGGAAGAACATATTCATGATGATACCCCCGGCAACAGCCTCAGAGGGGATATAGGCACACCAGTTGAACCAGTAACTCCACCCGGTTCCGACCGCCCAGGTGGGTGAGATGAACTCTGCCGAGTAGCTGATGAAGTTCCCGTGCCTGGGAATATTCACCAGCAGTTCAGCAAATGACTGCATCACGGTCCAGATGACCAGCCCGCCGATGAAGTACAGGAGGATGACACTCGGGCCCATCTCTGATATCAGGTATCCTGACCCGAGGAAGTAACTGGATCCGATGATCCCTCCGATCGCGATGAGGCTTGCCATCCATGGCCTGATTCCCCGGCTCAGTTTCGGGCTCCTCCCTGAGGGAGGGAGAGGGTTACTGACGGTGGTATGTGAGATACACCCCTCGGTGCAGTGATCAATCCCGGGGTCTGCCACCTACCATCGCTCCCTGTACCCTGCCTGCTCATCTGGTTTCGTGATGATTCTCATATTCATGCTTACCTCACCTGATCCGGCGTCATATAATGCCTCCAAAGGTCTTCGTATCTGGTAAAAACCATTTCTGTTAAGATTCAGGCGAAATTTGTCCCTCTATTCCGGGTTGAACTAATATGTGACGCATTCATTCGCCACACTCAATTTCCTGCATATATTTTTATATCGTGATAAATCATCACCACTGAGAAAAAATCCATCAGTATGACGATGATTCATCCCGCGCAGACAATCAATTCCCGGGTATCAGGAGGGAACCGATGTGGGTATCTGTATGAAATGCGCACATATGAGGTGAGAGGTCAGGTGATCTACCCGGTCTTTCGAGGAGGAATAATATGATTTCACTCCGGTATTACCGGATATATGACATGGGGAGGGAGATCGATCTTGATCAGCTGGAACGGGAGCTGGCGAGGAGTTACTTCACTGCCCGTGCCAGTTTTCTCAGGGTCAATCCCAAGTCCATTATGATCGAGGATCCTCCCCTGATGCTCAGGATGCACCCGGTCAGTGTCGACCGGGAAGGGAGGGGGTTTACCCTTGACGTGATCGCCCGTGTCTATGATATCGGGGCCATCAGTATCTGTTTCGCCTATGAAGACCCTGATGCTCCCTCCTCCTCACTCGTGGACACGGCCCTCCTCTTCTCAGGACAGGAGACCCTCTCTGATCTCTTCCGGTCCTACCTGCATACGATTGCAGATATTCTCAGGCCTTGTATCGGTGATATCTCAATTGAGCCTGACTTTTACGAGGATTATACCATCTATGTAACCGACCGGATCGATGAGACCATCGACCCGGCAGTCCTGCTCAGTGGTGAACGGACACATTTCTCCTCGCAGATCCGGGATGATATCGTCAGGAACACGCTCAGTTATACGACCGATGACATCGCGGTATTGTCGTGGGATTCAGCCCTTCTCTGCAACCCTGAGCGTCCGACCGATCTCATCGACCTGATAGAATTTGCGAGTGTCCAGGTTCTGGAGCTGAGGTACTATGACCAGGTCCTGACCCGGCAGATGGATAAGATGTATGATGATATCGAGTCTGCAGACCGGATGTTCAAACTTCTCAGAATGCGGAAGATTCATGCGATCATGTCAGGACAGATGGAGACCTATGCCGAGGTATCCGAGATCCTGGAGAAGATTAACAACCTGATCAAGGTGACTGAGGATGTCTATTATGCCCGGGTGTATGAGATGGTTCTTAAAGTGATGAGGAGCAGTCAGTGGAGTGAGAGTGTCGGACGGAAGATCGATGTCATCAGTGAGAACTACTCGATGCTCTCTGATGAAGTGAGGATCCAGCACTCAAATTTCCTCGAGTGGATCATCATCATCCTGATATCCATGGAGTTCATCCTGGCAATCTGGCAGACGACCAGGATCTGATGTGGCAGAGGGGAGTATGACTGAAATAACGGGTCAGGATGTCATTGTTGCCGAGGACCTGCAGAAACGGTACGGGGATCTCGAAGCGGTCCGGGGGATACGGTTCAGGGTCACTCAGGGTGAACTATTTGGGTTTCTTGGTCCGAACGGTGCCGGAAAGACCACAACCATGAAGATCTGCGAGTGCGTCTCTCCCCGGACCGGGGGGTCCCTCTCCATCTTCTCTCATGACCCGGATACCCAGGGAAGGGAGATTCGGAGGCGGATTGGGGTCGTTCCCCAGGAGACGAATCTCGATCCAGAACTGAGCGTGGCAGAAAACCTCCTCGTCTATGCAACTTTTTTTGACATCCCTCCCGCAGAGGCTGCAGAACGGTCTGAAGAGCTCATGGAGTTCTTTGAGCTGACCATGAAGCGGGATACCCTGATTGAGCAGCTCTCGGGCGGGATGAAACGCCGGCTCCTCCTTGCCCGGGCGATGATCAATAATCCTGATCTGCTGATCCTGGACGAACCGACGATCGGTCTGGACCCCCAGGCCCGGCATCATATCTGGGAACGCCTCATGAAGATCCGGTCACAGGGGCGGACGATCCTGATGACCACCCATTACCTGGATGAGGCTGCCCGGCTCTGTGACCGGCTGGTGATCATGGACTATGGCCGGATTCTCGACGAAGGGTCACCCCGCGAACTCGTGGAGCGTCACATCGGGATGGATATCGTTGAAGCAGACCTGACCGGGGAGGTGACCTCCTGTCTTGAGACAGCAGGGATCGCGTATGATATCGCCGGTGAGACCGTGCAGGTGAAGACACGCACCCCGGGGAGGGTGGCGGATCTCCTTCATTCCTCTTCGCCGGGACTCCGGGTCATCTCGCGGCCGGCGACGCTTGAGGATGTCTTTCTGCTGCTGACCGGGAGGAGGATCCGGGAATGAGCGGAACGTATGAGCGGGCGATGGCGGAATTGCGGGGCTCCCTGCGGATATGGTCACGAAACCTGCTGGTTTTTAAGAAAAACCTGAAGGTGAATGCCCTGCCCCCCTTTATCGAACCGCTTCTCTACCTCGGGGCTATCGGTTTTGGGATCGGGAGTTATGTGAGTGATGTGGAAGGGATGCCGTTTGTCAGGTTCATCGCTCCAGCCATCCTTGCCGCATCGGTGATGAATGCATCATTCTTTGAGTGTGCATACGGGACGTTCGTGAGGATGTACTACCAGAAGGCCTTTGATGCGATCATGGCTACACCGCTCAGTCTGCGGGAGATCATTATCGGGGAGATCCTCTGGGGGGCGACCCGCGGTGTGATCACCGCCGGGGCGATCCTTCTCATCCTCTCCCTCCTGGGGCTGGTGGATCTTCCCCAGAGTCTTCTCGTCATTCCGCTGGCATTCCTCGCCGGTCTCCTCTTCGCTGCCATTGCGGCATGCTTTACGGCACTGAGTCCTTCGATAGACTCCCTGAGTTACCCCTCTCTTCTCTACATCGCCCCGATGTTCCTCTTCAGCGGGACGTTCTTCCCTATCAGCCTCCTCCCGGGTCCGCTTCAGGTATTTGCCCTGATCGCCCTCCCGCTGACTCACGTGGTCAGCCTCTGCCGGGGAATCACGGTTGGAGCGGCGATGCCGCTATGGCCGGTTCACCTGGCCTGGATTCTGGGGGGGATCATCGTGGCGGTTTTTCTCGCGATCCGGTTATTTGAACGGCGGTTGATCGTGTGAGACGAGAAGGATATCAGATCTGAAATCCTGATTCATAATTCAGGGTCTTGATGAAGGTCTTCACGGACCCTGATGCGGATGACGCGTCCCGCCACCGGGATACGGCCGACTCGTTCCGATCGTCTCCCCGTGCCTCCTGGAGATCGCCGGATATGGTGGTTATGATCGTCCCTTCAGCCGCTCCTGTGCTGACGGCCCGGTCAGGGGTGACGCCCACCCGGTAGGAAAGACCGGCAGGAACTCCCATCTCTCCCACCATCCGGAGGCGTCCGGTTGCTGAGATCTGAGCTGAGTTGACATTGATCAGGTCTGTCTTCACCTGAACGAGATCGCAGAATGCCGGGATCCAGGTCGCTGACCAGGGGGTGAAGGTGCAGCTGAGGGATCCTGATCCGGCCGGGTACTCAGCCCCGGATATCCTGAGGATGAACTGCTCCCCGCCCATCAGGTGACTCCCGTTCATGCCTGCATAGGTGAGAACCTTCTCTGTGTACAGGTTGTAACCGGTTCTCTGCTGGTTCTGTGAGTCGAACCCGGTATTCTTCTGCACAGCCATATC
>CAZSVH010000058.1:0-10821 GCA_964610235.1 uncultured Methanospirillum sp. | reverse complement strand
ATCAGGTTTCCGTCAAACCCGTCACCCGCTGCCTCAAGGTTGCTGACCGGCGTGGTCCCCGGAACCAGGTGATTCAGCACCAGGATTCCTGCCCGGCATTCTGACGCTATCCGCCCGATTTCTCCTGCCGGGGTGTGCGACTGGATCAGGTGAACCTTCAGGGCTTCCATCCGGCTCCCGGGCTCAGGATCACCAAATCTGAGATCGACCCAGGCAGGGTCGATGACCTCGTGGACGAGAATATCAGTCCCGTTCGCAAGTCGTTGCAGGTTCCCGCGGGTGTCAGGACCGGTATCTCCCGAGAAGACCACCGAGCCGTCCTTCGTCTCGAACCGGTAGGCAAACGCCGGGAAGACCTGGTGATGATCAACCAGGACCGCCGTCACCCTCACCTGCTCATCCCGGTACACCTCGAACGGATCCATCTCAGGGCAGGTGTTGGCATTCGGATCGGGTACCGTCACCGGAAGCGGGATATCATCCGGTTCATCACCGCCGATCTCCCTGATTCTGACCAGGCTGCGGAAATCGGGATATCCGTCGTCAAGAGTGATATCATTGATCGCCTGGGCAAACGCCTGCCAGATGAGAGAGGTCATCAGGCGGGTCCCGGGCGTCGGGGTGATGAGGGCTGGATTGGCACTATCCGTGAATATCACCTCACCCCCGCTGATTCCGAACCCTGACCGGTCCTCTTCCAGAACCCCCCGGTCAGCAGGGCCGATCACCAGCACCGGATCCCGGACAGTCCGACCGGTCAATGGATCCCGGGATGTCCCGAGGCCCGCACCAGGACCGTTCACCAGGAATGAGGGGTAGTCTGCGGTATGGTCCATGTGAAGATGGGTAAAGAAGACCACAGAGACGTTCTCCAGAAAGGTCGAAGACCCGTTCTGAATCCGGCCTGCAGGTGTCTGTACAAATGAACCGGTGTTAAAGACCTCATCGATCCGGCTCATGGAGCCCTGACCGAGATCGACAAGATAGAGCGTATCACCCACCACCAGGGCAGAAGAGGAGCTTGCCCGGTCGGTCTCAGGCCACCACGAGACACCGCCCGTGGTTCCCAGCAGCACCAGCCGGGTATGGCAGTCCTCTGCAGCAGGGCCCGTTACGATCCTGGCAGGATCCGATTCCGCGTATCCGCCATCCGTCTCTGCCCCGGCAATCCCGGCCAGGAGAAAGACGATAAGGATACCCAGCGGAAGAATTATTCTCTGGAGCATCTCGTTCACTACCGATAGTCAATACCCGTCTGAGAAGGATTAAGGATTCTGATCCGTACCCATCCGATCCGCTCCCCCACCTCCTCCACCAGGATCCTAAACCATGCTCGATCCCGGCATTCCGGCTCGGAACAGGGAAACAGACCGGACCACCGGCATTCATCCCGTTCCGTGAATCGCTCCGTGTTGCAGAGAGGGATGCCACATACACCTTCTCTGACCACTTCTCACCCGGGAGAGAGATCACGGGGGAATCGGTGGTATTCACAGAGGCACCCGGTACCATCGGGATCCAGGTCCCGACCAGCTGCCACCCTCATGGTCCGGAAGAGTGATGAACCCTCAGCCGGTGCAGATAAAGCCGGTGTACATACCGGAGAGGTCTGTGCCGGCCGGGTCAGCCAGAATCAGGAACCAGAAGAGACAGGATATCACAGGTCATCCGGGTGATGGAGGATCTCAGCCATCTCATCGGTCCGGTCTCCCGGAAAGCAGAATCGATCCCGGCTGCCTCTGATGAGGCAATCGGGGAGATCACCGCCACAGTCACGGAGGGGAGCAATGCCCGACAATGACGATATCAGCGGTCACCCCCGGATCACGGGGAGGATCGGGATGATCAACCGGCATTGCGTGGAGGAGCCTCTGCATCAGGGAGCAGGCAGCATCGGCTCATGGGATGAATACCGGTATTCCAAAGACCGCTAACCTCATCATACGCACCGGGATCCGGCCCGAGCTCAACGGCAGATCAGTCACCGGGATGGTGCTGAAAAAAGGGATCTGGTCTCGTCAGGGTTCCTCGTTCCGGCTCTCCTTCACCCTGAACTGGTTCATCTCATCAGTGAGACTTCCCGCGACCGAGCTGACCGAGGTGATCACCTCCACCACCTGGGAGACGGAATCAGACATCTCTCCGGTAATATGGGCGGTCTTCTCTGCCTGTACGGCCGTATTGCGGATCCCGGCGAGGACCATGTTAATGATGGCCGTGATCTCCTGTACCGCCGCTGCCTGTTCTTCTGATGATGCCGCAACGTCAGAGATCTGCCGGCTTATCTCCCCAAGCGAACTGACAATCCGGCTGAAGACGTTCAGGGTGTCTGAGACCGACCCAATCCCTCCCTGCACATGCTGATTGGCTTCATCCATAACCAGTGCAGCCCGCTCGGACTGTTTCTCCAGGACCGAGATCATCTCCCCGATATTCTCCGCAGACGCCCGCGACTGCGTTGCCAGCTCGTTGACCTCGCCCGCGACCACGGCAAACCCGAGACCGGCTTCACCGGCCCGTGCCGCCTCGATCGCGGCATTGAGAGCGAGGAGGTTGGTCTGATCCGCGATATCGGTGATGATCGTAACAATGTTGCGGATCTCATCCATATGATCCCGGATCGTCCGGATCATCACGTTCAGATCCCCGGCAGAACTGCTGATCCCGGCCATCCCGGACTCAGCCTTCCGGGCAAGCTCCTCCCCTGAAGCAGAGAGCGTAGAGGCCTCAACCGCAAGGCCGGCGACCTTCTCAGCCCGGACAGAGATATCACCGACCGCAGACGAGAAGTCCTCGACCGTCCTGAGGAGATCGGCAACGCTCTTCTCGCCGTCCCGGGCAGATTCGTCCACGATCCTGCTGCTCTCCTTCAGTCCCTCTGAACCTTCTGCCACCGAACGCATACTGGCATCCGCCTCCCGGGCATCCGCAGCAAGGGAACGCATATCGGTGATGATGACCGATACCGTCCGGGATATCTGGTCCCCGACATTGTTCAGGGAGTCACGGAGCCGCACAAAGTCCCCTTCAACCCGGAGTGACTCATCGAACCGGTCCACAAAGTCGTTCTCGGCATACCTCCCCGAGAGGCGTATCGTCTCATTCACCGGCCGGATCACCGCATCAAGGAGCTCATTGACCTGGACAATGATCCCCCTGAACTCCCCCTCATACCGGCCGGGATCAACCCGGGCCGAGAGGGACCCGTTCGCTGCACGGGCGGTCAGATCCCTGAGATCACTCGTCATCTCCGCAATACTGGTCCGCATCGAGGTCATGGCAGTACCCAGGCGATCATCAGGACCCATCACCGGGATATCCACGGTCAGGTTCCCCTTTGCTATCTGGGTCGCAGCCACGGCTTTTCCGGCCAGCGATCGTTGCATCTCGTCAAAAGCACTGTTCAGATCATTGATTTCACGGATATCCGACCGGGTGGCATCGATGATGACCTCTTCCCCCCGGCTCACCTGCCCGGCATACCCGGTGATCCGCTGGATTGGGGTACTGATGGACCGGGCGAAGATGAACCCGATCCCAAGCACCACCAGGGCAGTAACGATGAAACTTCCGGCCAGCATCGCCTGCACACCGGCGGTATGAGCCTGGATCATCGACGTGGTCTGGTTGATCGTATCATGAATCTGCCTCCCCGTCGCTTCTACGGGTGCCGAGAATTCATAGATATAGGTGGTCGCCCCGATCCGCAGGGTCACCCCGTCAGCCGTCTTCCTTGTTGTACAGGAGTAATACCCGTACTTGGGTCTCATCTGACCGTCGGCATCCTTCCAGAGATAGTATCCTGAAGAATCACGGTTTCCCTCCCCCTGGAGAAGAATACCATAAAAGTCAGGGTTCGACGCCTCCATCGTGTGATAATCGGTCCCGACATTCTTGGCATTCTTATGGAACCGGTTGATCAGGGTCGCACTATCCATGGCAGTCGTATACCCGGTCTTGCCGACCGACTGAACCACAATCTCCTGGAATGCAGGATCCTTCTGGAGATCTGCGATCGTCATCTCCGGATGGGCAGAGAGGTAGATATCAACCTGCCGGGTCACATCCAGGGCGATCCGCTGGATCATCTCTTCTCCCAGGCTGTTCAGTGCCTCGGTCGCATTCTCAAGGGCTCCTTCCCCGACCTGCCGGGTCTGATCCGAGGTCATCTCCTCCAGGGTCTGGATCTGAAGACCGGATATGATCCCGATGATCAACAGGGGAATCAGGGATATGACCAGCATCACAGCCAGCAGTTTATTACGCAGAATCCACTCCATACCAGTATTCCTCCCGGGAATCCATGATCCCCGGGGAATTCCCACAGAGAGACCAGTATACCGGGACCGCAGATCTCCTGTATGAAGCGCGAGTCTATAAACATATCCAGAGGGACCCTCAGAGCCGCACAACCCGGAGAGCCGCCGGTATTCAGGAAAAAAGACAGTATTCAGGGATCAGAAGGAGGAATGCCTGATGGTGGAGATGATCTCCCTGATCCGGAGATTGTGCCGCAGTGCCAGCTCCCAAGAGTCAAAATCGGCAGAGAGTCTGAAGAAGGCCCCGGTGATGAATCTCCCGCAGTCATACCTGATCTTCCCCTCCCCGGTCTCCCCCCAGCAGGAGTACACGGATCCGTCATAACCAAGGTTCTCCTCGTGGAAGACCTCTCCCAGGAAGGATACATCCCGTTCATGCACCCGGAAGAACTCATCCTCACGTGCAGTACCGGGGACCGGGAGATACATCAGGAGGAATTCTCCGGCATCCCCGGCATCAACCGTCCAGAAAGTCTCATTTCCGGTTCCTCCCCTGACCATCCCGGCAGGGGGGAGGACCGGCGCCGTGATCCGGTACCCGGTCTCGTTCCCATCCTCACCGGTCAGATCCACCACCTGATACGAGTCAGGGATCGCCCAGTTCTCAACCGGCTGGGAGAATACACCGGTGCATCCAAAGCAGAGGAGAAGGAGCATCAGGGAGAAGGCCCGCAGAAGATTCATGGATGTACCTGCACCCGCTGGTCGATAAACATACCGCAGGCCGCATGCCCGCAGATACGACCAAAAAAGTCACCCGGGCGGGAGAGGACCCCGGAGCAGGGAAGTCCGGCTCCATCCAGGTCCGGGTCTGATCCCAATCAGAAGCCTGCGCGATCCAGAATCAGGTTTGCAAGCTCATCTGCGCTGCTAATCGGAAAATCCGTGGGTTTCAGGAACTTTTCAAACAACTCCCCGACATTGCATACCACCAGCCCCTGAAAACTCAGGTTCCCTTCCGAGCCCTTTGGCAATCCTGCATATACATCCTGCTGTGAGGAAACAGGAAAAGAGACTTTTGAAAGGGCTATTAACCAGTGTTGAAAGAGCTCTTCTCTGATACCCATACCTGGGATGTACCAGAACAGAATAGAAATAGGTTACGATCTGTTCCCTCTCCCGCCCATGCTGGTCCCGGGAGCCCCTTCTCCTGACCGGCACAGAGATATGGTGATACACAAAAGGTACATCTGTCACCGGCAGAAATGGCTGAATCATGCAATACGATACGTTTTCTGCCAGGAGATCAGTACCAGGAGCGGGAAGGAGATGAACCTGAAAGGACCGAAAGTCAAGGACTACTACCGGAAGTTTCTCGCACAGCCCGGGGCACCGGTCAGCCTGAAGAATTACGATACCGGATGGGCCCAGGACGAGAAGATGAAGAGACTCGGGGAGGAGAAGTCACGTGACCTCCTTGAGAACCTTCTCAGGGAGGACCGCAAGGATCTCACCGCCGTTCAGGATCTGCTCTGGGCTTCCCGGACCCATGCCGTCCTGATCATCCTGCAGGGGATGGACACCTCGGGCAAGGACGGGATCATCAGGCATGTGATGTCAGGGGTGAATCCGCAGGGGTGCTCGGTCCACTCATTCAAGGTCCCGACCCCCGAGGAACGGAACCATACCTTCCTCTGGCGGTGCTCCCGGATGCTCCCTGAGCGGGGGGAGATCGGGATCTTCAACCGATCCTACTACGAGGATGTCCTCGTCGTCCGGGTCCATCCGGAAATCATCGACGACCTCCCGGCCAGCTACGGGGTGAAGGCTGACGGGTTCTGGAGAGGGCGGTATCGTGATATTAATGCGTTTGAAAAGCACCAGGTCAGGAACGGAACCCTGATCCTCAAGTTTTTCCTCCACCTCTCAAAGGGTGAACAGAAGAAACGCCTCCTCGCCAGGCTGGAGGATGAGAATAAACACTGGAAATTCTCTCTCGGGGACCTCGAGGAACGAAAGTACTGGAAAGAGTACACCCGGGCATACGAGGAGATGATCGAGGAGACGTCAACCACGTATGCCCCCTGGTTCATCGTTCCTGCAGACTTCAAGTGGGTGGCACGTTCGATCGTCGCCGAGACCGTCGCAACCGCCATCAAGGGACTCAGGCTCTCATATCCTACCGTGACAGAGGAGGAACGGCAGGCCCTGATGGAAGCGAAGAAGCGACTGGAGGCTGAATAAGCAGTCAGGAAAAGAAGAGAGGTCCGGGACCGGCGGGCAGCGGGATCTGATCCCGGACTGCCTGACCGGCCTTATGCCGAAAACAGGACTATTCTTCGATTTCGCCGATGATCTCTTTCAGGGTTGCTGCCTTCTCCATGGCATCCGACGCTCCTTCGGCATCCCCGGTCTTCTCCCGGGCATAGGCGAGTTTCTCATACATGGCGACGAGGTCCCCGATGCCACTCTCCCCGGTGTCTGCGTACTCCTCAATGGCCTTCTCCAGGGCGGTCACCGCTCCTTCATAATCCTGAAGGTTATACAACGCCCGCCCCTGTCCGGCATACACCATCCAGATGCCTTCCTGTGATTTGGAGGCAAAACCGAGTGCTTTCTCATAGGATTCAAGGGCTGACTGGTACCGCTTCATCCCCTCGTACGCCATTCCCCGTCCTGCCCATGCATCAAAGGATTTGGGTTTCAGGTTGATCGCGTTCTCAAACGCCCCTTTCGCATCTGCAAAGGATCCCGACATCAGGAGATCATTCCCGCTGCTGATATAGGATGCAGCAGTCGGGGACGTCTCACCTTCTTCACTGGTATTCTGCGGGTAGTACCGGTCCGGCATGATGCTGGTGTCCATCCGGTTCAGCACCCATTTCGGCACCCCCATGTACCCCTGGGAATACCCCTGATCAAATGCTGACACCGGGATGACCAGCAGGGAGAAGATCCCTCCGAACATCAGTGCCACGATGAGCAGAACATGTGGCGACCCGGCCAGCAGTGAACGTACAGATCACATATATCTTCCTCATCTTCCCAGATGAGATGCTTTCCTCTCAGGGATGGGAAAAGGAGAGGCCGATCTCCCCGGAACCGGGAACAAAAGAACGCCATCCCATGACGCGCGGTGAAAATCCTACTTCTGACTGGTCTCTTTCTGTTCTTCCTCGAACCGTTTCAGCTCAAGCTCACGGAGCTCCTTCCGCCTGATCTTCCCTGATATGGTCTTGGGCAGTTCGGTCACGAACTCGATCTTCCGGGGATATTTGTAGGGCGCCGTAACCTCTTTGACATACTCCTGGATCTCGCGGGAGAGCTTGTCTGAGGGTTCAAAGCCGGGTTTCAGCACGATAAATGCCTTGACAACGAATCCACGGATGATATCAGGAGATCCCACCACGGCAGCCTCACCCACGGACGGATGCTCAACCAGTGCATTCTCCACCTCGAACGGACCAATCCGGTACCCGGACGCCTTGATGACATCATCATCCCTGCCAACGAACCAGAAGTACCCGTCCTCGTCCATCCGGGCACGGTCCCCGGTATAATAGTATCCGTTCCTGAAACAACCCTCGTTCGCCTCATTGTTGTTATGGTACCGCAGGAACATCCCGATTGGCCGGGGCTCCATCTTGATCGCGATCGAACCCTCTTTTCCCACTCCCACCGGTTTTCCGTCCTCGTCATGGAGTTCCACCTGCCATCCCGGGGTCGGCCGGCCCATGGATCCGTACTTCGGCTGCATACCGGGGAAGGTGCCGACACAGAGAACCGTCTCGGTCTGGCCGTACCCCTCGTACACCTCAAGACCCGTCGCCTCCTTCCACGCCTTGATCACCTCAGGGTTGATCATCTCCCCGGCACTGACACAGTGCCTGAGTTCAGAGAAGTCGTACTTGTTCAGGTCTGCCATGATCAGCATCCGGTAGATCGTTGGTGGTGCACAGAACGTGGTAATCCCGTACTTCTCGATCAGAGGGAGGAGCTCGGTTGCATTAAACCGGTTCCGGTAATCGTATACAAAGATTGCCGCCCCTTCGATCCACTGCCCGAAGAGCTTGCCCCAGGCTGACTTCGCCCACCCGGTGTCAGATACGGTGAAATGCAGATCACTGCTCCTGAGATCATGCCAGAACCGGGCCGTGACGATATGGCCGAGCGGATAATCCTGGGTATGCATCACCATCTTCGGCTCCCCGGTCGTCCCTGAGGAGAAGAAGATGACCATCGGGTCCCTTGACCGGGTCTTGTGAAGCCCTTTCAGGTTCACAATCCGGGCCGATACCGGTGCAGGGTACTCCAGTTCGGTCAGGTATGAGATCCAGCCCTCCCGGTCCTTGTCATTGATCATCTTCACCTCAAGGCTCGGGCACTGTGCCTGGATCGCATCCACCTTCGCCGCGTTCTCCTCGCTGGTGATGACCATCTTCACGTCTGCCGCCTGAATCCGGTACGCGATATCCTTCTGGGTCAGCATCGTCGGGGCAGGAATATAAATCGCCCCGATCTTGATCAGGGCGATGGTCATGAACCACCATTCAGGAACCCGGGGGAGCATGATCAGGACCTTGTCACCCTTGCCGATCTTGTACTTGATCAGCATGTTGACGATCTGGTTCGACCGGCGGGAGATGTCACGGAAGGTATAAATCTGCTCAGCCCCCTGCTGGTTCGTCCAGATCATCGCGATCTTGTTCCGGTCCTTCTTCGCCCAGGCATCAACGACATCAAACCCGAAGTTGAAGTACTCGGGGACCTCGATCCGGAAGTTCCGGTAGGTCTCCTCATAGTTCTGCATATTGTGCCTGGCAACCAGGGGGGAGTCGTCGATCAGCGGGCCGGTCTGCCCGCACGGATAGATGCCATACCCCGAGAGCCGGCGGAGCTGCCGGGTACATGCCTCCGATATCCAGTCAGAACGGGATATCTGCCGTGCATTACACTCCTGATCCACCCGCTGGGTGAGATCATCCTGCATGGTAATTGAGTACCGGACCATGGTACCATGTGGTGCAGGCTGCCGGATAACTGTTTGGTGCACATGAGGATCACGACAGCACCAGGCCGGGCGGGCAGCGGCTCTGGAGAGAACAGCAGAGAGAAGATGTCAGAAACAAAAGATAGAGAGAATAAAAATAGAGAAATCACCGGTCCGGATTACTCTTCTTCCCGGATCATGATGATGGCATTCTTCGGGCACTCATTCGCGCAAATGCCACACCCCTTGCAGAAGGCAAGGTCGATCTCAAACCTGCTGTCAATGACCCCGTCAGGACAGTACATCGCACACATCCCGCAGGAGTTGCAGAGATCCCGGTTCACGACCGGACGGAAGACCCTCCAGGTTCCGGTCTTTCCACTCGCCCCCTCAACCGGGCGGGAGATTGCAAGTCGTTCGCTCATACCACCAGCTCCTCATAGGCCATCATGGCCGCATTCAGGTTCCGCTCATCAGCAAACATCTCGGTGATCGCCTTCTGGGCAGAGTCACGGGAGAAGAGTCCCATCTTTGCCAGCGCTCCGATCACCGGGGTGTTCAGGATCGGACTTCCGGCAACGACGAGGTTCGTCTTCAGGGCGATCCCGGTGAGGTCGACCGCGAATGCCGCATACTGCTCTGCTGATGCAGGGACATGCGGTGCATTAATCAGTACCTTTCCCTCAGGCTTCAGCCCGTCAAAGACATTGACCAGATCGATGATCGAGGAGTCAAGCACCACCACCAGGTCCGGCTGGTGTATCTGAGAGTAGATCCGGATCGGGTAATCATCGATCCTGATGAAGGAGACAATGGGTGCTCCCCGCCGTTCTGCACCGTAGAACGGGGCTGCTGTCGCGTATTTTCCATCCCGAAATGCCGCAAGGGCCATCAGCTTGGCAGCGGTCACCCCGCCCTGGCCACCCCGGGAATGGAGCCGGATTTCATACATCAGATCTTCACCCCGAACCACTCTTCTGTACCGGTCTTTCTCTTCCGCACAAAGGAGGCAATATCATGGTAGGTGACCTCCTGGCCGCCGAGACCGGCGATGACATTGGAACACTCCTTCCCGGTCTTCGCCCTGATGGAGGAGGCAAGGATCCCGCCGAACCCGAACGAGTAATTCCGGTCGATCACCACCAGGTCCCGATCCCGCAGGTCGAGGTCAGGGAACGGACGAATCCACCGCACCCGCATCGAACCGGCCTTGATCCCTTCACTCCGGAGGATATCAACCGCGACCTCTGCCTCCTTGCCCAGGGTCCCCATGGAGAGGACGAGGACTTCCGCATCCTCACACCGGTACTCATCAGCCCAGGAGTACTCCCTCCCGAACCGGCGGGCAAACTCCTTCTCAGTCTCGCGGATGACCTCCACCGATCCCCGCATCGACCGTTCGATGTCGGATCGGATCCGCATGAAGTCATCAGGCATTGTCATGCATCCGTACCCTCCCGGATTTCCGGTGTCAATACGGTGATCCAGGACCAGCGGAGGTATGAAATCCCCGGCCTGGACCTCCTCAAGCTGCTGGGTGATGTGGGAGAGTGAGAACCCGTCAAGGTTCAC
>CAZSVH010000057.1:0-10978 GCA_964610235.1 uncultured Methanospirillum sp. | reverse complement strand
GCAGACCCGCCTCACTCTTTTTTAAAACCAGCTATTATATCGGGACGCCCTTCTCAATCGCCGTGATATGATCCTCTGTCCTGACACGGAGATCAGACACCCCGGTCTGCATCGCCACATCCCGGATCGCTTCCAGGAGATGAACCGACTCCTCCAGGTAACTCAGCAGGTCAGCGGCATAAATCTCAATCCCGAACTCATCCAGCAGGTATTCACTGATCTGCCGGTGATCCAGTCCTGACTCGCGGAGTTCAATCACCTCGATCGCGAATTTGCGCTCCGGACACCCGCAGAGCGGACTCTCGCGGCAAGTACAGCTCACGAACGCCTTCAGGAACGCGAGGATCTGCTCCCGGGTTCCCCGGTCAAAGGCGTCATACGGCATCGCGTACAGCGCCTCCACCACCGCTCCGTGGAACGCCCCCTCAGGCAGACGGTACCCGGTGATCTTCACCAGCTGCCGGTGGTACCGTAACCGGGCCCGTGCCGCGATCACTATGCCTCGCCTGCCTCCTCGTCAAAGTTCTTCAACGTCCCCATCGCCTCGTTGATCGTCTCGATCTCAATAAGCCACTCGTCAAACATCCCGGGATCATCTGACTCCTTGATGTACCGGCCGCAGCAGGACTTCCCGTTGATGACATTGGCCCCGATGGCCGCCGCAACCTCGATCATCTCCTCCATCTTCTCCTCGCTGATCCCCTTCCCCTTCTTCACCCGCCTTCAAGGAAGGTGCGTGATGAGGCGAAGAGGACGGCCATCGAGAACTGGAGTGAGGCGATGATCTCTTCCAGGTCCCCTTCCACGATCTGTCCCATCACGATATTCTCGACATCGGCGATCCGGGAGAGCGCCTCTTCGCGGGAGAACCGGTTATTCTGGAAGAGCCTGACGATCTTCAGAACCTCGATACAGATATCCTGGTTGAAACTGGAGAGCAGGGCAAACCCTTCCGGCATCTCCTCGTCATCTGCGCCTCCTTCGAAATCAGCCTCGCTGAGGACCTTAATCCAGTTATCCCAGCGCTCCTGGCTGTAGAAGATATAGAAGAGCTTGAGAGGGGCATCATCCTGTCCCGGAGATGCATCCTTCTTCTTTTTTGGAGCCATTACGTACACCTGTCTGTCTGAGCGTATTATCTTTTTTCCTGCCCGGTATCAGGAAGCCACGCACCCGCCCCTCTCCGGCCCAGCCACGATCCCAAGCACCTATCTGCCCGGGCATCCATCACTGAGCAGTCATGGAGAGCGGAAGACCCGGAGCGGTCATGGTCAGGTTCGGGGAGCTCTTTCTCAAGAGCGAACCCGTGCGACGCCAGTTTATGAAGGTCCTCATCGGGAATATCAGGAACGCATTATCCAGCCATCAGCTGGAGTATACCCTCGGGGAGAACCGGAGCAGGATCCTGATCCGGACCCCCGACCCCGCGCTCGTCGTCCCGGTGGTATGCCGGATCTTCGGGGTCGTCGACGCCTCCCCTGCCCTGCTGACCGGCCCCGGTCCTGAGGCGCTGATCCAGGCGGCCGTGATGCTCGGCAGGGAACATCTGCAACCCGGGATGAGGTTTGCCATCCGGGCACGACGGGATCAGGTCCCCGGGTTTACGAGCCAGGAACTGGGTGCCATGGCCGGCAGTGCGGTCATCGACGCAGTCCCCGGAGTCCGGGTCGATCTCACCAGCCCGGAGTACGAGATCTTCCTCGAGGCACGCAGGGATGGGGGGATTGCGTATGATATCCGGATCCCGGGACCGGGTGGTCTTCCGTACGGCACGCAGGGCTCCCTCCTTGCCCTCCTCTCGGCCGGGATCGACTCACCGGTCGCCGCCTGGCTCATGATGAAACGGGGGGTGAAGGTCAGGTTCGTCTATGTCGACACCGGCACGTATGCAGGATCAGACTGCTTCTCTTCTGTCCTCCGCAACCTCGCCGCCCTCTCCACCTGGACCCCTGGCATCAGGCTGGATCTCTCCGTCATCAGGGCCCGGCCCTTCTTTGATCTCCTCATGACCGGTACTGAGCCGCGGTACCGGTGTGTCCTCTGCAAACGCGGGATGCTCAGGATGGCCCAGGAGGTCGCCCGGCATGGCCGGGCTGACGGGCTTGTTACCGGTGACAACCTGGGTCAGGTGGCGACCCAGACCCTGCAGAACCTCATCACGATCTCTCCTGCTACCCCGCTGCCGGTGATCCGGCCTCTGATCGGGTTTGACAAGGAGGAGATCATCGCACTCGCAAAAAAGATAGGCTCCTTCTCAGCCGGGCCGGCAGACACCTCCTGCAGCCTGGTACCCCCCCGGCCGGCGACCTCCGCGCAGGAAGAGGGGATTGTCTCCCTGGAAGAGCAGATTCGTGCCCGGGAGATGGCAGAAACCGTCTCCGCTGACCGGGAGGTCATTTCTGCCCTGAACGGGGAGATTCTCACCCGGTCTCCGGGACCGGATTCAGGCCCCTGAGACCGGGAGCCCTTCATTCTGGGCGATCTCAATGAACATCTCCCCGACATAGGCAGCCTGCTCATCATTCAGCCCGTAGGGGTTGAACTTCCATACCTTCGTCGAACCCGGGATGATCCCGGTGATCCCCCGCTCACGGAGGGCTGAGATCAGGAAGAATCCCTTCTTCTTATGCTTTTTGGCAACCAGATCAAACGATCCGGCGGTGTTCATCCGGGTCAGCGGATGCTTCCGGGGATACTCGCTCTGCACCTGTGTTCCTTCAATCCGGCAGAGGGCATCCACGATCCGGTTGCATCGTGCCAGGTGGGCATCGTACTCAGCCACCCGCCGCTGGACATGCGGAAACGATGCCATCATCCCCATCGAGGTGACCCCCATGAGGGTGCACCCCATCATCTCCACCTCCTTGACCCCGAAGGTCCTCCCGGTGAGATCCCCCGTGATGGCAGTGGTCCGGAAGAGTCTGTCCGCCCACTCGGCAGTGGTTGCGAGCATCCCGGACGGGGCCGGGGCAGCCATGCTCTTGTGTCCTGATCCGACCAGAAAGTCCACGCCCAGTGCAGCACCGTCCACCGGCATGATCCCGACCGTGTATGCCCCGTTACAGAGCACCGGGACATCATACTGGTGTGCCACCCGGGCGATCTCCCTGACCGGGTGAAGGTTGCCATACTGGTAATCCACCTCCTCGACAAAGAGGAGAGCCGGCGGCTTCCCGCAGGTCCTCGTCACCTCCTCGATCCGGGCAGCAGCAGCATCAGGGGTGATGACATGGTGATCATCTGCAGGAATCTCAAATGGCACCCCTCCGGCCTGTTCAACCGAGAGGAACTCGGTGTAATGGGAGTAAGCCGTCAGGAGCACCGGGTCGCCCCGGGAGACCACCGTCCCGGCCACCGCCTGAAACCCCCTCCTCGCCCCCGGGACCAGCCGGGCAACGTCCATATGTACGAATCCGGCGAGATCCGTATGGAACCGGGCAAGCGGTGGTTTGTTGATACAGTCGAGCCGGAAGGGCTTCTCACAGTGATCACAGACCGAGTACCCGTCCCCGTACGAAAGGACCGCCTTCATCGCATCGACCGTCAGCCGGCCGCCGGCCTGGATCGGATCCAGGTTGATGAAGAGCTCATCAACAAGCCGTACTTCAATCCCGTCCCCGCAGTTCATCTGAGCAGTTCCTCCTTCAGGATGGCAACCTGCTTCTCCAGCCTGCCAAGCGCCCGTACCGCCTCTTCCTTCTGTTGCTCTGAAAGCCGGTGATGGGGTGCAGAATCCCTGAGAAGACCGCGAATATCACACAGGAGAAACTGACCCGTAAATACTGCCTCTGCTGCCCTTCGTGACATGAAATATTCCGGGCTCTGCCCGCCTCGTGGTATATTATCGATGCTGCACCATATCTACTGTTCTTTCTCCCATCTCCGCTCCTTCGCTCCCCGTATGGCCCGCCGGCACAATGTATAATCCCTGAAAAATCTCACAAATATAGCAGCATGACCGGTCACAGCGTATTGGAGAGCACATTAATCGGCACCAATGTCCTGCATTATATCTGCCAGACACCTGCCACCTCCCCCATCAGTATCGGAGACCTGATAGTGGTGGATGATCTCGTGAACCGTGCCCTCTTTTATGCCCGGGTGACCGGGATAGAGCACGAGAACCCTGAAAATCCTGAGGATTCTGACAGCACTGACCTGATGGTCCATGCCTATCCGATCGGATGCATCGGGGTTGACCAGATCTTCAGACGGCCCCGGATCGTCCCGACCCGGTTCTCCACGGTCAGAACCCTCGGTCCGGATGACATCTCCTACCTCAGCCGGTTCATGGGGGAGATCGAGGTCGGGCTCGTGGTCAGCGGTCAGCGGCCCATCCCCGAACTTCCGGTTAAGATCCCGGCCAGTGTCATCTCCCAGCATATCGGGGTCTTTGCCACGACCGGTATGGGGAAGAGTAACTTCATGAAGGTCTTCTGTGCCTCGGCGATCTCAGCGCGCCGGTTCGGTCTGCTCATCATCGACCCGCACGGTGAGTATGCAGCCGGGCTCAGTTCAGACTATGAGAGCCGCGGTCTCCTCCATCACCCGGATGCAGAGGGTGGCCTCTCCGTCTACTCGATCCAGAGCGAGATCGTCAGGGACGAACTGGACATGAAACAGCTCCTCATCAGCCATGATGATGTTGCCGTCGAGGATCTCTCCCTCATCTTCGACCTCTCCCAGGACGAGAAAGAGGTCATCAACCTCCTGACCCCGTTTCCAGGGCATGAGGTCATCGACTTCTTCGTGAAGAACAATGTCGAGGCCCTCCCCTCCAATATCAAGACGACCGCCTCCATCGGGGACCACCAGAACATATCCCAGCGGGTGAGGAATGCAAAGCCCGATGCACTCCGGGTGGTCGAGCGTCAGATACAGACCCTCGTCGATATCTCATCGGTCTTCCTCGACCCGGTCCGTTCCTCGGTCCCCTCGATCATCGAGGATCTCATGAACAACAAGGTGGTCCTGGTTGATATTCCCCGGATGAGCGAGGCATCCGAGCTCTTCCTCCTCTCGGTGATATCGCGTGCTGTCCTGGTCAGGTACAAAAACCTGGTCCAGTCCGGACGGTCAGGGGAGGATGAACCCCACCGGGTCCTCCTCACCATTGAAGAGGCACAGCGGGTGCTCTCCCATGACTCAGAGAAGACCGGTATCTTCCGGCAGATCGCAATGGAAGGGAGGAAGTTCGGGGTTGGTATCTGTGCGGTTACCCAGCAGCCCAAGAACATCGATCCCCGGGTACTGGCCCAGATGAACACCTTCGTGGTGATGGGTCTTGCCGACCGGCAGGACCGGGAAACGATCGCCTCCTCGGCAAAACATGATCTCCGGATCCTCGACCTTGAGATCCAGACCCTCGACAGGGGAGATGCCATCCTCTCCACGATCGGGATCCCCTTCCCGATCAGCTGCCACGTGCACCGGTACGAGGACTACATCGAGTAACCTATTCTGACTCGGACCGAAACGAGAGCCAGGAGAGTGTTCCGGCGAAGATCAGACCTCCCAGGAGGTTCCCCAGCGAGGATACGATCAGGCTGGAGGTCCACATCGTCATCCATCCCAGGCCGGCGATGTCAGGGCCGATGAGTGCAGCCTGCACCGGGGTGAGCATCCCGGCGGTGAGGAGCCCGGCTGGGATGAGGTACATATTCGTGACGGCATGATCCAGGCCGGTAGCCGACATCGCCATCACCGGGAACCAGATCCCCATGATCTTCCCGATCACGTCATCTGCACAGAGGGCGAGGAGCACCCCCAGGTTCAGCAGCCATCCTGCTGCCAGGGAGCCGAGGAGCAGGGAGAAGAGTGCACCGGTCCCGGCTGCGCTGCATTTCGCTGCCGCGATACTGACCGTCGCCATCCCGGCCGCGGTCACGGAGACAACCCCTGACGGGTCGGTGCTGGTGAGCGGCCCGAAGGCCATCAGAGCGGCAAAGAAGAGAGCACCGGCGACGTTCCCTGCCCAGACCAGACCCCAGAGCCGGATGACCGTCCCCCAGGCTGTCTTCTGCCTGAACGCAGCCATCGGGACGAGCATCGCATCCCCGGTGAAGAGTTCGGCACCGGTCAGGATCGTCAGGATGACCCCGAGCGGGAAGACCGATCCCCCGATGAGGCGGGTGAACCCGGCACCCAGAATCGGTTCCACCCCGGTCATGACCATCATCATCAGGGCAGCACCCATCCCGACATATGCCCCGGCCATCGCTCCCCGGAGCAGGAGGTTCCATGCCGGAAGCCGGGTCTTGTAGACTCCCTCTCCTATCCCGGCCGCGAGGACTGACGGTGGCGGATAAAAACTCATAGACTGATCCCTTCCCTCTCCTTCATCATGGTGAGCTTTCTCTCTGTTCTCATAATCGCTTTCCCTCTCTGCCGGTCATCAGGAGAGGACCATGTAGGCTATCACCGAGAGGACGACCGCGAGCATCAGCATTCCGCCACTGATCGGGATGATGTAGACGAGGATGGTGTTCACGATGCTCGCAAGCTGGGCGATCGAGTCTGATCCGAAGATGACCACCCCTTCACACGATGCCGTGCTGCCTGCCGCACTCGCCGGGGAGATATCCCGGATCGCCCGGGTGACCCCGTCATCGATGTAGGGCATCAGGGCCGCAGGAGGCACCCGCATCCCGACCGGGTTCTTCCCTGAGATGGTATTGACCACGTGGGTATCGGTGGTCATGATCTCGGCATCATCGACCATGGTCAGCACCTCGTCCCGGATCTCCTCGCGTGCCCCGCCTGCCATGTTATTTCCGTCGATGAGGATGTACGCGGTGGTCTGGCCAGCCACCCGGCAGACAAGGACCTGCAGCCCGATATCCCCGATCCCTTCGTCCCGGTGGAACGGCAGCGGGGTATGGGAGTACCCGATCCCGAGGGGTGAGGTCTGCATGCAGGACCAGGCTTCGAACGCCCGGAGTGCCGCGGTGAAGTACTCGTGTGCGGTCCGGGTACCGGGACGGATGGCGGCGATCTCGTCACCGATACAGTTGTGTGCATCCACGAACCCGATGTGGGGGGTGATACGGTGCCCTTCACAGAGGATCGCGTGCCCGATACAGAAGTCCAGGTCCTCGGTCTTCTCTGGTGACCGGGTGCTGACCATGAGGAGGCTGTCACCGATCCGCTGATAGAGCAGGGAGACCGTCCCCTCCCGGATCCGCACCGACCGGGTAGCGTCCGCGGTATAGACGAGCTGGTCCCGGGTCCGGTTCACGGCAGTCACCAGTTTCTCGATCTCAGACTCTGAGACCAGGTTGAAGTCATGGGTTGCACACCCGTGGGCAACCATCACCTCCTCGTCGAACCGCTCCCGCAGGATTGCCGGAAGGTTTCCCCCCCCGATCTCCCCCATCGGACCCGGATGGACGTTCGGGATGGTGAAGATGAGATCCTGCTTTCCCTCCCGCCTGAAGAAGATGCTCACCTGCGGGACGAATGCCTCCTCCCCGATCCCCCGGAAGAACTCCTCCATGCTCCGGCACCCGTCGGTCAGGTGCGCGATGAATGCATTCAGGAACTCAAGGCCGCGTATCCTGAACGCCCGCTTCAGGGGGCGGTCGATGAGCCAGATAAGCCCGGCAAACCCGGTTCCGAAGAGAGCGAGGAGGATCGGGGTGAGAACCGGGAAGGGGTCCGGGAAGATGAGCAGCCCCCCGCAGAATCCGGCCAGGCTTTGCACCGCGGCTGGAATCACCACCCGGGTCATCCGGTAATCAGCGATGGAGACCAGGATCAGGAGCCGGAGCCCGAAGATAAACCCGAGGGCGATCCCGAAGATGAAGGCGAGGAGATCCCTGAGGACGATCAGACCGATCAGGGTGATCAACGATGAGAAGAGCGTGCATGAGACCGCAAGCAGGGCACTCCGGTTCCAGGTCATCTGCCTGCCGATCACCGTGATCATCGGCCGGGTCAGGAGCAGGGCGAGCAGCCCGGGCATGATGAAACAGACGATCCCGAAGTACCTGAACTCTGACGAGAGCCGCCAGGAGAGCGCCTCCATAAGAAGGCCGAGGAGGAACAGGATTACGATAGACTTCGGCCAGTCGGGTGCCGTGAAGATGTACCGTGACATCGACTCGATCCTGACCGCGCTCTCGGCCCTGCCACGCTGCTCCATCTTCCTCCTATCAGGTTCTGCGGGGCTTCCCTGCTGCAGGTAATTCCCCGAAATGCTCGCGGTACCGGGTCTGCATCCGTGTCTGATCCGCAAGTGCCGTCTGGCATCCGGCCGCCCCGACGACGAACGAGGCCGTCACGGTTCCGATCTTCACCGCGGTCACCGGATCATACCCCCCGGCATACGCGGTCAGAAAACCGGCCCGAAACCCGTCACCCGCCCCGGTCGGGTCCACGCAGGTCACCGGGACGGCAGGGACTGCGGTGGTGGTGCCGTTTGTGGTGATCCGGCATCCTTCCCCCCCCCGGGTCTCGATTGCCATCGGAACCCGCCGGGTCAGTTCATCCCGGGTGATGCCCAGGGTGGTACACATCCCGGCGAACTCATGATGATTGGCGATCAGGATATCGATCATGTCCAGCATTGCGGTCAGGTGCTCCCGGGTGTACCGATGGAGATCCTGGCCGGGATCGAAACTGGCAAAGGCCGCCTTCTCCGCGACCTGGAGGTTGAAGGCCGGATCAGCCGTCGCCATATGGACGAAGCTGAGATCGGCCGGGGTGGCAGTCGCGAAGATCCCGGATGCCCCCCATTCAAAAAAGGTCATCTGGTCTCCCGCAGGGTCGGTGAACATGAAGGCCGTTGCGGTATTAGCCTTTGGAATGACGAAAAACCGTTTCTCAACACCGAGCCGGTCAAGCCACTGGTCATAGGCACTCCCGGCAAAGTCACCCCCGACGGCGCTGATGAGGGCCGCCTCTCCACCGAGTGCGGCTATCCCGGCAGCGATGTTTGCCGCACCCCCGCCAAAGAAGATCTTCCGCTCCAGCACCGATGCCGAATGGTTCGGGCCCGGGAGATGAGAGACCCGGCAGATATGGTCGACCGCCGTATGGCCGACGACCTCTATCATACCTCCTCCACCCCGGTGATCTCCAGGGGTACATCGCGAAGTGCCTTTCCGATCACCGACTTTGCAATTCTCCCCGCGTGTTCGGGTGAGTCAGCCTTAAAGACTTTCATCTCCATCCTGAGCCCGACCAGTGCCGTCCGGGCCACGAGGAGGGCACAGGGGAGTTCTTCATCACATGAGGGGCAGCCGATGATCCCGGCCTCCACCTCCACGAACTTGGCACTCGGATTCAGTCGCTTCCCTGCCTCACTGATGGCGATACCGATTGCATCATCAACCGACCTGACGTCCTTGATGACCCATGCTGATTCCAGCACTACCCGAAAATCTGTCATATTATATCCTGTAATGGGCGGAGGGACAATGCCTCCCTACCATCCGTCCCGGTGGACATGTTCATTCACATCCCTTCGCCGGGGCGGGATTGCTGCCTCTGCCCCGTATCCGGTGGTGAGGATGGTCACCGGCCTGATATGTGTCGGAAGAGCGAGGATGTCCCTGACCTGGTCATCATCAAACCCTCCGGTCCAGCAGGTGGCAAGCCCGGCTGCCTGGGCCCCGAGCATGAGATAGGTGGCGGCGATGGTTGCATCCTCGAGGGCATACAGGATTCCGCGTTCACTGTACCGGGCCATCGACCGCACATAGTTGGCACAGACCACCAGGGCCACGGGTGCCTGTGCCACGTGCTCCTGGTGAAGGGCGGCATCCGCAAGTGCCTCCCTGAGAGAGGGATCCGTGACGATCACCACGTCCCATGACTCCACGTTCCCTGCCGAGGGGGCAGAGGAGGCCGTCGCGATCACCTGGTCCAGAATCTCCGGTGCAACCTCGCGATCCTGGTACCGGCGGACAGATGTTCTGCCTGATAAAAACCGGTGGAGTTCAGATGAATTCATGTCGTTCCAGTTCCTGCCAGGCATGCTGGGCAACCGTGGTGGCTGCACTGACAGCGGTCCCGATCTGCCTGACCGCCCCGTCACAGTCGTTTCCTTCAACAAGGCTGATGACTACCCCCAGGGAGTCGATCGCCCGCTGAAACTCCTGCTGCCCGGTCTGGCGAAGCGCAAACTGCAGTTCCATCCAGACCGACTCAAGGCACTGGAGGACGAACATACGTCCTCCCATCCGCACTGCCTCCATCAGACCGGACAAGACCGTCACCAGCTGGGAAGCGATCATCAGTTCTGACTTGGCCCGTTCCCCATACTGAAACGCTGATACTGCGAGCTTCTTATCCATAGTACTTACTGTCCTGCAGAGTTAATGTAGTCTGCCGGCTCCGGAAAAAAAGGGTTCAGATATTCAGATTATTTCGAACGGGCCTTCGGTCCGAGCATGGAGACCTTGGCACGGGTGATCCGCCGGCGGGCTGCCATCGTCCTGAGATCCTGTGGCTGACCCGGTCCCCCGCGTCTGCCCCTTCCCCCGCGCCCGCGGGGTGGTGCCCGTCCCGGAGCCGGGCGACCGTCGCGTCCCCTTCCGCGGTTTGCGTTCCGCTCGAGCTTTTTGAGGGCCGACTGTGCCTTGAAGCGCTGGTTCGGCCCTGGCTTCTTATTCGCTGCGTCTTTTCGGGGAACGAGCCTGATCTGGCCCTTGCTCCCCTTTACCTGGTTCCATTCTGTTGTGCCTGTCTTGCCCATTCAGATCACCTGTGAAATGCCTATACTATTGCCCGTTCTCACCAATTAAAGGTTCTTCATTCTGCCCGGAGGCCGGTCAGGGCCCGATGACCCGCTGAATCGCTGCCTGAAGCGCCTGGCTGACTGCTTTCCCGTCAACCGATCCCCGGACCTCCTTCATGACCACTCCCATCAGCGGCCCGGCCGCACCCGGTCCCCGATCCCTGACAAACCCGATTCGCTCCTGTACGATCCGTTCCACAATCGCGTCAAGATCCGCGGAGGAGACCGCCGGTGCCA
>CAZSVH010000056.1:0-11225 GCA_964610235.1 uncultured Methanospirillum sp. | reverse complement strand
AGGAAGAAGTAGATAAGCCCGCTGGCGACCAGGAGGATGAACATCGGCTCTTTGACGACCTCACGAATGATCCCGAATATGCCCTGATTTTCCCTTTCCGGGAGTTCATTGTAGCCGTCGGTTCTGATCTTCTCAGCTGCCTGCTGACTGGACAGGCCGTTGATTGAGTCCAGATCAAGAATAGTCATGGTTTTTTCCATATGCAGGAACAGGTATCCTGTGTGTCCGATGCGATGATAGAGGCCGGGGTAATGCCTCTTCTGTTACCATTGTGAAGAGATAAGGAGTTCAGTGAACAGATCCCTTTCCGCCCCACCGATGGTCCGGATAGGTACCCGGGAATGAGATGAATCGTGATGGAGCGGTTTTTCTCCGGATCTTTCAGAAAAGGGGCAAAAATGGTTATGGCGCTAATTAGGGCTGAATACCCGATGGAATTGGGAGGTTTTTTCGTCACCATGTTCAGTAAATAATCTGGGTTATAACCGACTCATCTTCCAATCTAACTACTTCGCCTTCATCGCATGAAAATCATATCCCGGGACAGCATCCTGAACCGCCTTTAAATTGGTATTTGCCGGGACTGATGCCGGAATCTCCATCCTCGAATAGAACTCCGTAAGGTTCATCCCGGAATATGCTGCTCCCTCCTCTATGGTCATGGATCCCCTGAGATCAATGGGATTCAGGGATGTGCCTCCCTGCTGTACACTCTCAAGAGGGGGTATGGTCACCTGCAGAAGACCCAGAGTACTGAACAGAGCGAGGGCCCCAAAAAAGACACAGACTGTGCCAATCACAAACAACAGGGGTCTGATCTTTTTCCCGGCCATGGTCAGAGCAAGAACCGGAGTTGTTGAGGGACAGACCTCAACACACGTCGTGCACCCGATACATTCTGTTCTATTGATCCATCCCGTTCTTCCCGGGTTAATTCCCATCGGACAGGACCTGGCACATTTCCCGCACTCGATGCAACCGGTATGACGGATCCGTGTCGGGCTCACCCGTGAGATGAGTGCAAACAGACCGCCTGCCGGGCAGAGGTACCTGCAGAAGAACCGGTTGATAACAAGTGCAGCGATTAGGACTAAGATCAGGATATACAGTCCGACACCGTTTTCAGTGAATAATTCTGCACCTGACCAGATATGGGCGTATGCAACATAGGGATCATAGGGAGATATCCAGATTGATGTGGTAATCCAGGCCATACCGGTAACTATCACGAGAATACCGACTTTCAGGTATCGGAGCGGGGTATCTATGGATGCCGGAGGAGAGTACTGGTGAGGGGTAATCTTCCCGATAAACTCCATAAGTGCCCCGAACGGGCAGATATTCCCACACAAGGCTCTGCCAAAAATGAACGTGAACCCAACTGAAAAGAAGAACAGGGTCATCGTCCCTGAGAAGAGTTTCTGAAGGTTTCCGTGCCCTGATAACCACACCTGCAGATTTTCAAGCCCTCCAAGCGGACAGATCGCGTGTACTGATGGGAACACGCTCCCTGCAGTGATATGCAGATAGTTGAGGATGAGTGAACATGCCAGAATCATCCCGAGAATAATCCAACGAACATATCTGACGTTCATATGCCCACCTGAACACCTTCTCTCTGTATCTCACCAATTTTTTTCATCATCTTCCTCCATGAGCCTGGTACCGGACGATATCGATCACCCGAATATCCTCATGACGATTCCTGCTCTTCGATCAGGCTGACTCTCCACCTCACCTGGCAGCCAGGTGTTTCCCTGATATTCATCATGCCGGAATACCTATAAGAATACCTGCATACGAGTACTCATAGGAAGAGTACTTCGGGGTGACCTGAGAGCAGGATCGTTCAGGCAGGTATCTCCCCCCTTCACAGGTGACATATGGCCCCACAACAGGAACACCGGTGGTTCACTCCTCTCTCCTTCTCACTCCTGGTATCGGTGGCAGGGTGTATCATCACGAGCATCTGGTGTCTCTCATCAGGATATACGATCATCTTCCAGAACCTCTTCTATATCCCCATCATCATCGCCTGTCTCTTCTACCAACGGAAAGGGTTGATCCTCTCGTGCATCCTCGCCATATCCTACCTCGTCCTCGTTCTTCTCTTCACCCCTGATCCCCTGGTCCTCCTCCAGGCCGGCATCAGGGTCCTGATATTCATCGGTGTCGCTCTGGTCATCAGTTATCTCGCTGATATCCTGAAGAAGACCGAGAGATCGCTGAGGAATACCGCCCGGGTACAGGAGACCATCATCAGGAATGCCCAGGTCTGGCTGATGGGCCTGGACCAGGACCGGAGGGTCAGGGTCTGGAATGCTGCTGCAGGAGAGATGAGCGGGTATCCTGCTGAGGAGGTGCTGGGCAGGGAGAATATCTGGGATCTCCTCTATCCGGATCCCGGGTACCGGGAAGAGGTGATCAGCAGGATACCCCTGGACGGCTCTGAAGATCGTGAATGCTCGGATTATACCACCCGGGTCCGGACCCGGAGCGGGGAGGAGCGGATCATCTCCTGGAACGCCAAAGTCCTCGCTGACGGGGATGACGATCTCCTCAAGTACATCATCATCGGGGTCGATCTGACCGAAAAGGAGCGGATATCCCGGGAGTACAGGCGACAGTCACTCTTTCTCCAGACGCTTATCGAGACGCTTCCGCTCCCGGTATTCTACAAGGATCTGGACGGGGTGTATACCGGGTGTAACTCCTCGTTTGAGACCTACTTTGGTAGATCCCGCGATGATATCATCGGCAGATCGGTCTATGACCTCTGGCCGCCGGAGATGGCGGACCGGTATCATGAGGCTGACCTGGAGGTCTTCAGATCACCCGCACCCCAGCAGTATGAATCCCGGGTCCGGTACCCGGACGGTTCTGAGCGTGATGTCATCTTCTATAAGGCACCCATCAGGGATGAATCAGATCAGGTCAGCGGACTGGTCGGGGCATTTCTGGATATCACAGCACGGAAGCGGAGTGAGGATGCCCTGCGGGAGAGTGAACGGAGGTACCGCTCCCTCTTTGACAATATGATAGAAGGGTTTGCCTACTGCCGGATGATCTATGGTGAGAACGGAGCCCCGGCCGACTGGGAATACCTGGACGTGAATGCAGCGTTCGAAGAACAGACCGGCCTCACTGATGTGAAGGGACGGCGGGCATCAGAGATATTTCCCGGGATCCGGGACTCCTCACCCGGGCTCTTTGAGATGTACAACCGGGTCATCCTCACCGGAGATCCGGTCTCGTTCGAGACGCTCTTCGGGCACCTGTGGATATGGCTGAGAATCACCGTGTACTCCCCTGAGAAGGATCACTTCATCGCGGTCTTTGAGAATATCACTCCCCGCAAAAAGGCAGAAGAGGAACTCCAGAAGACGATCCGGGATCTTGAGGTCATCCTCAAAAACGTCCCGGCCATGATCTCGTACAAGGACTCAGCCAGCCGGTACGTAAAGATCAATCCTGCCGTATCCCGGGTGATGGGAAAACCCGCGGGGGATATTGAGGGGAAGACCTACGCAGAACTCTTCCCCGGCAGGCCCGATCCCTTCTCAGCGACCGATCACCAGGTCATCGGGTCAGGTTCCCCGGTCATCGGCAGTATTCAGTCCCTGACCGGACCGGATGGAAACAGAATGTGGGTTCAGACTGACACCGTCCCGCTGACCGGGACCGATGGAGAGGTGATCGGCGTCCTGGTGGTCAGTACCGATATCACCGGGACAAAGATCGCAAAGGATGCCCTGGTCCAGACCAACCACAAACTCAACCTCCTCTCCGGGATCACCCGGCATGATATCGGGAACGAACTGCAGGTCCTCTTCGGTTCTGCTGAGATTGCCCGTGAGTATGAGATGGATACCGGCCTCAGAAAACTCATTGAGGCGATTGACACGGCAGCACATCATATCGGGCGTCAGATCGCTTTCACCCGGGATTACCAGGATATCGGGGTGATGTCTCCGGTCTGGCAGAATGTCCATGACATCATCTGTCAGGCCTGCGGGGAGATTGATATCTCTCCGGTTGAGGTGAGGATCGGGATTGATGATATGGAAGTATTCGCAGATCCACTCATCGGGAAGGTCTTTTACAACCTCATCGACAATGCAAACCGGTACGGCGAGAAGATTACGCAGGTACGGTTCCATGGTTCCGTCACCGGGGGGAGGTATATCATCTGTTGTGAGGATGACGGGGTGGGAATACCGGAAGAGTTTAAGGAGAAGATCTTCCGCCGGGAGTATTACCGGCACACCGGATTCGGGCTGAACCTCTCCCGGGAGATCCTGGATATCACCGGGATAACCATCACCGAGACCGGAACGCCCGGGGAGGGGGCCCGGTTCGAGATCACCGTTCCCAGAGGAAAGTTTCGGACCATCTCCCGGGATAAGGCCCCCCGCCCGTAAGGGGCCGGGCGGGTCTGTACCGGAGATCCTCTTGAGACTCTTCCCTGCGGCCCCCCATCACCCGGCTCCGATTCCGATGGCTGTGATCATCCATGCTCCCCCGGCTCCCAGGAGGCTCCCCCCCAGGTTCACCGCGATGTGGGTCAGCATCGCCCTGAACTCTCCCTCTTCAAGCATCCTGAACGTCTCATACGAGAAGGTGGAGAAGGTGGTGAATCCTCCCAGGAGTCCGGTGTCAACGAGCGAATAGAGATCCCCGGATGGCCGTGCAAAGAGGACCAGGGAGAAGAGAAGACTCCCGGTGATGTTCACGATGGCGGTGCCGGCCGGGATTCCCCGGACTGGCCGTATCCTGGAGACCTCAAACCGGATCATGGACCCGAGAGCTCCTCCGATACCGACCAGGATCAGATCTTCCATCCCGGCCCCCGTTGGGATATGATGATATGTCGTCCGAGTGAGACACCGGCAAGACCACAGCAGAGATGGGCGATGACTGAGATCAGCCCCCATACCGGTCCGGCCGTCAGGGTCTGGGCAGCGAAGGCGGAGAAGGTGGTAAACGACCCGATAACCCCGGCTCCGAAGAGGAGGCGGGTCTGCCGGGAGAACCCTCCGAGGTAGACGGACTCGTACATGAGGAATCCGATGGCCACTGACCCGGCGAAATTGACGATGAAGGTGCCGGGGAGGGATGGGATCCATCCGGTGATCAGGTACCGCAGGAGGGATCCACAGCATCCGCCGATGGCGACGTACCCGGGTTCCGGGAGTTCCAGGGTCATATTGTGGTGGGGGGATCAGGAGGCAGGGACATGATGGGGTACACTATGAGGGGATTGATTAAATATCCAATGATACTCTCCCTCCTGGTGATGATCCCCGTCTTTCTGACTCTTCATCACTCCAGGGATATCACCGGGGATCCCTCTCCCTCTCCTGAAGGGTTCTCCCTCCCACCCTGGGGGTACCGGCATTATCTGTCATATTATGGTTTTTATTACAATTCAGATGAAATTCTCCGGATTTTTGGATCCCGGGGGTACAGAGGAACCTTATATAAAGAAAATCGATAGTCAGACATTTGTCAGCCGGATGACTGCCATGGGGGTGCATCGGTGATATCTGATCCATAATATAGAATAGATTCATCTATGATGACCGGATTTTAATATATTTCCATCATGATGTCTGACAAAATAGTCAGGATCCGCAATCAGAGAAAAGAGTAACATTTATAAGGAAAGGGGAAACGCAAAATCCTCCTCTGAATACAATTCTGGGGTCATATGATTGTTATTATCTGAAATACCAATTATTCGCCGCCTTATCGCGTATCCGGTCACCTTCCGGGACGGTTCCAGCCCAGGATCCGGATCATCACCAAGCCGGTGATATATCCGGCAAAGGTCAGAAGGAGCCCTGCCCGTTCATCACGGAGGATGAAGAAACCGGCCATTCCTGAGAGGGCGGTAAGCGTCATCACTCCCATGAACTGCAGGGTGCTCGGACTGATTCGGAAGGCCGGATCCATCTCTCCTCAGGTCAGTCCCGCTTCAGCATGTAATATCCGCCGTCACGTTCCTCAACCAGCAGCACCGGTCTCCCGAGGATCCTGGACGGCTGGGGGAACTTCGGGATCGTGACCGGTCCGGAGGTGAGAACCTTCCCCCCGGTGGTCATCACCTCACCTGCTCCCAGGGTGAGAAGTTCCTCCACTGTCCGGTCTCCGGGGCGGTCACGGATCGATCCGATCTGCAGGTACCTGCCGTCAGATCCGGTTCGGGCAAGCCCGATTCCGGCGAGTGCGCCGATCACCCCGCCCCCGGTACCTCCGAGCCCCTCAAGGAGAATGCCGGCGTTCTTCGCGATCTCATAGGCACGGTCCTGGGTGAGCACGCGGGTCTTTGCATCAGATCCGAAGGCGACGACCGCGGGGCTGACCTGCTCCTCCCGTGCGACAGCCACCCCGGGATCACTCCCCTCCACGAACCGATCCATCACCGCATCAGCAACGGCTGAAAAGAGATCGTCCGGCCCGGTGGTCGTATCAGCGATCTCAATCACCGCACCACTGTTATGGGAGGTGTACGGGATATCAGGATGGACAAGGAACTGGTGCCGGGTGACAGACCTGACCGTGCCGGTCTCCCCGATTATCTCTGCCACCATCCTGGCCAGTCTTCCGGTTCCGATCGATTCAAGGCTGTCGGTATCATCAATCCCTATGTACGTCGTCATAATACTCAGGCGTTCCGTGATCCGCTCAGGGATCCGAATCAGTACAGGTTTCTCCTCCAGCAGGAAAAAAGCAATTCATCCCCGGGCCGGGGACCCGGAGAGCAGGAGGCCGGGAGGGTTGGTGAATTTACGCGATCTCGAATACTTCCTTCCCTTCCTGGCAGAGCGGGCAGACCCAGTCCTCAGGAAGGTCATCAAAAGCGGTACCTGGCGGGATCCCGGCACCCGGGTCTCCTGCAGCGGGGTTATAGACGTACCCGCAGACAGCACATACATACGAATCCATTTACTTCTCCTTCTTCTCACACCGGTCATGGTACGCCTGAAGCAGCGCCCCGGCATACGCATCGGTCATCTTTGTCGGGATATAATTGAGTGCTTTTGCCCGTTTGAGCAGTTCATTGCTGATATCAGTCCGGCTCTGCAGATTGAGTGCCGCCACCTCATCAAGGATGAAATCAAGCCGTGATATACCGGTCGGTTTTCCGGCAACCATGATGGTGCCGATGGATGCATCCTGCGGGATGACCCCCCCGCAGACCTTGCAGTACACCCCGTCTTTCCCGTCGCTCATGACTCCTTCTCCCGGATCATCGTGAGACTCATCTTGAACCGGGTTACGGCACTCAGGGCATGGGGGATATTGGCCGGGAAGATGATGGTATCCCCTTCCTTCATCTGGTATGTCTCACCCTGAACCCAGACTTCACATTCACCATCAAGGATGGTGACCACGGCGTCGTACGGAGCTGTATGTTCAGACAGCCCTTCATTCTCATCAAATGAGAAGAGGGTGATCGATCCTGCCCGGGAATTGACGATCATCCTGCTGGCGACTGTCCCGTCCTGGTACTGGACGAGTTCAGCCAGTCTCAGGACCCTGGCCTGGAGCTCTTTGCGCTTGTCTGAGGTGCGTTCTGCGTTCTGGAGGGTGTTATCATCAAATTCCATGACCATCACATCGACGAAGGGATTGCCGGAGGTCGTCTCCGGTATTTCTCTGGTGAGGGGTTTATCTCTTCCGGACTGCGGCTCGCGGCCCCCGGACCGGCAGACCGGTGGGTGAAAGCGGATGGTGAACCGGTTCAGGCCGGAACCATGCGTTTCATGTCCTCTTCAACCGTGCTGTTCTTGCTGATATTGAAGGTATCCACCAGGACCTTCAGCACACCCGGGGAGACGAACCCGGGGAGCTTGGGGCCGAGGGTAATGTTCCTAATTCCCAGGTGCAGGAGGGCGAGGAGGACGAGCACCGCCTTCTGTTCGTACCAGGCGATATTGTAGGAGATCGGGAGCTGGTTCACATCAACCCCGAACGCCTTGGCCAGTGCCTGGGCGATGACCACGAGGGAGTAGCAGTCATTGCACTGACCGGCATCGATCACCCGGGGAAGGCCTCCGATGGTACCGAGGTCAAGGGAATTATACCGGTACTTGGCGCATCCGGCGGTCAGGATGATGGTGTTCATCGGGAGGGCCTGGGCGAACTCGGTGTAGTATGCCCGCTCGCTCTGGCGTCCGTCACAGCCTGCCATCACGACAAACCGCTTGATAGCACCCTTCTTCACCGCTTCGACGACGGTCCCGGCGAGGGAGAGGACGGCTTCGTGTGCACACCCGGTGATGAGATCCCGGCCGTTTGTTCCAGGCTCAGCGGGTGGTTGGCATCCGAGGGCATGGGCGATGACCGTGGTGAAGTCCTTTGTCCCGTCTGCAGCCTTCGGGATGTGATGAAGCCCGGGGTATCCTGCCGGCCCGGTGGTGTAGACCCGCTCCCGATAGGAGTCTTTCGGTGGGACGATACAGTTCGTGGTCACCACGACCGGGCCGTTGAACGTCTCGAAATCCTCCTTCTGATGCCACCAGGATGAGCCGTAGTTCCCGACCAGGTGCGGGTACTTCTTCAGCTGGGGGTATGCGTTCGCCGGGAGCATCTCCCCGTGGGTGTAGATGTCGACCCCCTTGTCTGCAGACTGCTGGAGGAGCTGCTCGAGATCGCGGAGATCGTGGCCGGTGATGAGGATGCCGGGCCTGGTTCCGACCGTCGTCTTCACCGTGGTGATCTCGGGATTCCCGTAGGTCCCGGTGTTCGCCGCATCGAGCAGGGCGAGCGTCTTCACTCCGATCTCCCCGCACTCGAGGACGAGGGCGATCATCTGGTCGGCAGGGAGCGTCTGGAGAGTGGATGCCAGTCCTTTCTGCATATAGGCCGTGATGGACTCATCGGTGAACCCGAGTATCTCTGCATGATGGTAGTAGGCAGCAACCCCTTTCAGACCGAAGACCACGAGTGCCCGCAGAGAATGGACATCATCGTCGACATTCGCCTCATCAGCGATCTCCTTTGCCTTGACAGCGATATCCGTGTCTCCCTTCGGAGTCCAGGAACAGGCGTCATGTTCTCCCGGGACTGCCGGAAGCGCGTCCCGCATGGCGATCACCGCGGTGATCATCGCCTTCAGCCGTTCATCGTCGAAGTTCGTGTTGGTCAGGGTGGCGAAGAGTGCTTCGGTGATCAGCCCCCCCGCGTCCTTGTTACCGGCCCCCTTCTCCATCGCGGCGAGGTTCCGGGCTGAGAGCCCCTTGCAGAGATAGATGAGCACATCCTGAACTCCGGCAGTATGGTCTTCCTTCCCACAGACACCCTTGACGGTGCATCCGGTTCCCCGGGCAGTCTCTTCACACTGGTAACAAAACATCTTCTCGTGTCTCCTGTATGGAAATAATATGGGATATCCTATGTATATCAACTGATAAATAGACGCAGGTATCAGAAACTATACTGTGCATCAGGAGTGTACCGTCAACCTGACGGTGAGGTATCTGAGTAAAAAATGGACTTTTCTCATCATCCTTGAACTGTATAAGGGAGAGCGGTATACCCGACGGTTCTCTGAGATCCGGGCTTCCCTCCCTGATATCACCCCCAAGGTCCTCTCTGAGCGGCTCAAGGAACTGGAAGAGGAGGGGATCATCACCAGGACCGTCGACGCATCACTCTTTCCGGTCAGGTGTGACTACACGCTGACCGAGAGCGGGATCGATCTGATAGACGTGATCAGGGTGATGAAAAAATGGGCTCTGAAGTGGAAGATTGAGAATATCCCCTGCGGGAGACAGGACTGCAGGATCTGCATCCTCTGAATCAGGAGGAAGAATGCAGAAGTACCGGATCGGGTGATCCCGTACTCTCGGCAGGCGGGGGATCACTTCGGTCTCTGCATCCCGGACCTCCTTCCTTTGGCATTTTTGGATATCCGACCCGGGTTGTATAACGCCCGGCCGGCATCTCCTCTCCCTGGTGAAAGAGACGGCACTCCCCCCGGTCGTATCGCATATACCCGGCCCGGGCAGAACCTGACCCTGAAGTTCTCTGGCCTGGGGGCTCACATGGGTATCTGAACCGGGGTGAGAAATGGTCCGTCCGCCAGACTGGTGGTGTTTCCCCCATACGGAAGACGGAGAGAGCCGCCATGACCGGGTACCGCCATCTCCGGAAACCCTGCAGGGGAAGATATGATTGAGGTAATCGAACATTTCCGCTCACCGGTGCGGGAAGAGATGATCAGGAATCCGGTATATCAGTCGGTTCCCTGTTTTTTATTATTCTGGCATGGTACTCAACCCCACGAGGGAGCCCGGGAGAGAATGGCTCAATACCTATCAGAGAGCAGGTACCACAAGGCGTATCCGGATCCCCGGGCCGGTCCTTCCGGAAGCAGATCTCAATCAGGAATCCCGGATGGATGAGCCGGTTCCCCGGATAACGCGGAGGAGTACCCATGGTGAATGCCGAACCAGTCCGACCGGTTCATATCCTGATCATTGCTGACCAGGCAGATAGCATCGCGAGGATACGAGGTGGTTTCTCATCATGGAAGCAGATACACCGCATCTCTGTCGCGCAGACCCCTTCTGCAGCTCAACAGATACTCTCAGACGATCCCCCTGATATCATCTTTTCAGCCCTGACGTTCCTCCTCTCTCTGCATTCCCTGCTCAATCCTGGAGATGTCCGGGTGTGTGCATACCCGGTCGTCATCATTGCTGCCGGGGAAGAGGAACTGGATGCGATCCATGCGGCAGGTCTGGGTGACCTGGAGGTCCTCTTCAGATCCGATCCGATGGACCGGATCGTCCCCCGCGTTGCTGACCGCACCCTGCGTGAGTGGCGGTACATCCGCATCCGGGTTTCGCATGAAGATGAACTGAAGACGGTCAGGGAGGAGATGGCACAGCAGGAGAGGATACTGCACGATCAGGTCGATGAGCTGCGGGCGGTGAACTCCCGGCTCGAAGAGAGCGATATGAGGTTCCGGGAGCTCTTCACGGAGAACGTGGCCGGGTATGCCCTCCATGAAATCATCACAGATGAAGAGGGCCGGCCTGTTGATTACCGGTTTATTGAAGTCAACCCCGCGTTTGAACGCATGACCGGCCTTTCGGCCGGGGAGATTCTCGGAAAGACGGCCCGGGAGGTACTCCCCGGCCTTGAACCATTCTGGATTGAGACCTATGGCAGGGTAGCCCGGACCGGGGAGAGCATTCGGGGCTTTATATATT
>CAZSVH010000055.1:0-11391 GCA_964610235.1 uncultured Methanospirillum sp. | reverse complement strand
ATGCGGGTGTTCATGGATCGGATCTCCTGAGGAGGATCAGATAGGTTTTTGTAAAAACCCGTGTACTGATTGATACTGAGGATGACACTCGAGAAGATTTGCGATGTCTGCGGGATGGCGAACCCGGTCACGGAGATGATATGCCAGCGGTGCTTCTCTGATATCTCCCGGAAGAAACCAACCGAGAAGGTTGCAGCAAAAAAACCGGTTCTGAAACTGGGCCAGACCCCGTCGACCGCCAAGATTCTCAAAAAACCTGAGCTGGATCAGGACAAGACCATCCGGGAGGCTGCACCCCTTCTTCTGGTCCTCGGTCCCGGTCAGGTGATCACAGTCAGACATGGAGACACCATCGGCCGTGACACTACCGGAGCAAAGATCCTGAACCAGTTCAATGCCATATCCCGAAAACATGCGTCTTTTAAGTTTATGCACGGCAGATGGCTCATCAGGGATGAGAACTCAACCAACGGGACCTACATAAACGGGACGAAGCTCGAACCGGAAAAGTGGTATGAGATCCGGGACCGGGATGTCCTCTCGATCTCTTCAGCCTGTAACCTGACGGTCAAGGGATGACCAGAGGGAGAGGCGGTGAGGGATCTCCTCCGGGACTGGTGCAGGAGAAATGAGATCCCGCTCGTGGGAGTAGCCGGGGTGCACCGCTGGGAGACCCCGCTCTTCACCCCCTGGGTTCCGCCCGCATTCTCTCCGGCCAGTATCTTTCCTTCTGCAGCATCGGTCATCGTCATCGGTCTCCCGGTCCATCTGCCGGTCCTTGACTCATCTCCCTCGGTATGGTACCGTGAAGCGTACCAGACGATCAACACCCTCCTTGATCAGTATACCTACCGGTTGGCGTCCCTCCTCACTGAAGAGGGATTCCCCTCAGTCCCGGTTCCCCGTGACGGGTACGGGGGAATCGAGGCATTACAGAAGAACCCGGTTGCATTCTTCTCCCACCGGCATGCCGCGGTCCTCGCCGGACTGGGAACCTTCGGGGTGAACAATATGGTGCTGACCGCGAAGTACGGGCCACGGGTCAGGTTCGGTTCAGTCCTGACAACGGCCGCAATAGATGAGGATCCGCTTGCAGATACTCCCCTGTGCACCCGGTGTAACCGCTGTGTCAGTCACTGCCCGGTTCAGGCGCTCAGCCCCGGCGAATACCCACACAACCTTACCAACAAACAAACCTGCACGGCAAACAGCGCAGAACTGAACCGGCATTACACATCCCCCTGTGGGATCTGCATCAGGGTCTGCCCGGTGGGAGAGGATCGGATCCGGTTCAACCGAACCGATCACCGGATCTATGACTCCCGCGGGGCTGATGACCCGGTGGTCCGGTCATGGAATCATATCAGGAGATATGGTACGCGGTAAGATCCGCCAGAGCCATGACCGGGGTGAAAGAGAACCTCTATCAATGCTCAGGGTGACGGGTATGAATGGCATCTCCACTCCTTGCAGCAGTCTTCTCATTCTTCATCCCTGGCCTGGGTCAGTTCTATACCGGGCAGTTCCTCAAGGCGATCATCCTCTTTATCGCCGCGGTGATATTCGGACTCTTATCCACGATCCTGATCGGAATTCCCTTTTATCTCATCATCGTCCTGTACAGCGTGATTGATGCATACAACGCAGCGAATGCAGCGTCATGACTGGCGGTGATGAGCGCACCCCGCCCCATCACTTCCCGTCATCACCGGTCCAGGAGGTCTTCTGTGAATGGGTGAGCAGGGATGGCAGATACTCCCGTTCGTTTCCGGCGCCGTATCCAGGCTGGCATGTCATCAGATCAGAGATAGAGCGGATGATCCCTGCTTCAGATTCAGGGATCGGCATTACCCGCTGCCGGCTCACCTATACTGACTTTTTCTCAGGGAAACTCTGTGCCGGGATAGAATGGAAGACCAGCCTGACAGTTCTGGTGAATCAGAGCGAATTTGAGAGACCGGTGACTGATGAAGAGAGGGGCATTCCCGTCAGGAGCACCATCCCACAGACCCGTGCGTCGGTACTCATGCAGACCGGCAGGGAGGCAGGCCGGGGAGTGAGGATCGTCTTCATGTGGCAGACTGTCGGGAAGGTCTCATGGAACAGGGAATCCTGCCTCTCCTGGTTTGATCAGGCCCATACCGGGATTCACCATGCCTTTGATGAGATCGTCCCCGGAGCGATCATCGATCGGATGCGCTGAGAGGAGATACAGGAAGCATCTCTCCCCAGGCGGGACGGGGAGAGGGGGAGTGGATAAAAATCCCGCTCCCCATCCCTGATATCCACTCTGCTGCCACCTCTGCACGGACTCCTTCCACGCTTATATCAGGAAAACCTCCGGGCGGTTGTACCGGGAACCAGGCCGGACGGACGGATCGGACCACCCATGAAAGGACAGAGAGACGGGACCTTTTCTCAAACCCGGTAACCGGTCTGCAGCTCAGGGTATCCGAAAATTCCCGGTCTCTCCACCAGGATACAGGGCGGACCTGTTCCAGGAGAAGATCGGCCGGTCACCGTCATCCACCATCAGGAAAATTCTTCCACAGGAAAGCGTCGGTACATATCATATCAGGTCCCCCGACGAACCGGTAAGCGGCGTTGAGAAGAACCATCGTCCCGGCGACATCACAATCTGCAGACCACCACCGCTGCCGGGCATACACAGGGGGACACCTCCCCGGATGGGTATGGGTACCGTTCCATCGCCAGTCTCACATGTATGAGACCAATCAGAACGGATCTCATTCCAGGCTGATGGGAATGAGAACCGGATCAGGGTATCAGGACATCACCAATCCACGATGACCCTGAAGGCACTAGACCCTCACCTTCCTGAATGCATGGACCGCAAGGCTGACCACCAGGAGACACAGGAGGGAGAGCAGCCCGATCTGGGTGACCGGGATGACTCCCTGCTGGAGCATCCGGATTCCGTCAATGGCAAAGCTGAGCGGGTTGCAGGTTGCAAACGGCCGGAGCCAGTCAGGCATCAGGTCATAAGGCATCATCGCCGAGGAGGTGAAGAAGATCGGCATCGAGATCATCGCATTCACGGCAGCATACTGATCATGATCTCCGACATAGATGGCAACCGTGGTCGCAAACGCCGAGAGGAGTGCCCCGAAGATACCGAGGATCAGGTAGGTGCCTGCAAGCTGGGCCGGGGAATAGAGTTCTGCTCCGAGGAGAAACGCGATACCCAGGATGATCGTGGACTGGATCAGACCCCGGATGGTGATGACCAGTATCTTTCCAAAGAGGATCGACTCCCGGGGAGGGGGAAGAGCCAGGAACTTGTTGAAGAACCCGAGCATCCGGTCGAGGATGAGGAGCCCGCCCCCGGCGAGGGAGGCAGAGAGGATCGTCATGGCAAGGATTCCCGGAGTTACGAAGTCGATGTAATGATCCGTGAACCGGATGGGGAGGGCAAGGCCGACAAAGATGAGCCAGGCAGCAGGCATGACCATCGCCGAAATAAACCCCCATCTCCCCCGGATCCACCTGATAAGGTCGCGGCGACAGTATACCAGGATCGGATTCATCCCCGCCTCCCCATCACATTCCGAAAGGTACTGAGTTTGAACGGGGTGGTATCCTCTGCAGAATCAACCAGATGCAGGAAGACATCATCAAGCGAGGGCCTCCGGGTCGCCATGGCAAGCACCCGGACACCCTGTTCAGTCATGGCATCCTTGATGAGCGGAAGGGCGGTATCCCCATGGTCTGAATAATACGTGAGTTCATCACCATCTGCCTGTACAAATCTGATACCCGGAATGTTTACCGGGACGACGGAGCCGGAGATGGTGATGGTGATAACGTCCTGTGATACCAGGGCCTTCAGGTTTTCAGGGGTATCAACCGCCCTGATGACGCCCTTATCGATGATTGCCACCCGGTCACAGTACCGGTCTGCCTCGTCCATGTAATGGGTGGTGACGAAGACGCTCATCCCCGTGTCCCGGAGCTGCCTGATATGCTCCCAGATCTTCTTTCTTGCCGCGACGTCCAGGCCGACCGTCGGCTCGTCCAGGAAGAGAACCCGGGGATTGTGCACGAGTGCCTGGGCGAGCTCAAGCCGCCGCCTCATCCCTCCTGAATAGACCTTCGCGAGCTCGTCTGCCCGGTCTGACAGTTCCAGCACCCGCAGAGCCTCCCCGGTCTTCTCCCGGGGATCTTCTACTCCGTAGAGCTCGGCGAACATCATCACGTTCTCCCGGCCGGTCAGCCTGACATCAACAGCCATATCCTGGGGGACATAGCTGATCGCGTCCCGGACCTTCCGCTGATCGGTACGGATGTCAAACCCGCAGACGGTCGCGGTTCCCTCCGTCGGCTCAAGCAGGGTGGTGAGCATGAGCACCGTCGTCGTCTTTCCGGATCCGTTCGGACCGAGGAGGCCGAATATCTCGTTTCCGACTGAGAGATTCATCCGGCTGACGGCACAGAGGGATCCATAGGAGCGGGTCAGGTCTGTGATGATCACCCGGCCTCCGGTACCGGGCGGAACGCTCATCATGGGATGACCCCCGGGAAGGCAGGGGAGGAGATGATGGTATTCATGTGATCTGAAACTTGGACTGACAGTATGATATGCTGTCCGGTACTGGAGACAGGATCCATGACTGATCGGGGATCGTGCCCGGCATGGGTGCCATCACAGATCGCAGCAGATCGGCTGAATCCGGCATCTGTCTCTCCAGCCGGCAATCGGGTTTTGAACCAGGTTCAGAGAAAGGAATACCTGATAAGGGACCAGAGCTCCATGTACGGAAGAATATGCAGTACTCATTCGCAGACCGGATGGCGACAACCCCCCGGTCCTTTATCCGGGAAATTCTCAAAGTCACCGAAAACCCCGATATTATCTCTTTTGCAGGCGGACTACCTAATCCGGCCCTCTTTCCGATCAAGGAGCTGGCAGAGACCGCAGAGAAGGTGATCCGGGAGAATGGTGCCTCGGCTCTGCAGTATGCGACCACCGAAGGATACCCCCCGCTCAGGGAGTGGATCGCAGAGCGGTACCGGATCCGGCACAACCTGAACGTCTCACCTGATGAGATCCTTATCACAAACGGTTCCCAACAGTGCCTCGATCTCATCGGAAAAATCTTCATCAACAAGGGGAGTCCTGTCGGGATCGAACGGCCCGGATACCTCGGGGCCATCCAGGCCTTCTCGATGTTCGAGCCGGTATTCACCACCGTCCCCCTCGACATGAACGGACCTGACCCTGTTGCATTCGCCCGGATGGCAACCCGGGAAAAACCGGTCTTCTTTTACGGAGTCCCGAACTCACAGAACCCGAGCGGGGTCACCTGGAGCAGAGAAAGGCGGAGAGAGATTGCGGATAGTGCCCGGGCCGAGGGTCTTCTCCTCGTCGAAGACGATGCGTATGGGGAGATCCGGTTCTCAGGTGATGTTCTCCCGCTGATGCGAACCCTTCTTCCGGATCAGACCGTCATGTGCGGCTCGTTCTCCAAGGTCATCGCTCCTGGTATGAGGATGGGCTGGCTCTGTGGTCCTGCAGAGATCATCAGCCAGGCGGTCACCGCCAAGCAGGGGACCGACCTTCACTCCAACTATCTCACTCAGCGGATCATCTGTGAGTACCTCCAGACCTACCCGCTTGACAATTACATCAGGGAGATCACCAGCACGTACCGGAGCCAGTGTTCCTGCATGAGGGATGCTATCAGGGATTCATTCCCTGAATCGGTAACCTGCACAAACCCGGACGGCGGGATGTTCCTCTGGGTCACCCTCCCGGACGGGTACTCATCGATGGAAGTCTTTCATCGTGCCATTGCGCAAAACGTCGCAGTGTTACCTGGCATTCCGTTTTATACCGATGGGGGAGGGGATACCACCATGCGGCTGAACTTCTCGAATGCGAACCATGAGATGATCCGGGAAGGAATTAAACGGCTCGGGAAGATCCTCCACGCATACCTGAACGAACCCCGGTAATGTATCCTGACCAGCCCGGGGAGGTGATGCAGGGGTTTTTAGCACCTGTGGACCAGAAGACTCCTCATGCATCCCCCTCAGGGGAGGGAACGGCAGCGAGTTCCCGAATCACCTCATCAGAGGGCACAATTCGTGCAAATAAGCCGGATAACGCGGCAATAAAGGCATCGTGCACATCCTTCGCCGCAATGACCCGCCCCAGGTACTCAAGGTTCCGCGTAGCACAGGCATCAGGGACAAGAGAACAGGAGAACCCGAGATCTGCTGCAGCCCTGCAGGTGGAGTCAATGCACATATGGGTCATCATCCCGGCGATGATCAGATCGGTGATCCCCTGTTCCCTGAGGAGATCGAGCAGACCGGTATTGCGAAAACTATTCGGAGATTCCTTCCTGATGACGAGTTCTGATCCCCGGGGCCGGACCGGATCTGCTATCTCGGAACCGGGAGTGCCGGGCAGAAAGAAGGTCGCTCCCGGACGCGTCGAGAGATGCATGATATGAACGACCAGGATCCCGGCCTCCCGGGCTGCCCTGAGGATCTTTCCGGCATTTCTGCCAGCCGCTACGCTTCCGGAGAGTTCCATCGCCCCCCCGGGAAAATAATCATTCTGGATATCCACAAGGATGAGTGCAGTCGTCATGATCTCTCCGGTCTGAAGAGGAGGTGGTGATATCTCGGAAAAAATCCGAACTTCTGATAAAAGGGGAGAACATCCTCGTTCCCGTCCCCAACCATGACCCGGCAGCCGTCACAGCCGCAGTGCTCCATCCAGGTCCGGGAGCGCCGCATCAGTTCACTCCCGATCCCCCATCCCCGCATCTGTGGATGAACAAAGATGGATTCGATCTCTCCCGGTTCACCCCTGGCTCCTGAGGAGATGCAGAATCCGGCCATCTCCCCGGTCTCCTTCTTCCTGGCAAGGATAACCAGGAGAGAACGATTCCGGTTCTGCGAGAGAATATCGGACCTCCGGTCATCAAAGGTCCGGTTTCGGATCTGGTCTGAGAAGAACCGGGAGGTTGCCGCATGGTGATCCCGCTGTAGCAGCCAGAGAGTGGCAACCCGGTCAAGGAGGTCACTCCCTCCGGTCTCATACATGATTGAATCATGGTAGTCAGGGCTGGCCGGGGTCTCACCCCCTGGCACGTCCCTCCGGACCCGCTCCCGGGTAAAGGCAGGATGACATACCGCGATATACTCTGCACCGTCAGGTGTGCTGTACCTGACCCAGGAATGTGCAGGAGTGATAACCGCCTGTCCTGCCCTGATGATCGCCACCTCCTCCCGGCTCTCGACATGGAGTGCTCCGCTCAGGACAACCGTATACTCATCAAATTCCGGAGTCTGTCCCTCTTCGCTCCATCCCGGAGGAGAGACCATCCGTGCGATACTGAGCGTCTTGGTTCCGGTTACCGATACCCCGACATACTCTTCTATCTGCTTGGGAGGCTCTCCCGCAGCAGCGATCACGGTGGGGGATTCGATCACCTGCATCATGCGTACCTGTCTGCCGGCATCGTATTATGCATTCTGATCTCTGGGAGACGACACGTGATTTCAGGCAGTACCGGAGCAGTGGATGGGACATATCATCATCACCGGAGAATGGAACGGGAGACACACCGCCCCCGGGCGATCACTGCAGAGGGCCCGGATGATGGTTCAGGTGATAGTGCACAGACAGACCCTGACACCCCCTCTCCGGAGTGCCGGGATGAGTCGTCCGGATCCCTCAATCAGGGGATGACATCTGTGTATGCCTTCACTCTCCTCCCCGATTCTTCTCCCTGATGCCACTGACCAGACCGTCGTCCATGATAGGATATGAGAAGAGAGGCCTCAATCCTAACCGAATGATGGGGGAGTCGCATGATCCAACGGTTCACCCGCCTCTCCCATGCGTTGAGGATACGCAGATATTGGTCGGAAAGGCTCATTTCTCCACGAGGTCTTTAGGAAGTTCTCATTCGTCTGAGGTGCCATGACCGGGAGAAATCCTATCTCTGCAAAATTCCGGGTGGATAGACCCTGGAAACATTCGGTATGGCCGTCAGAATCCCCGTTCTCCCCGATATGAGTCTGACGGTTTCCCGTGATATCCCGCGAAGAGTGGCCACGGGTGTACCCGACACGATTCAGAACGAATGTGGCTCATTACTCCCTGCCTCACCGGTGCTCATTCATCCATCGTGAGACTGATAAGGGAGAGAGACGATGGTATGCATACGGGAAGAAGATGCCCCCTATCATCCAGACCTGGTCACTGACCAAAACATACGGAACCCTCACGGCGGTCGAGAGCATCTCGCTCTCAATAGCGAAAGGAGAAGTATTCGGGGTGCTGGGTCCGAATGGTGCCGGAAAAACCACCCTCCTCTCGATGCTCTGCACGATGGTCAGGCCTGCAGCCGGGACCGCGATCATCAACGGGCATGATCTGCTGAAAGATCATGCCATGGTCAGGAGATCTATCGGAATCGTCTTTCAGGATCCGAGTATTGATGCTGATATGACCGCGTATGAGAATCTGCAGATGCATGCCGATCTGTACGGGGTGGTGCCGGGAGACCAGAAGACCCGTATCAGTGAAGTGCTCAGGCTGGTCCAGCTGGAAGAGAGATCCGATGATTTTGTATCAACATTCTCAGGCGGTATGAGGAGAAGACTCGAGATTGCCCGGGGACTTCTCCATTATCCCAGGATCCTGTTCCTGGATGAACCGACTATCGGTCTTGACCCCCAGAGCAGGGAACATATCTGGGATTATATCCGGAACCTGCGGGCCAGGGAGGAGATGACGATCATCCTGACGACCCATTACATGGAAGAGGCTGACCGGCTCTGTGATCGCGTGGCCATCATCGATCATGGACGGATTGTTGCCCTTGACCGGCCGGAGGTGCTGAAGAACCAGGTCGGGGGGAATATGATCAGACTCGGGACCGAAGATACTGCCCGGCTCTCTGCGGTCATTGCCGAGAACAGTCTGGCAGAGACGATCAGGATTATCGACCGGGAGGTCAGGGCAACCGTCTCTGATGCTCATACAGCCCTCCCCCGGATCATGGAGGTGGCACTGAACGCCGGGATCCAGATCAGTTCCATTCACTTCTCCCAGCCGGATATGAATGATGTCTTTATCCATTATACCGGAAGGGATCTCAGGGCAGACCAGGGGAGGGAGAACAACGGGAGAATGGGTATGATGAAACGACGGAGATCACGATGAGTGAGATCCGGGGAATTTATACCCTCTGGTTGCGGGAGGTGAAGAAGTTCCTGCGTGAAAAAACCCGGGTGCTCAACGCTATCTGCCAGCCGCTCCTCTGGCTCTTCATATTCGGAACCGGGATGCGGTTCTCGGCCGGGATCCCCGGGGTTGACTACCTGGAGTTCATCTTCCCGGGCCTCGTCTGTCAGGCAATGCTCTTTACCGCCATGTTCATGGGGATATCGGTGATCTGGGATCGGGAATTCGGATTTCTGAAAGAGATCCTCGTCTCCCCCCTCTCCCGCTCCTCCATCTTCCTCGGGAAGATGCTCGGGGTCAGTACCGATGTCATGCTCCAGGGGATCATCCTCTTTCCGTTCGGATTTCTCATCGGGGCCCGGATGGATCCCCTTATCTTCCTGCAGTCACTCCTGATCATGCTCCTTATCACCACCGGCCTCGTCTGCATCGGGCTGACCATCGCCAGTCTGCTGAAGAGTTTCGAAGGGTTCGGTCTCATTCAGACCTTTATCAACCTCCCGATGTTCTTCCTGAGCGGAGCCCTCTTCCCGCTTGATACCGTTCCCTCATGGCTCCGGTGGGTGAGCTACCTTAATCCGCTCACCTATGGGGTGGATGCTCTCCGGAGCACGATGCTGGGGGATTCCTGGACCGGTCTGTTTCCACTGCCGTTGAGTCTTGTGGTCCTCCTGGTATTTGACATCATCATGTTTCTCCTTGGAACCTGGGCCTTCGGGAGGACAGAGTAACCTGAGGTCCTGGTCTTCTCCCTGATCTTCCGGGGAGGGCAGATCACCGGCAGATATTCCGGTTTCTGAGGCAAAAAGCCACAAAGCCCCGGATTGCCGGAGAAGCCTCATCCGGACCGGGCAGCAATCCCCGGGGAGATGTCGTGCAGGAGATCCAATGAACCCTGCACTGATGCGAAACACAGAGGCGGGGGGCTTACACCGGTACCAGGGAGAAAAAGAAAAAGAGGATACCGGAGGTCTGGTTGCCGTGCAGAACAGAGAACCTTCAATACGGATTTCCTACGTTGAGAGCCCGAGGGTCTTGCGGGTATCCTCGAGGGTCAGACCGGTCTTCAGTCCGCCCCCGTAGAGCATCCTGATCGCCTCAGTGTCCAGCTCACTCAGTTCCCGGTTGACTCCTTCATCCCGGTAGAAGAAACTCTCCGAATTTTTATATGAGACCCCATGCAGCCCCATGCTGTACAGGAGCCCTTTCAGGATATAGAACCGCTGATCCTCATCTGAGAGCTCCTTCGTCAGATAGAGATAGTCCTGGTTCACGATCCCGATCAGTTCTCCGTCCTCATTCTTGAAGAGGTGATCAGACTCCTTCCGGTTGTCAAAAAACTCCTTGAGCATCTTTTCGGTCACGAGTTTGATATTGTAGAAGTTATATGGAACATCCTCGTAATTGGTCTGCAGGAACCCGAGTGCCACCTCTTCATCCTCAAACTGGGTCGTCCCGGAGAGAGAATTGAGTTGTTGTGCGAGTTCCTTCACGTACGCCACGTCAGCATCGGTGTAATACGCATCAAACCAGAATTTATAATCCTTATTGGATTTGAAGAGACCAATCTTCGCATTATCAAGACCAAAGGTGATATCAATCAGGTGCAGAGAGACATCAGTCTTGTCAAATACTCTCCCCGGGCCTCCATCCTCACTCTCCAGCTGAACGAGATCACCACGAATCACCAGTCGCTCTGAAGAGACGATCCCGATGATATTCCCCTTGTCATTGCGAACCAGATAGTCGTCCGGGCCCATCTTCTTCTGCAGGGTTTCGAGTGAAGAAGCAGGAACGATTCGGATGCTGAAATACCCGTCATCATCCCCTGGAGAACCGGAATCTGAACCCGGACGCTGGCTGGTTGTGACCCTGCCTGGTTCAGGGCCGGCCCCCTGTTCATCCTGAGGAGGCTCCCCTGATACACGGTTATTATCAGGTACCCCGTCCCAGCCGGCATCTTCTGAACCGCTCTGCGTTCCTGCTGGTGATGTGCACCCGGAACCGAGAATGAGCGCCAATAATGATGCCATGGTGAGAAGGACATACACGAATCTCATGTACCAGTATGGAGGGATGAAGATATTTGATGATTCCGAAACAGGAAAGACAGGAACATATTTTTTCATACAAATTTAAGAAATCATATAATAATTCTGGAA
>CAZSVH010000054.1:0-11395 GCA_964610235.1 uncultured Methanospirillum sp. | reverse complement strand
GTCCGCCTCGTCGGATCCCCCCGTCATGCAGACGTGCTCCTGGTCACCGGACCGGTCACGAGGACCATGGCAGAGAAGGTGAAACGGGTGTACGAACAGATGCCCAAACCCGGGGTCGTCCTCTGTATCGGGAGCTGTGGCCAGTCAGGGGGAGTCTTCTATGACTCATACAATCTGGACGGCCCGCTGGACCAGATCATCCCGGTCGATGTCTATGTCCCCGGGTGTGCTCCCCGGCCTGAGGCGATCCTCTACGGGGTCGTTCAGGCGATCAAAAAACTTGAGCAGCTCGAGCAGGAGGCAGCAGCATGAGAGCAACAAAGACGCCTCAGCAGGTCGCCGACCATTTTACCTCCCGGTTCGGTGGTCAGGTGACCAATGTCAGGGTTGTCGAATGGGGTGAAGGAGCGAAGAAAGTCCCGAAACGGTCAGTCTGGATGACCATCCCCCGTGATACGATCGTTGATGCGGTCAGGGAGCTGACCACCATCGATTTCCCGCACCTGGGGGTCATATCAGCGGTCGATACCGGTGATCAGATCGAACTCCTGTATCACATGCAGATCTTCTTTGGTGGAGAACATGAGGAGATCGAGATCACCTTCACGGTCCCGGTTCCCAAGAACGATCCCCATATCCCGACCATCAGCGGGATCATCCCGGGTGCAGTGTACACCGAACGGGAGAAGCAGGACATGATCGGGGTAATCGTGGACGGTATCCCTGATAACCGGCGCATCTTCCTCCCTGCAGACTTTCCGGAGAACGTCTATCCCTGGCGCAAGGATGAGAAGGGGATCCCTGACACCATGATTAAAGAACTCTGGAAGGTTGATCGGCCGCAGGGACGTCCCTCCCCGGCGGTGAAGGTGGTGGAGAAACCTGACCCTGCCGGGACTGACGCGGAGAGTCCGGCCAGGCAGGAACAGCCCGCTTCATCGGGAGGTGAGCAGTAATGGCAGGAAAACCATCGTACAACCTTCCTATCGGGCCAATCCATCCGGCTCTGAAGGAGCCGATCAACTTCACCCTCCGGATGAGTGGTGAGGTCGTCCAAGAGGTGGACTTCGCCCCGGGCCGGGCACACCGCGGGATCGAATGGATGGGAATGCGCAGAAACCCGGTCCAGATACTCCATCTCTGCGATCGGATCTGCGGCATCTGCGGGGCTGCCCATGCCCTGGCATTTGCCCAGGCAGTCGAACAGATCGGCGCAGTAGAGGTTCCTGACCGGGCCTATTATATCCGCACGATCGTCGCTGAGTTCGAACGGATTCAGTCCCACCTCCTCTGGGCAGGGGTGGCAGCCCACGAACTCGGGTTTGACACGCTCTTCCACCTGGCCTGGCAGGTCAGGGAGGAGTCGGTTGATATCATTGAGTATATCACCGGCAACCGGATCAACTACGGGATCATCATGATCGGGGGAACCCGCCGGGACATCACCCCCGATATGGTCCCCCGGATCGAGCAGGCCCTGAAATACTATGAGGATATCTTCGCAAAGATGGGCAACCTCTTCCTGAATGACAAGACGATCCAGATGCGATGCCGGAACACCGGGATTCTCCCCCGGCAGCGGGCCCTTGAACTTGCAACTGTCGGTCCGACGGCCCGGGCATCAGGTCTGAAGATGGATGTCAGAAAGGACTCGCCGTACGCGGCATACGGGGACCTTGACTTCGATGTCATCCTCCCGGATGTATACGGGCAGGAGACCGTCGGTGATGTGTATGACCGGATCGTCGTCCGGCTCTTTGAGATCCCCCAGTCGATCAGCATCATCCGGCAGTGTCTCAGTCAGATGCCCGAGGGACCGGTTCTGGTCGAGGAGAAGTATGCCAAGATCCTCTCTGGGCTGAAGAAGGCTTCAGGAGAGGCCTTTGGCAGGGTCGAGGCACCCCGGGGTGAAGACCTTCATCATGTCAGGATGAACGGAAAACAGGAGGCTCCGGAGATGTGGAAGGTCAAGGCTTCCACCTACTCCAACCAGATGGCATGGGTTGATATTCTCAGGGGCGAACAGATCGCTGATATTCCCATCATCGTCGCCTCCATCGATCCCTGCATGTCCTGTACTGACCGGGTCGCCCTGGTCAGGCAGGACGGGGATGCGGGTATCATCACCAAGGAGCAGCTCCACCGGTTATCGGTCGGGAAGACCAGGAGGATGCAGGCATGACCGGGGCACTCATCCCTGCCCTCGCCGGGACCGTCATCGTCACCCTCTTCGGGATGGCAGCCGGGCTCCTCCTGATGGGGATCGACCGGATATGTGCGGCACGGATGCAGATGCGCCAGGGCCCCCCCCTCCTGCAGCCGTTCATCGATATCAGAAAACTGCTCTCCAAGCAGTCGGTCATTCCCGCCAACGCGGTCCCGTTCATCTTCAACGCCGCACCCATCGTGGCATTTGCATCTGCGGTGATGGTCCTCCTCTACATCCCCATCGGGAGCATCAACCCGGCAGGTGCCCTTGTTCCGGTCGTCAGTGAATGGGGAGACCTGATCCTGATCATGTACCTCCTGACCATCCCGGCCCTGGCCATGGTGGTTGGCGGGTTCGCCTCCGGATCCCCGTACGCAAGTGTGGGGGCACAGCGGGAGATGGTCACGATGATCGCCTACGAGTTTCCCCTGGCAATCGCGATCGTCGCGGTCGCCTGGCGCCTGGCCGTCGCAGGATTTGCCGATCCCTTCTCGGTTCTCACGATCGCCTCGACACCGATCTGGTCCGTCGTCGGCCCGGTCGGGATCATCGGGTGCATCATCCTGCTCCTCGTCCTCGCCTGGGTGACCCCGGCTGAACTCTCCCGGGTCCCCTGTGACACCCCGGAAGCAGAGACTGAACTCTGCGGCGGTCTCCTCGTCGAGTATTCAGGGAGGAACCTGGCGCTCTTCACCCTCTCCATGGCAGTAAAACTGGTCGCGATGACCGGCCTGACCGTTCTCCTCTTCATCCCCTGGAACCTCTCCCCGGTCCTCAGCCTCACCGGACCGGTTGCGATGGGAGCAGACCTGCTCTTCTTCCTCATCAAGGTCATCCTCGTCACTTTCGTCTCGGTCTCCCTGATCCGGGTCTCGATGGCCAGGTTCAGGATCAATACCATCGTCACCCTGTACTGGGGCTGGCTGACGGCAGCGGGTCTGATCGGCATGGGGCTCATTATCCTTGACGGGATGCTTGTGGCAGGGGGGTGTTTCGCATGATGAAACTTCCGTCTGTCCCGATGGTTCTCCGCCAGCTGATGAAAAAACCGGTCACGAACCTCTTCCCGGCGAAGAATCTGCCCCGCTCGATCACCGGATTCCTTGAGGCGGTTGCTGCAGGAACGGCTGCCATCCATCCACCGGTTCAGACCCCGGATAAATTCAGGGGAAAGATCATGTATGACCGGGATCTCTGTATCGGGTGTAAGATCTGTATCCGGGTCTGCCCGGCCAACGCCATCGAGTTCCTTCCTGATACCAAGCGGGTGCGGATATGGGTCACCCAGTGTATCTTCTGCGGACAGTGTAATGACGCCTGTCCAAAGGACTGCCTCCACATGTCAGAGGCGTTCCTCCTCGCGACCCAGGACCGGTTCTCAGAAGAGATGATCGTCGAATAAGCCACGCACCTGCCCGGACCCCTCTTTTTTGGAGAGAACCTCCCTCTGGTCATCACTCAACGCGCCCCTCACCCGGTTCCCGGGAGTGGGGCAGAGACAGGGACCGTGAGTGGATCGTGCCGGTGACGGGAGCCGGATCAGAGGAATTCCACCCCGCGACCCTGCTGACCCGGTGATGAATCTGATCCATGGGGGAACTCCGGGTCACGATCCCGGGAGAAGGCTGCGGAGGGAACTGACCGGCAGGAGGAGGAGAACCGGCTGAATCTCTGATCAAAACCTTAATATCCAGAGTCCCCGGATGATTGGATCAGGTGACAAGACATGCCGATCCCCCCGATCATTCAGCCAGGTTCTATCACCCCGTACCTGGCGTGTTCACCCCTGATCTCCTGTACCCACCCACTCATCAGGACCAGGGCGCGTGAACTGGTTCATACAGTCGATCACGAAGAAGAACAGATAGCCCGTCTCTATACCTTTGTCAGGGACGGGATCCGCCACTCGATTGATGCCGGTCAGACCGCTCTGGTCTGGAGCTCCCCTCAGGTCCTTGCTGCCGGTCATGCCCTCTGCTTTGGGAAGTCCCATCTCCTCGTGGCACTCTGTCGTGCTATCGGAATTCCGGCAGGGCTCTGTTACCAGCGGGTGAAGGCCGGTGACGGAGGATACGTTCTGCACGGGCTGGCAGCAATCTGGATAGAGGACGAAGGAAAGTGGATCCGGGTTGATCCCCGGGGAAATAAACCCGGTATCGCCGCGGCCTTCAATCCCGGAGGAATTGAACAGATCGCCTACCCGGTCATGGACGACCCGGGTGAATGGATGGACCCCAATATCTATGCTGAACCCTGGGAGAGTGTCATCCACCTGTATGAGACCTCATCCGACGTTGCCGCGTTCATCGAGGGATCCTCACAGATCCATCCCCCGCCCCGGACCACCCACCGGACCGGCCACCCTGCCATGGTTCCGGTCTGAACCCTTTTTTTTACCGGTGATACGGCAGCCCCCGCACAATCGTGAATGATCGGTACAACTGCTCCAACAGGATGAGCCGGGCCATCTGATGAGTGAATGTCAGTCGCGAGAGCGAGAGGAGGATGGTGGCACGGGATCTGACCTCATCTGAGAGGCCGTACGGACCGCCAATCAGGAACGTTACCCTGCCGGCTCCTTCCATCTCCCACCCCCTGATCAGCCCGGCGAGATCCCCGCTGTTCATCAGGGTTCCGGCCGGGTCCATCGCGACTATGATCCCTGCTGTCCCGGCAGCACGAAGAAGGTTCTCCCCTTCGGCAGAACTGGCACGGGTAACCTCACCCTCCCCGGGATTTTCCCTGACCCGCTGCTCAGGATATTCAGAGACCCGGACGGTGCAGAAGGGAGGGAGTCTCCGGAGGTACTCTGCGATCCCGTCCCGGAGATACGGCTCTTTCACCTTGCCGATGCAGACGAGGTGGATCTGCATCTACCGCTTCCCGAGATCGAACGATCGCTGCAGGTAATGCCTGACCTTCTCAGAGTCAAGATGTCCCCGGTCGAGCCGGTCGATGATCGCGTCAATGATCTGCACCTGCTCAATAATGGAATCCCGGTTCGGCCCCTGGTCATCGTCGACAAGCCCCAGGATGACCGTGAGCGGATTGCGGATCTCATCATTGAGTGCTCCGAGCTGGACCAGATTCCGATCAATCCGGGCGATGGCTATCTCCTGTCCCCGCTGGAGCCGGACCTGGGAGGTGATCTCGCGGGCAACCACGAACCTGAGGACCTTCCCGTCCACCCGGATCGGCTTGATCGTCACATCGTAATAGAGGTCCCCGTCACCGGTGCCCGGGATCCTCCAGTCAAACCTGACATATCCGTCATCCGGAACCGCGTAATAGAGCCCGGTGAAGACGGTCATGGGATCGGTTCCATCAGAGAGCCGGGGGAGGCTGAGCCGGCTGACCGGTTCCGGCGCCATGGCTGCAGGATCCACCCTGAAGAGCGCAGCCCAGGCCTGGTTCGCATTCAGGATCTCCTCCTCGTCACCAACACACATCGGGTCCGGCGCCTCCTCAAACAGGATCTGCCACCGCTCTTCTGCTTCCCTGATGACCTCTGCAGAATGGTCCAGTTCATCCCGGTTCTGTCGCAGACGGCGACTTATCCGCTGTGCAGAGTCGAACAGCCGGGAGAGTTCAGGGGGAGCATGCCCTGATGCACCCCCCTCCATAGCTCCGGAGTCTCCTGCCCGATCCAGCAGAACAGAGAGATTCCTGATATGGCGGATGAGAAAGAACCGGTAATACAGAAAAATCACCAGGAAGAAGAGGAATGAGAGGATGATCACCAGAATCGCGATCAGTTCCAGAACCCTGGGGGTATACGGAGTATGATAGGGGATTTTCATCCGTGCAACCAGTGCCGGTCTCCCCTCGATATCAGAGACGATCCCTGAGGTGGTGATCATCCCCCCTGAGAGGTCTGTATGCCCCTCATCCCCGGTATGGTCCACCAGACCGTCACCCTGAGATCCTGACCGCTGCTCAAGAGTGAAGGGATACAGGGTATATCCGGAGAGGTACGAGACCCGGGATGGATCGAGATCCCGGCCGATCACGAGAGTGCCCCGGGGTTCTCCCTCTTCATTGCTCTGGAGGATGGGGTGGGTGGCAATCATGACCGGTCCGGAAGGCAGGGGGACAATTCCGGATACCGGCTCACCCGACCGGTACAGGCCGGACCGGTTGATGTACCCGGCGAGGTCCAGGGGTACAGCCCTTCCGGTTCCGTTGACATAATCAGCCGCCACCCCGTACCGGAGACCGCCGTCAGGATCAAAGAAGAGCATGGAATTCACCTGGATTCCAATCAGGGATGGGATGGCGAGGTTGGAACTGATGTACTGCCCGTTCAGATCAGAGACAAACCGGTAGGTGTCATCCCATACCCCCCAGTCATACGCGATCCTTCCCAGGTTCTCCTCTTCCAAAGAGAGCACCCCGATGATCTTCTCTGCCGTCTCTGGAGCCGTCTCCTGCTGCATCCGTTCCACTCCCTGGACCACGGCAACATGGGAGATCAGAACAATGCCCAGGATCAGGATCCCGGTAAACAGGATCGTCGCCAGAAGGAGATGCTGAATCACAGATAAACGCATTGGCAGGATTCCTCAGAAGAACTCATCACAAGCAGGAGAACCGGGCATAGTACAAGATATCTGCCGGAATGGATAAAGAATTCACCGGAGCTGCACATCTGACTGCCCCCGGCCTGTTCCATGAGAGAGGCGGGCGGAGTTGCGGGAAAAAAGGGCCTGCAGGCGGAGGAACCTAAAAAACCTCCACGCCGTCGTCCATCGGTTCGCGAAGACGGTCACCGGTATGGGCATTGATCTCGATGATCTTCTTCCCCCTGATCTGCCAGACCGGGATATACAACTCACGCAGTTCAAGGGCGATATTACTCCGATCCGGACCAACCATCTTCTCCTCGTAGAAGATGGCATCCCCTTTCACCTGCCTGACCCGCACCTTCCGGGTCATCTGCTGGATCAGGAGGGTGTGAATCCGCTCATCAGCACTCTCCCGGTCAATCTGTGCACGCAGAACCTCGGAACCGGCCGGAATAACCCGCCGGGTGATGGTGTCCGGATCGATTCCGGAGACGGAACCATTGATCGCATTGAGAGCGCCGGCACCGGACCCGTCGAACGGGACCTGCTGATCCTTAAAGCTCCCGCTCCCCCGGCTGGTATAGCGGAAGAGCCAGTAGGGGAGAAACTTCAGGGTTGCAACCCCCGGAACTCCTGCCTTCTCCTCGGCCTCTTCGCGGTGAATCCTGACCGGGAGGTGGGGGATCTTGAGATCCCCGCCTGATGCCTGATCCGGATCACCACCCGTCCGGTCCGGTCCCATCCCTCCTCCGATCGGAAGGAGGAGCTGACGGCCAAGCACCCGGGATAGTGCGGACTCACCCGCATACCGGGCAAAATCCTCGGCATACCAGATGATACAGTCAGGGGCATCCATACCGGCATCAAAGGTGATCAGAAGTTTTTCACACCTGATTTCACTTTCTGAACCCTTTATCGTGTATTCAGTCTCTGAATACCGTGAAACTTCCTCCGGATCATCAGAACATACCACAACCAGGTATGTTCCTCCGGATATGGCTGAAAGGTCAATGGGAGGAGATGCGTGGTGAACATCAAATCCTGCTGACTTCAGGATTTCCATAACTGCCTTGACTGCTTTCTCCCTGATCCTCTGCTCCATTATCTACATGTTCGCCCAGAAAAAAGAACAATTTTTCTATCTCGATACCGGATATCCTGAGATATGAGTGACCCCCTCAGGTTTGTCAGCCACCAGATAGAGGATTATGCGATGCAGGTAACCTTTAATCCTGCAGAGGGGACCGGTACGGTGGTCTACAACCTCTCCCTCATCCATGCGGAGGACCTGGAGTACTCCCTCTCGGTCTTCAGGTCGACCTGCGAGATGGGGGTCTCTCCGAGCGGGCTCATCAGGGTCATCAGGGAAGGAGAGGACCTTGACGGGTACACCATCCCGGCCGGACACTGCGGGCTTGCCACCCTCTGTAGTACCACGCTCGACGGACTCCTCGTCAACCGGGGAATCCCCTTCAATCCGATCGGAGGAGGGGTCGTCGAGGTGGTCGGGAACATCCCGCGGAGGTTCACCCACCTGATCAAGTATGAGTACTCCACCATCGATCCCCTTCAGGTCCTCATCTCCCAGGAGATCACTTCAGTCCGGAGTGTCATGCAGACCGGTTCAGGAAGCCTCCTGGGGAACATTCGCGAATGCCATATGGAGGCAGAGGAGCAGGTGGAAGAGATTCTGGAAGACCTGAGCGAGAGTTACTTCACCGGCATCCTCGATCTCGGTCTCCCCAACACCCCCTGCCTGGGAGTCGCGGTCGATCCCCAGTACATGGGACTGGCAGCCCTCGGGGGGACGAACTGGATCGCTGCCCTCCGGGAAGACGGAATACCGATAAAGATACAGGCCATGAAAGGAGTGACCGACATCTCCCTGATGGAGTTTATCACCGAGATGTGAGAGAGGCAACACATATAAATCAAGTGAAAGGAATGATGAAGTATGACTGATCTCCCCCTCAATAACCCAGATATCAGGTACGGATCAGAGATTCAGGCAGTTCTTGCAGATCCTGCCTGTCCCTGTGACGGACCAGTGTACGAGATGTACCGGGGGGTCTGCAGGAACGAGAGCGACCGGCAATGGCTTGATACGCACCAGATCCGGTATGATGTCACCCGGATTCCTGCCCGCACACTCTGCCGGGAATGGATCAAGACGAAGGGTCACTATCACCCCCGGGCACCGGATGGCCTCTCCTACCCTGAAATTTACGAGGTGCTGGAAGGGAATGCCTATTACCTCCTGCAGAAGAAGGATCTCACTGATGTTGCCCTTATCAGGGCAGAGAAGGGGGATCTCGTCCTGATCCCGCCCGGGTACGGGCATGTCACCATCAACCCCTCCCGGGAGACCCTGACCATGGCAAACCTGGTATCCTCTGCATTTGCAAGTGATTACCGGCCGTATGAAGAGATGAAGGGCGGGGCATATTACCTCTTTTCAGATGAGACGATCCGGCGAAACCCTGCCTACCCGGCAGATATTCCGCCGATCCGGATCGTGGATGCAACCGGGATCCCGCTCCCTGAACCCTTCCCTGACCAGAGCCTGTATGATATGATTGGCGATGAGCGGAGGCTCCGGTTTCTCAATCATCCAAAAGAGTGCGAGGATGATTATCCGCGGCTCTCCCTCTTCACCTGACCAGGAGAGACGGGGGAGGAACCCGCTTGTGGCGTGACCCGGCATACCGGGCAGCCACTTTCTCTTCTGCCGGGGTGCCCGGGACCCAGTCATGCATTTCAAGGGACCGGATCGCTCCATCAATCTCTGCGTAGGTCATCCCCAGATCACCCTCATCCGTCTGCCCTGACCAGAGACCGGCGGTGGGAGGCCGGGTGATGATCGATGAGGGAACGCCCAGCTCCCGTGCCAGTTCCCAGACCTCAGTCTTGAGCAGATGGAGGAGCGGCTGGATGTCGGCCGCGTTGTCCCCGAACTTGGTGCAGTACCCCAGGAGGTACTCGGTCCGGTTTGATGTCCCGCATACGAGCGAGGAGTCGCTGTTCGCCGCGAAATACAGAAGGGTCATCCGGGTCCGGGCCATCAGGTTCCCGATCACGTGCCGGGATTCACCACATCCCGGAATACGGGTATACTCCCTGATGATCGGATCGATCGGGATGGTATCTGTCCGTATCCGGAAGGCGGCAGCGAGGGCTGAGACATCGGCTGCATCAGCAGAAGGAGTCACGGCACTGGGGAGGAAGAGACCGCGGACACGGGACGGACCGACAGCGTGGCAACAGAGCGCAACAGCCAGTGCAGAGTCCACTCCCCCGGATATCCCGACCACGTATCCCCCCGCACCGGAGTCATCCAGGGTACGGACCAGGAGATTGCAGATCCCATCTCTCATATCAGCACTCGTCGGCATCAGATAATCCGTTTATGTGTCTGTTCAGGGAAGAAAAAAAGGTTCAGTCAGACCGGTTCCGGTCCTGAAGTTCTTCCCGGTACCGGCAGAGGGCATGGGGGGCAGACGGATGGGTACGAGTATATGCGTGAAGTAGCGAGCGTACGGCAGACGGGAACGGATCCTCCCGGATCGGAGGAGACACCCCCCTCACGCCGGACGGGTCACCTCCGCCCGACCCGGCAGCATAGAGGATGAGTTCATCTCCCGGAATCTCCTGGAACGGGATCATCACCGCCGTTCCATCCATGAAGGCCGGAGGCCTGAAGAGGAGATCTGCCCTCCCCCGGAGTATCGCGGAGAGAATACCGGCTGCCTGATCCTCAAGAGAGAAGGGGAGGGCAACCCGCGTCACGGATGCGTCCGCTGCTCCCTGTGTGAGGGATGCATACCAGGAGGGAGACCCGGGAGAGGCCCGGGGGGGAGGAGAAAGGGATACCAGTGAAATATCATGCCTCCCCTCCACCAGACGACCAAGGAACCGTCCCAGCGCACGGCTCTGCTCCATCCCTTCCACCACACCGATCCGATCACCCCTCGAAAGCCACTGGTTCTTCCTGATACTCCGTTTTGCACGGCTCTCGATATCGATGCAGAGGTGATGGAGGCAGAGCGGACGCCCCGAGTACCGCTGGAAGATCACGGCCGGCCGCTGACATCTGAAGCAGTTCATGCAATCTCCGAACAGACTTAATTATACTCTGCCATAAACCCATAAGCTGATGCATATCTCGGCTGATCAGATCAGGTCCCTGCACAAATACGAGATCAGAATTCTCCAGTCACTGGAGTACCTGATGAGCCGGTATGACTGGGTCCCTCTTGATGAGCTGAAGAAGAATACCCGCCTGTCAGCAGGTGAGGTGGACTACCGGGTCAGGAGACTGGCTGACCAGGGGATGATCAAGTTCACTCTTGTCCCCTATCCCGGGTACGCGCTCGTCTTCAACGGGTATGACTCGCTGGCTGTCCATCACCTCGTGCAGAAGGGGACCATATCTGCACTGGGTGATCTGGTCGGGGAAGGGAAGGAGGCACGGGTCTATGAGGCAGTCGGAACCGGGCCGGTCATCCTCAAGTTCCACCGGGTGGGCCAGCGATCGTTCAAGACGGTCCAGCGGGCACGGGGGTTTCTCCCTGACAAGGGACACTGTCCGTGGATATTCGCCTCCCACCTCTCGGCAGAGCAG